>NZ_JADGMM010000008.1:0-213293 GCF_020662275.1 Clostridioides sp. ES-S-0006-03
TCTTTAAGTTTAGTTCTGAAGATTCTCCGATTACAACATAATCAGGTTTAACAGCTTTACTTATTTCTCTAGCTGAAACTCCTTCAAATATTTCTTCATGAACAACTCCTGCTACATATAATTCACCAGCAAAGTCTTTATTAGTGTCTTTAGCAAAATACGCTACAGCAGACATCATTGCAGTATACTGACCTTTCATATCAGAAGTTCCTCTACCATATATCTTTCCATCTACTATTTTTCCTTCAAAAGGAGGAACAGTCCATTTACTTGCATCTGGAACTGGAACTGTATCTATATGACCATCAAATAATATTTTTTTACCTGGTCTATTTCCCTTTATGCATCCTACTATATTTCCATATCTATCTCTTGACCAGCTATCAAAGCCTAATTTTTCAAAAGATTCTTCTATTGCTTTTACAACCCCTTCTTCATTTCCAGAAGAACTAGGATTTTGGATTAGTTTTTGACATATCTCAGTTACTTCTTGTTTTCTTTGTTCGTTTAGCATTTCGTTATCCCCCTAGATTTTATAAATGTATATTTTAATTTAAGCCTTTATAATTTATATAATTTCTAAATTTTAGAACTTATAATCTTTTTAATATGTAAATGGTTATTTGATAAAGATAATATTTTAATAATTATCTATATGCTTGGATACTCTCCATCCCAAACTATACTTCTGTATTTATCAGGGTCAGTATCTCCTTCTGTACTTATTAAAAGTACTCTTGAATTTTCATCTAACTTTAAATCTCTTCTTAAGTCAGCTAAATCTTCTCTTTCCATAGCTGCTATTAAAAGACCAGTTGTAACCGCTCCAGACTCTCCAGAGATTACTTTTTCATCACCATTTAAAGGATTCCCCAATGTTCTCATACCTTTAGCAGAAACCCAGTCTGGTGCTGAAACGAATGCTGCTGCATGATTTTTTAATACTTCAAATCCTATAGTATTTGGTTCTCCACAAGCAAGACCTGCCATTATAGTTGGCATATCTCCACCTACAAATCTTGGTTTTCCATCTCCTGCTTCTGCTGATTTATAGTAACAATCTGCCTCATCAGCTTCTACTACTACTGTTATTGGGCATTCATCATATATTGAAGCAACATATCCTTGAACTGCACCAGCAAGCGAACCAACTCCTGCTTGCACAAATACATGTGTTGGTCTATCTACTCCATATTCTTTTAATTGTTCTATAGCTTCTTGAGCCATAGTTCCATATCCTTGCATTATCCATGCTGGTATTTCTTCATATCCATCCCATGCTGTATCTTGAACCATTACTCCATGGTCATCAGCTTCTGCATAATCATTAGCTAATCTTACTGCGTCATCATAATTTAAGTCTGTTATACTAGCATCTGCACCTTCTCCCTTGATTTTATTTAATCTAAATTCAGAAGAACCTTTTGGCATTAATACAACAGATTTTTGACCTAATTTATTAGCTGTCCAAGCAACTCCTCTACCATGATTTCCATCTGTAGCTGTAAAGAAAGTTATTTCTCCTAATTTTTCTTTTATTTCATCTGAAGTTAATTTTTCATATCCTAACTCTGATATATCTGTATCTAATCTTTGAGCTAAGTATTTACCCATAGAGTAAGAACCACCCAAAACTTTAAATGCATTTAATCCAAATCTATAAGATTCATCCTTAACATATACTCCTGCAACACCTAATTTTTTTGCTAAACCTTCTAGGTTTGCTAATGGAGTTTCTTTATATTGAGGAAAGCTTTTATGGAAGTTTCTAACCTTAGTTATTTCTTCTTCATTTAAAAATTTGATACAATTTTCTTTATCGCCCTTTGGCAGATTGTTTACTTTCCATTTAATTTCTTTTAGCATCTAAAATACCTCCAAATTATTGTTAAATTTTTATACTCTATATATTAGCAATTAACATGCCAACACTTAATATATATCAAATATTTTTCTGTGGCTATTTAGCATAGAATTTGCAATACTTTCAACTTTTTTTACTTTTATCTATTAGGTTATCTAATGTATATAGAATTTGATAATAAAAAAACCTTTTTCATCTTCTCACTTTTTAATTCTCATTTTTAAAATTTAAAAATTAATACTTAAAACGTATTCCTTATGTATTTTTTGACATATAAATCTATAAAATATTTAATAAAAGACATAAAATAGTGATGTAATATTTTATTACATCACTATTTTTTATTGAGCGAATAGTAAAAATTCAACTCGTATGTATATAAGTTTGTAACTGTATCAACTTAGTTTTCAGTTATGGAATTTTGTGATAAAGTGAAACAAACAATACTACTTTTGGCATTCACATAAATAATTGCAGATTTGTAATTATCATCTGTCAGATTAAAGTAAAATGCTATATTTCCTTTTCCCTTAGAGTGTCAACTTTATATCTCACATATCCATATGTCTTTATTTTTTTTGAAGAAGTAATTGCTTTTTAATGGTCTCTAAGAGGTGATTTTTCATCTTTTTTAACATCTAATTCTTCTTTTACAAGATTCCATTTTTCAAGACCAAACTTAGAAACCATAACTGCTTCTGCAGCACCTTTTCCAAGTCTTTTTACTGTGTCCATACCTGTTTCGTCTTCTTGAGCCCCTTTTGCTTTTCCATCTTTACTCCATATTGTACCGCCTATGTAGCATCCTCCTAAGCCTCCAGATACTAACATTTCATGCATTAAGAAGAAATTTATTATAGGAAGTTTTGTTAATTCTTGACCACCATATCTAGTTCCACCAGTAGTTATAGCTGCCCCAACTTTATTTTGAAGTTTTCCTGGATGAACTAAATACATAGGACGAAGTCTATTAAATACTGCTGTAAGTTGAGCAGTTATATTCATATCATACACTGGAGAACCCACTATAATTCCATCTGCTTCTAATATTTTTTGCTCTAATTCTTGTATGTCATCTTTTATGATACACATAGTCTCTTTTCTTATACATGCATCACAATGCACACAAGGACTTATTTTTTTCCCTCTAACTGACCAATACTCAGTCTCTATACCAGGTATAGTTTCAGCTTCTTTCAAAGCTTCTAATACTGCATATTCTGTTGCTCCTTTACGTGGACTTCCACAAATACCTAATATCTTTGCCATAACAATATCTCCTCATCAAATAAATCTATTTTTATTACTTTCTATAACTTTAATAAAGTTTCATTTTAAGTTTAAGTATTATTATTTTAATTTTATTGGCAATGAATGTATCTCTACATTAGTTGCATCATATACTGCATTTGCTACAGCAGGTGCAACTGGTACAACTGCACATTCACCAATACTCTTGCCACCAAAAGGTCCAGCTTTTTCATAACTATTTACAAATGCAACTTGACACTTTGGCATATCGACAGTTCTAAATAATTTATAATTTTTAAAATCAGTAGCTTTAGGTCTTCCTTGCTCATCAAAGGCTAGCTCTTCACTTAACGCATAACCTAACCCCATATGAATTCCGCCTTCTAATTGACCTTCTAAATTTAGAGGATTTATAACTCTACCAACATCATGTACAGCTACAAAATCAACTACTTTTACATCTTTAGTTTCTTTATCTACTAAAACTTCAGCAAAATGTACACCATAAGAAGTAATACCTGCTGGAGAAGAGTAATCTTCAACAACTGTCAATTCTCTCAAAGACTTACTTTGACTATATACTGCAACATCAGATAATGATGCTTTAATATTTTCATCAAGTTTACTGATTACATATCCATTGTCTAGATATAGCTCTTCTTTTGAAATTTCGAGTAATTTTTCTGCTTCTTCCAGTATTAAAGTCTTTAATTTTTCTGCTGTCTTTTTAGCTCCTCCACCTTCTACAAATACACCTCTACTTGCATAATCTCCAAGATTAAATGTACATGCATCAGTATCAGTTTCAAAAGTATCAACTTTATCAGGAGTTATTCCCAAAACTTCAGCTACCATCATTGTTTGCATAGTTACAACACCATTACCCATATCATGTGCTCCCGTAAGTAGTGTTAGTGTACCATCTTCGTTTAATTTAAGAGTCAATGTGACAACATCTCTATGTGCACCAAAAACTCCATTACCATGTGCACCTATTGCCATACCTATACCTCTTAAATAATTTCCTTCTTCTTTTGGAAGAGCTTTCTTCTCATCCCATTTAAACATTTTTTTACCTTGTTCAATACAATCAAGAACTCTAGGATTGCCAAGAGAACCGTGGAAGATTATATCAACATCATCTGGCTCTACAGCATTCTTATTTTGAAAATCTACTAAATCCATACCTATTTTCTTAGCTATTTTTGCAAATTGAGCTTGTTGAGCCATAAATATTTGAGGTGAACCATAACCTCTCATGGCACCTGCTATTGGTGTATTTGTATATACTGGTATTCCAGTAAATTTTATATTTGGTATTTTATAGACTTTAAACACTTTATGGCTAAGTGCTCCTATAACATTTAAAGCACTTGATGCATATGCACCTGTATTTGTGTATATTTTTATCTCCTGTGCTATTACTTCTCCATCTTTATTTACACCAGTTTTTAGTTTTACAAAAGACCCATGACGAGTTCTTGTTGATATCATAGACTCTTTTCTTGTAAGAACCATTTTGACTGGTCTTCTCGTCATTTTTGACAATGCTGCTGCTACTGGCTCAATTGTCATTTCTAATTTCCCACCAAATGAACCTCCAATAGCAGGTCTTATAACTCTTATCTTATTTAATGACATCCCAAAAATTTGAGATAATATTATTCTAAAACCAAATGTATTTTGGCAAGGTGTATGTACAATCAATTTATCATTATAATCATAATGTGCAATTACGCTGTGAGTTTCTATTGCACTATGATGTATAGCAGGAGTAGAGTATTCGTCTTCAAAGATGTAGTCACATTCTTTAAAACCTTTTTCTACATCTCCACCATTTATATTATTTTGAGAAACCATGTTTGAATCTCCGTGTATACATATAGCATCTTCTTTTATTGCATCTTGTATAGTAAATATAGCTGGTAATTCTTCATATTCTACTTTTATAAGTTTTACAGCTTTTTCTGCTATTTCTGGTGTTTCTGCTGCAACTGCTGCTACACGGTCACCTACAAATCTAACTGTATCTGAAAAAATAACTTCATTTTCAGGTATATTATGTTCATAAAATCGTAAAGAACCATTATATTTTCTCTGTGATGTATTGAGATGTGTAGCTATGGCTCTAACTCCAACGATTTTCTCGGCTTCACTTGTATCTATACTTTTTATTTTTGCATGTGCTACTGGGCTTAAAAGCATTTTAGCATGAAGTGCATTTTGCGGTTTCATGTCTGCTACATACTTCATTTGACCAGTAACTTTTAAAGCTGCATCTTTTAGAGGGTATGATTTTCCTATGACTTTTTCCATAACTATCTACCTCCTAATCTAGCTGCAGATAATTTTACAGCTTCTATAATTTTTATATATCCTGTGCATCTGCAGAGATTTTCTTTAAAAGCCTCTCTAATCTCATCTTCACTAGGAGATGAATTTCTATTTAAAAGAGCTTGTGTAGTTATAATCATGCCAGGAGTGCAATATCCACATTGTACAGCTCCAACTTCTATAAAAGCTTCTTGTATTGGATGAAGATTTTCTCCATTAGCAAAACTTTCTATAGTGTATATAACTTTATCTTCACAGTTCCTTGCAAGAAGTTTACAAGATTTTATATCTACTCCATCTATCAAAACTTTACATGCTCCACAACTGCCACTATTACAACCTTGTTTCGCTCCAGTTAGATTTAATTTTTCACGAAGTACATGCAAAAGAGTTTCATTCTTTTCAACTTCTACTTCATACATGTAATCATTAATATTTAATTTTATTTTTTCCATTTTCTCCTCCTACAGATAAACTAATGTTGTAATAGAATATTATTACAAGTTTGTTTTTATACTAGTATAAGCTATTCCACTTATGCCCTTCCATTCTATTAGTTACATTAGCTCTCTTACATAATTCTTCTGCTGCATGTTGAGCATTCAATAAGACTTGTTCTTCACTTTCAATTGTAGTAACTCTACCATTTTCAAGTATTATATTTCCATCAACTAAGACACTTTCTACATTGTGCATACTAGCTGAGTATACCAAAGTTGATACAGGATTGTGAAGAGGTATTGATTTTGGAGAAAGCATTGAGTTAAATATTACTAAATCAGCTTTTTTTCCAACCTCTAAAGAACCTATTTCATCTTCCATTCTAAGAGTTCTTGCTCCCTCAATTGTAGCCATTTCAAGGACTTTTTCTGCAGAAATTGCAAGAGGGTCACAATTGTTTACCTTATGTTGTAAAGCAGTTAATTTCATAAGTTCTACCATATCTTGTGCATTGTTACTTGCTGCACCATCAAGACCTAAGCTTACATTTATACCCTTCTTTAACATTTCTGGAACAGGTGCAACACCAGAAGCAAGATACATATTACTTGCAACATTATGAGAAACTTTTATATCATACTTTTTAAGCATTTCCATGTCCTCATCAGTTATACATACACAATGCACTGCTACAACCTCTGGACCTACTATTCCCCATTTTTCAAGTAATTTTATATCTATTTCCCCATGTATATCTTTTGTTGCTGTTCTTGCAAATTCAGTTTCAGAAATATGAACTGTGAAGTATGAATCATACTCTTTGACTATATTCCAAAGCATTTTACCCATTTCTTCAGATATAGCCCACATTGAAGAAGGTGCTACACAAATTTTTATTCTTCCATTTTCTGAATTATGATATTTTTCAAATACTCTTCTCAAATCCTTTTCAACCGTTTCCACGTCTTCTATAAGCTCTTTATGAATACCTAAATCTATACAGCCCCTACCAACTACTCCTCTTATACCTAAATCTTTATATGCTTTTACTATTCCATCTGTAAGTCCTGGTCTATTATGTGTATGCATATAATCAACCATTGTAGTTATACCACTTTTTAAACCTTCCATACATCCAAGCATTGCAGCATCATAGGTATCTTGTTCTGTCAAGAACTTTGCTGATGGAAACATCATTGTGTTTAACCATTCATGAAGTGCCATGTCGTCTCCTAGACCTTTTAATAATACTTGGAATAGATGATTATGAGTGTTTATAAATCCAGGGAATATCACTTTTCCTTTAGCATCTATAACCTTTTTAACATCAGTATACTTCACCTCAACATCATCTGTATTTCCTATATCTAAGATTCTGTCACCTTGAATAGCTATTGCTCCATCAAATATAACTTCTCTATTTTTATTAACTGTAACAACTATTGCATTTTTTATTAGTATATCAATCATCTTAAATCCCCCTTTTAATACTTTCATTACAACATTTTATCACATAGCTTTCTCATATCATATCTAATACATTTATCCAATATTTTCCTCAAGATTTGAAGTAACGTTTTCAGCTTTCTTACTTCCTTTTAGTTTAAATAGTGTTTGAAGTAATATAGCTATTATTGCTCCAGAAACTATACTTGAGCCTCCTAGAACAGTTCCAATTGTTGCTGGAAATTGGTCTAAAACTTGTGGAGCAGTTGTAAGACCCATGCTTGTTGCTATAGATACTCCTGCTATAAGATTATTTTCTTCAGTAAAACCATCCATACTCATAATAGAAAAACCAGACATTGCTATTGATGAAAATACTACTAAAGTTGCTCCACCAACAACACAAGATGGTATAGTTGTCATTATTGCTCCTAATGCTGGAGATATTCCTGCTAGCAATAATACAAGTGCTCCTAATGCTATTACAAATCTACTTGTAACTTTATTCATAGATACAATTACTGTGTTTTGGCTGAATACTCCAGTTGGAAGAGCTGCAAATAGTGATGAAATTATAGAAGTTACAGAGTTTCCTAAAACAACTGATGATAACTCTTCATCAGTTACCTCTCTGTCCATTGCACCTATTGTTGCTATTGTACACGCACCCATCATATCAGCTATACCTATTATGTAAATAATAGTAAACATTACTATTAACTCTGGTCTAAATTCCAATCCAAAAGCTGCTGGTGTTGGCAAAGATACTATAGCTGCACCTTTAACTGCAGAAAAATCAACTAATCCTAAAACTAAAGATATAGCATATCCTACTAATATTCCAATTAATATTGAAGAGTTTTTAACTAAGCCTTTACCATACTTATTTATCATTATTATTACAAAAGCAACTATAACTCCTACTATAAAATTTATTGGACTTCCAAATGTTTGTGCACCTTCTCCTCCTGCTAAATTCTTTATAGCTGTTGCAAATAATCCAAGTCCCATACATGCTATTATAGTTCCAGAAACTATAGAAGTGAATATATGTCTAATTTTCTTAACTGCAAATCCTACAAAGAATACGATTACCCCAGCAGCAATTTGTGCTCCAAATAGAGCTGCTAAACCGTCTTTAGCTGCTACAGAAAGACAGGCCCCTAAAAATACATAACTCATTCCCATCATTACAGGTAATCTTGAACCTAATTTAAATCCTTTAAATAAAGGTATTGGATATAATTGTAAAAACGTTGCCAAACCTGCTGCTAACATAGAGCCTTGAATCAACATCGTCGCTTGCCCCTGGTTAAGTCCTACCACGTTTGCTATTAATATTGCAGGCACCATATTTCCTACTATCATTGCTAACAAATGTTGTAAAGCTAAAGGTACCGATTCCTTTAGTGGTGGTATCCCATCCACATCATATTTTGAAGTATTACGTGTTTTCATAAAATAAATCCTCCCATACATAAATATCTTGACTAAATATTTTATAATTATTTTCTATAAATATTTTTATGACCATGAATTTATTGCTCAACCGATAACCACAGCTAAACTGAGCTATTTTTATAAAAATTTAACAAACGTGCAAATATACCCTCCCCGATTTTCTTTTTGACTAAACATTAAATGTCTGATGTATACTCTTTATTAAATTTCTTATTAAAATGAATAGCTATCTGAAGTAATCTAACAATCTCATAATAAAATAATTTAAACAACCCTTTTAAATTATCATTTTTTAATTAGCCTTTTCCATAACAGCTCTTTCTTTAGCTTCATCTTCTAGACTTTTATTTGGTATTATTAGATTTAAAACAAATGCAACCAATGTCGCAATTACTATTGGAGATTCTCCAAATACTAACTTTACAAATGGAGGAAATGCTTCCTGTGCTGCCGGAACTGATGTTATTCCCATACCTAAAGCTATTGCCAAACCTACAATAGTAATATTCCTTGATGACAATTCTTCTGTAATAATTAACTTTATACCTGTCATTGTTATCATACTGAATATAGATATTGTAGCCCCTCCTAAAACAGAATATGGTATAGTTGTCATCAATGCACCAAACTTAGGTACAAACCCCGATAATAACATAAATATACCAGCTATTCCAAGTACAAATCTGCTTATTACTTTGTTCATAGCTACCATACCTACATTTTGACTATATGATGATGGTGGTAAACCTCCAAACAAAGCACCTATCATAGTACAAATTCCACTTCCTATTACTCCACTTGACAGTTCTTTATCTGTTATATTTCTATCCATACCTCCCATTGTAGTAGCTGACAAATCTCCAATTGCTTGAACAGCATTGATTATACTTACAATTACTACAGAGATTACTACTGGTATATCAAATTTAAGTCCAAATTCAAGTGGCTTAGGTATAGCAAACCAAGCTGCCTCTCTAATAGGGTCAAAATTTATTATGCCCAAAACTAAAGATACACAATATCCAACTATAATTCCCAAAAATATTGCTGCCAATTTTGCATAACCTTTTGCAAATTGACTAAGACCTATAACTACCACTAGTGTTATAGCTGCTACTGCCCAATTTTGCATAGAGCCATAAGTAGGGCTATTTACACCACCTGCCATATAATTTATTGCTATAGGATATAAAGATAATCCAATTGTAAAAACTACTGTTCCTGCAACTATATTAGGGAAAAATTTTCTTATCTTTTTTATAAATATTCCTATTAATACTGTAGCCACTCCCCCTATTAATTGTGCTCCCAATATGCTCGCTAGTCCATAACTTCCTCCAACTGCTACGAGTGTTGGCACATAAGTAAAACCGACTCCAAAAATTATAGGCAATCTTGAACCAATATTTACTATTGGATATAGTTGTATAAGTGTCGATATTCCAGCTATTATTAATGCATATTGCACTAAAAGTGTTATTTGTGTGGCACTAGCACCAACAGCTCCTCCCACAACTATAGGTACTGTGACAGTTCCAACTATCATTGCTAGTATATGCTGCATTGATAGTGGTAAACACTTTAAAATTGGTGGCCTTCCATCAATATCAAACATAGATACACTTTTTTGATATTTACTCAAGGTTATCACTCCCAACTATTTTTTAATGACAGTTATTATTCAACATCCTTTCTTTTTTATTTTGTCATCTTGATTTAATATGAAGCAATTATAATGCCAATATTTTAACAAAATTGTTTTACATATATAATTTTTATTATATTTGTTAGTATTTAATAATTTGATAAAGCATTTCTTTTTTTAAATTCTTTCAAATTTTTTTTATTTTTGGATAATAAAATCTTATTACAAAAAAAATCACTTAGAAAATAGTTTTTCAAGTGATTTTTATCAATTTTATAATTTCAAATTTTAGAATTGAGAATTAAAAGAATAATTACTATACATCTATCTTTCTATACAATGTTGCTAGCGATATTCCAAGCTTTTTAGCAGCTAACTTTTTAGATTTAGTATCATTTCCATAAAACTTTAATACCTTTTTTATATATGCTCTCTCAAATTCTTCAAGGGTAAGTATATCTTGTTCCATATTTATTTCATAGTCACTTTCCTCAAGTAATTTTATATTTATTTTGTTCAACTTAAAATATTCAATTATCTTTCTATTTATTATACCTTTATGTATTATCCCATCTTCTTCAAGAAGATTTAAAGCCAATTCTATAGTGTTTTCTAATTCTCTTATATTTCCTGGCCACGGATATTTAAGCAGCATATGTTCTACATCTGGCTCTATATGGTATACATTTTTTTTCATCTTCCTTGAATATTTATCTATAAAATTATTTATTAATATTTGTATATCATCTCCTCTATCTCTAAGAGGAGGTACTTCTAGAGGTATTACATTTAATCTATAATATAAGTCTTCTCTAAATTTATTTTCTTTAACCAACTCAAATAAATCTCTATTAGTAGCTGATATAATTCTAACATCTATATCAATTAGTTCATTTGAACCTATTCTTGTAAACTTCTTTTCCTGTAACACTCTCAAAAGCTTTGATTGTAATTGAATTGGCATATCCCCTATCTCATCTAGAAATACAACTCCTCCATTAGCTAATTCAAATTTACCAATTTTGCCTTTTGAATCTGCCCCACTAAAAGCTCCTTTTGTATACCCAAAAAGTTCACTTTCTAGCAAGGGCTCTGGTATAGCAGCACAGTTTATAGCAACGAATGTTTTATTCCCTCTGTTTCCTGCGAGATGAATGGCTCTTGCTATTAACTCTTTTCCAGTGCCACTTTCTCCAGTTATCGCTACAGTAGAATCACTATTTCCAATTTTACAAATTCTATTTTTAAGAGCAAGCATTACATCAGACTCCCCAATTATAGAGTCTACTGTTGTTGTTCCCCAAATATTGTATACTTCCATTCCACCATACATTACTGAATCACTGTGTTTATCCATAAAATATCAACTCCAAATAAGTATTATATATAATCATCATTTAAATTATCTATTTAATTATATCATAACAGAAAAGCTTAGTTATAATTTTACAATAATATTTTAATTTTCAAATGAAGCTTAAGAAAAAATATACCTACTTAAATTTCAATTTAGCAGGTATACTTTCTTTATTTTGCAAGCATTCTATGCTAAATAAGCAATTATAGTGCCATGTTTAACATCTAAAATAGTTTACAAAAATTTTCATTTATTATTTTTTTATAGTTCTTATATGCTATAAAATTGTTTATTGCTTTATACAATGTATTTTTATTATTTTTATAATTCTTATTTTTAAAATTTATAATTAAAAATTATTTTTTTCAAATCAGATATGGTGTTTTTTATATTATCCAATCTTACAGTTTTTGCTTCTATAAATTTACCTTTAAACGACTCCAATAATCTCCAAGAGCTATAATTTTTATCTTTTTTAATACAAGGATATAATAATATACACCTTTTTGCATTTTCATAAGATGTTATATATGCATACATCTGATATATATCACTTGATCTATAGAAGATATTTGAATCCAATTCAATAGCTTTCCATTTTGTATCAATTATGATTTCAGATTCATATTTTGAATCATATAAAACTATATCTGGTCTTAAATTAAAAGTTTTCTTTCCTGTTTGCTCATTTTTTAAAAGAAATTTACTTTTATCTTGTATATACGTTTCTCTAAATTCATTATTCCATATATTTTTTATTAAGTTTCCGATATATTCTTCATATAAAATGTTTATTTCAAATAATATAGAAAATGCATCTTGATTATTTTCGCTGTTATCCATCGATAAATTTAAAAGTATAAGTTTCGCCAATGAGTAACAATCTTTAAATCTATCATTATTTTTATAAAATTTGTAATCCAATAGTTCTTCTCTATTTATATAAACTAAGTCCACATTATAAAAATAACTCAAAATTTTTTTTATCTTATTTTGAATTAAATTGTCATTTACTCTACATAATATAGATACACATGCCTTTTTTAAAACTTGATTCAAAAAATTATTTTCGCTATACTCATCATATTCACATTTTATTTTCATTGGAGATATATTTTTTTCTCTTGCATATTTACTTATTAATATCTTGCCTTTTACAACATTCGAATTATCTATCTTATTTATATATTCAAAATAAATCCCTCTCTTAATTTGCATTTGCATACTTTCAATAAAATACATAACAAAAAAATTCATGAGATTATAATTTTTTAAACTTGATTTTATATTTTCGTTTATTATAATTGGAATCTTATTACATGTAGAAAGCATTTGTAATAGCATTTCTCTATCTTTTACAATATCATTACTTAATGACAGCTTTGGAAGTATCTCCAATATTACATTTTCAAAATATATAACACCTACATAATTTATGAATCTCAGTTTTTTATATCTGATATCTATTATATTACTCTTTAACACATCATTATTATTATCCAGATATTTAAGTAATTTTTCATATTCAGTTTCTGTAAGTTCATTTTCACCATTACCTACTTTTATCCATTCATAAGTTTCCTTTACATATATATTTTTACTCATATATATTTTTTAACTCCTCAATAGATATATTTCGTTTTATACAATAATTAACTTTACTTTCCATTATTGATGAATTATTATTTTTAAATAATTTAGATGCTGTGATTTCTTCCTTATAAACAATATATTTGTCCTTTTCATTTTTACCTATACCACCTAAAATAAGTCCTACTTTTTCTGAGTCATAATAGAAATATTCTTGAAGAAGTGGTATTATTTTTTTTCTAAATACGGCCACTATATCATCAATATTTTCTACATTTAGTAAGTAGGCCTGTCCAATAACATGGTCTCTATCATATAAAAACTCTATTCTCTTATTAATTGTATATAGCATATTTTTAACATCTATTCCATCTACAACGGACAATAAATCATAGTCTGGCATAATTTCTTCAAAAGCAAATCTTCTTCTCAAAGCTATATCTAAAAGAGCTATGGATTTATCTGATGTATTCATAGTACCAATTATATATAAATTTGGAGGTAGAGAAAATCTTTCTTTTGAATATGGTAGTTTTACGATAGTTTGATTTGATTTAGTAAGTCTTTTATCATCTTCTAATAATGTTATTAATTCCCCAAATATTTTAGATATATTTCCTCTATTGATTTCATCTATTATTAAAACATAGTTTTCTGATTCTTCAAAATTAAAGTTCTCAACATCTTTTATATTATCAAGTACCAACATCTTTTTTCTTGCCTTTACATCTTCTATAGTTAAAGTATCTTTTTCTAACTCAAGATTTAGCTTCTTTTCAAGTTTCAACCCATCGTAACATGCTTCTATAGATATTTCCTTCAATATACCATCTTCTGGCTTAAAATTACCTTCACCATCGGATTTGAGACCTTCTATAAACTCTTCATATCCATATGATTGATGAAAAGTACAAAATTCTACATTATTTTTATAATCTACATAACTTGTACAATCATTATTTTTTAAACTAGTTTCATTTATTAAATTATAAACTATTTGTTTTGCATTATATGTTTTACCCGTCCCTGGTGGACCATAAAGTATGGTATTTAATGGAATTTTATTAATACATCTTTTTATATATTTTTCAACTAAATTATTATTTTCAAAGATAACCCATGCATTTCCATCAATATTCTCTTTTTCATTTTCTATCCATTCTACAGGTAAAAAACATCCACCTTCTGAAGTAGTTATTTTGTCTTTATCAAAACCCTCTTTAACTTGACAAACACCAAATAAGCTTTTCATTGTATGGTCATTTTCGTAACTTACTTTTTCGCTATTATATACTAGAATATAATCATCTGTATTTATATTTTTCAAGTTTTCTAATTGTTCTAAATTAGTGGGTTGAATAAACAGTTCTTCATTCTCTACACACTTATCTACATCTATATAATAATAGTTTTTTAGGTACCATTTATTATTGTCATTTTCTTCTATTCTTTTTTTTAATGATTTATTATGTTGCAATTTAATAATGTCTAAATATGTATTTATATCTTCATTATTTAATTTATAAAACTCACTCGTATATATTTTACAATTTAAAACTGTATCAAATGTGTACATCCATTTTATAGGTAATGTATGACCCAAGATATGACTTAATTCATAACCATTTTCAAAACTTTCTTCAACAATACCAATAAGAACACTATACTTAATTTTTTCTTCTACATTTTGATATGCCTTATATAGAAAATAATCTCCTTTTTTAACTGAAATAAATTTTTTTATAAAATCTTTGTCATTACAGTTCTCATTAATGTATTTTTCAGATTTTTTTCCCATATTAAGCACTTTTTTTAAATTTATTTTTATATCAAATCCCAATGCAATTATGCTTTCTTCTTTAAAAATTTGTGGTGTATCTGTCTCTTGATAAAAAAATTCTTCCATTAGCCAATACTCTGTAACATTTATATTTTCAGACATATACTTCTCCTTAATATCTAAAATACATTAATTATATAACATTCCCACTTTAATCTTTCCATCTAAATTTTCTTTTAAGTATAAAGAAAATATTATTTCATAGCCTTCTTCTACCTTACTTTGAATATTATTCATCAAATCATTTAATTCAACTAGTGAAAATTTATCATTTCCTTCAACAAAAACTATACCTTTTTTCCCAATAAATTCTTCACCAAAATGTTCCATATTTTCAAATAAAATATCTACTATTTCACTGTGCTGTTTTGAATCTTCAAATTCTTCAAAAGAATACTTAATCCCTTTATCACTTATAATAGCTTCTTTTAAATCACTTATATCTATATTTATCATACAAGAGTCTGAAATAGATTCTATCATAACATTCATCAAATCAACAAATTTTAAAATACTATTTTCATTGACTTTAAATTCTCTATTAATTCCTAAGTCATCTTTATTTTCTTCTTCTGAAGAATTTATACCTATAGATAAAATTCGTCTTTCATTAGACATGTATGAAATAGCTTTTATAACTTCTCGACTTTGTTTATCTTCAGTTGAATATGCTAAAAATAATATGTCAACTCCATCTAAAAGACTTCTAACATATTCTTTTTCAACCTCTTGATTCATAGTAATTTTTTCTATATCCATATTTATTTTTACTTTTTCTTCTATTTCATTTATTATATTAATACCTTTAGCTCCAATACCAATTATCTTAGCATTCTTATTAAAACTTTCCATTATAATATATATCTCCTTAATAATTATTTAATTTTAACATTTTTAAATATTATATCATATTTTCTTCATAAAAATATTTTAACTCTTTAGCCCTATCATAAAGTAATTTATTCATAAATTTTGGTTCTATAACTTTAGCATCTTTTCCTATTGAAAATAATGTAGATATCCACCAATCTATTTCTTCATACTTTATAAATTTACTAATTGTTCCACTTCCATTTTCATTTAATTCTATATCCAAATCTAAAAAACTTCTAGTTATTTTAGAAATACCTTCTTTTGTGAGTAATACATGCAAATGAACAATTTCACTAGTTTTCTTAGTAATTGCCATCTCTTCATTTAACTTGCTATATACTGAATCTAGCCAACTTTTCAAACTTATACATGCTTTTTTAGACTCTCCTACTTTTTCAATTTCCAGTACTTTGTCTATATGTATTAGTATAATATTATCACTTTCATAGTCATACACTGGTGAAAACCAAAATCCTTCATTTAAATATATACCTATTGGGCATATTTTTTTCTCCAGCAACTGATTTCCAGATTTATATTTGATATTTAAAACACAAGAGTTTGATGAAGACCTGAAAAATTCAGTCACAATATTGGCATCAATATTTTTATAATTAGCTATAAACTCAATATATTTTTCAATGTTGTTTATACCTATTTTTGCACTACTTTCACGATTATAATTTATTTTTTTAATTATAGAATCAATTTCTTTTTTTATGTGTGAAAAATTGTAAACTTGTAGTGACTTAAATGCAAAAACTATAGACATAACTTCTTTTTCTGTAAATATAACAGGAGGTATATAGCTATTATTTAATACCCTATAACCTCCATTTCTACCTTTTTCTGCTTTAATTGGAAGCCCCATTTCATTTAATTCTATTAAATATCGTTGAATAGTTTTAGTTGAAAGATTAAACTTCTCTGACAACTCTTTGATTGTAAACTTTTGTCTATCATTAATATATGTCCAAACATCAGTTAATCTCTTTATCTTTGACAAATAAAATCCCCC
Source organism: Clostridioides sp. ES-S-0006-03 (assembly GCF_020662275.1). Classification (NCBI taxonomy): domain Bacteria; kingdom Bacillati; phylum Bacillota; class Clostridia; order Peptostreptococcales; family Peptostreptococcaceae; genus Clostridioides; species Clostridioides sp. ES-S-0006-03. The sequence continues at coordinate 17,121 of NZ_JADGMM010000008.1, forward strand.
TTATAATAATACTATTCTTAATTCACACTAATTTTTAATCTACAAAATAACTTTCTGCACTCTAAAACTTAATATCAATGATATTTCTATATTTTTTCATTAAAAAACAAAAGAATGGTACTCCTACCAAGGTTACTACTACAAATTCTCCAAAACCTACTTGTATCATCGATAATATTAGAGGAAGTCCAAAAAATATATTTAACATTAATCCAACTACAATTGCATTTATGATAGTAGGCCATATAGAAGCTATAATTAATGTGCTTTTATTTTGACCGCCTAACTTTCTAGTAATATACACTAAACTTGCACTTACAAATGTGGCAAATGTTCCAAAAATTATATCAGGTACACCATATGGACCTATTACATTGGCTAAAAAACAACCTAATGTAAGACCTACTATATATCCCTTATCTAAAAATGCTAGAAGCATCATAATCTCGGCTATCCTAAATTGTATTGGTCCATAACTTATAAATCCTAATGATAAAGTTAAAACTGCATAAATTGATGTAACAACTGCTGTTACTGCTATATTGGTACTATTTCTTCTCATATATCTCTCCTAGTGAAAATTTTATTGCTAAAAATTAATAATATAATTTTATTTTATACAAAATTTATAAACTTAAACAATAATTTAAAATAAATAAATTATTTTAACGAACTATTTTATTAATCTAATTTATATTATACAATAGAATACATATAAAATTAAATAGTTAGATTTTAAATATATGTTATAATTATCATATATATAAATTAAAATAAGTTTATATCTTAATTAAAAACATTAAAAAAGAGCCTTAAAATTAGGCTCTAATAATTTATTTTAAAATCAATGAACTCTAGCATCTTTTAATTTAGATAATATCATCCAAGTTCCTACACAATCAATTTCCAGCTGTTTCTCTATTTCATCATATAACATTTCTTGATATGATGTATTTAAAACAACATTTTCAACAAGTTTAGAAATTTCTTCTTCTACGAAGTCGATTTCTATTTGATTCTTCATTTCCTTAAAAAATACCCTTGCTTTTCTCTGACTTATTGAACGACCCTCAAAGCTGACTAAACATTCTAAAATGTTATTATCTCCTCTAAAATTATTTACTGCTCTCATATTATTTAGATTTCCAGCCAAAACATCATCCCCTTAGTTAATTTTATATTTTACAAGTAAAGTTTCATAATATTATAATAACTACTTATTAAATATCTTTCAACAGGTATGACATAACTGGTTGTTTAACATGTAAAACTAGTCTAAAATCTGTATAAAATACTTACTTATTCATTTCCATAAAAACTTTTTCAGGTGTAATAGGAAGTGTATTTACTCTAACCCCAACACCATTAAAAACAGCTTCTTGTATTGCTGGTAAAGGTGTATTTATAACAACCTCTCCAACAGATTTAGCTCCAAAAGGTCCTGTTGGCTCATAGTTTTCAACAAAATCAACTTCCACATTTCCAATATCACATCTAGCTGGAATCTTATATTGCATAAATGTGTTTGTATCCATGTTACCTTTTTCTGTATATCTAACTTCTTCAAACATTGCCATTCCAATACCTTGAACAATTCCACCTTCAACCTGTATCTTTGCTAAGTTTTTATTTATAACTGTTCCACAGTCCACTATGGCTACATAATTTAATAAGTCAACTTTTCCAGTTTCTTTATCAATTTCAGTTTCTGCAAAACCAGCTATAAAAGGTGGTGGTGATACTGGACTACCATGAGATGCGAGACCTATTAATTGATTAGTATTTGGTCCAATTGTAGAGTCAACTGCTATGTCAAATAACGAAGTACTGCATTCTTTACTAGTTAATTTTATACCATCAAATTCTAATTCGTCTTTATCTACACCTAGTTTAGTTGCTCCAGCAGATATTATTTTATCCCTTAAATCCTGAGCTGCCTTAACTACTGCCATCCCAGTTACATAAGTGGTACTTGAAGCATATGAACCTGGGTCATATGGGACCAAATCTGTATCTGCTGATATAACTGTTATATTTTCAATACTTGTCTCAAGAATTTCAGCAGCCATTTGAGCTAGAATTGTGTCACTTCCTGTACCCATATCAGTAGAACCTATCATAAGTGTATAGTCTCCACAGTCATTTAGTTTTATTTCAGCTGAAGATTTATCAAGCCCTTGTATACCAGAACCCTGCATAGTAATTGCCATACCCACACTTCTAACTTTTCCATTTTCAAGATGCTTACAAGGATATTTTTCATCCCATCCGATAAGTTCTTTCCCTTTATTTATACATTTTACTAAGTCTACACTATTTAAAGTTTTTCCATATGCAAAGGTAGTTTCACCTTGTGTTACTACATTTTTTAATCTCAAGTCCGTTGGGTCCATTTTTAATTTGTCAGCTAACATGTTTATAGTTGATTCAACAGCGAAACAGCCTTGAGAAGCTCCATACCCTCTAAGTGCACCTGCTGGCATTTTATTAGTATAAACTACATCTGCGATAAATCTTGTTGCCTCAACCTTATTATACATTGGTAAAGTCTTTTCCCCAACTAAGCCAATAGTTGTAGAAGCATGTTCTCCATATGCTCCTGTATCTGAAAGTGCATTTATATCGATAGCCTTTATTATTCCATCATTAGTAGCACCTAGTCGAACTTTTAGTTTCATTGCATGTCTACTAGTCGAACAATTAAAAGTTTCTTTTCTATCATATATTATTTTAGCTGGCTTACCTGTTTTTAAAGTTACAATAGCTGAAAAAATCTCAACACAAGCAGTTTGTTTACCACCAAAGCCACCACCAATTCTAGGTTTTATAACTCTAATTTTACTAGCTGGTAGTTCTAATGCACGGGATAGATGTCTTTTAACATGAAATGGTATTTGAGTTGAACTTACTACAACTAGTCTTCCAGCATGATCTAAATAGTTATATGATCTATACGTCTCCATCATTGCATGGGCTTGAGCTTGAGTATAATATGTTTCTTCAATCACTATGTCACAATTACTTAATACTTCTTCTATATCACCTTTTGTATAGTCATGATGTGACACTATATTCTTTTCTCTCTGCATACCTATTTCAAAATTACAATGTCTATCTTCATCATGTACTATAGTTTTATTTCCGATTGCCTCTTCAAAATTCAAAACAGGTGTTAGTACTTCATAATTTACCTTTATAAGATTCATTGCTTTAACTGCACTTTTTTCATCTATAGCTGCAACTATGGCTACCTCATCACCAACATATCTCACAACATCTTCAAGAATTAGCCTATCATAAGGTGATGGCTCTGGATAGGTTTGACCAGCAAGTGTAAATCTAGATTTTGGTACATCTTTATATGTTAAAATACATTCAACACCATCAACCATTTCTGCCTTTGATGTATCTATATCTTTTATCTTTGCATAAGCATAAGGGCTTCTAAGTATCTTTACTATTAAAGCATCTTTTGCTGCTAAATCATCAGTATATACAGGTTTTCCTGTTGTTATACTCATTCCATCTATTTTTTCAATTCCTTTTCCAACTATATTCATATTCTACTTTACCTCCAGATAAGTTTTGATAGCTCTTAACTGTCCCATATATCCTGTACATCTACATAAATTTCCTGTTAAATAATGTTTTATTTCTTCGTCTGTAGGGTTCTTAAGCTCATCTTTCATTGCAAGTACAGTAAGTATAAAGCCAGGAGAGCAGAAACCACATTGTTCAGCTCCTTCTTTTACCAAAACTTCACTAAATTCTTTAACTTCATTTTCTAAACCTTCAATTGTAGTTATCTCTTTATTTAAAACTCTCAAGGTTAATGTCGCACAAGATAATGTAGGTTTCTTATCTATTAAAACTGTACAGAGACCACAACAACCTGTATCACAACCCCTTTTTACACTTAAATTGCCAACTTTTCTTAAGGTATCAACCAAATATTCTTCTGGCTCTATATCAATATTTTTCATTTTTCCATTTATATTAAGCTTTACTAACATTAAATAACCTCCATTATAGCTCTTTTTAAAAGTACTTTACTCATAGCTTTTCTATAGTCTTTAGATGCTCTCATATTAGAACCAAATGTTAATTCCTCTGAAGCTATTTCTATTGCCCTATCTATATTAGCTTTATTAATTTCATTATTAGATAAAAATTCACTAGCTTTTTTTGCAATCATAGCTTTTTGAGGTCTTGCTCCTACACATAACTTAAACTTCTTACCATCTTTTGAAACAGACACATTCAAAATAGGGTAATCACTTTTTGCATTTCTCAATGACTTATAAGAGGCTTTTTTATTTTCCTTCTTTATATACACCTTAGTCAATAAGTCCTTCCCATAATCTCTATCTAAAAACTCTTCAAGGCTAATTCTCCCACCCTTATATAACTCTACTTCTGTATCTAATGAAAGCAATGCCACTATCAAATCAGAAAACCCATATTTAGAAAAGACTGTTGCACCAACTGTTACTACATTTCTAAACTGAATTCCTATTATATCTTTAACTGAATCTTCTATTATTTTACCAAAATTATCTTTTATTATTGAACTTGTTTCCAATGTTCTAAAAGTAGTCATAGAACCAATTTCAACATACTCTTTATCTTCTTTTATATAATCTAGGTTTAGGTTAGATAACTCTATTCCTGTTCCTATTCTTTTTTTCCCCATTCTTAAAAAAGCACTTCCACCAATTACTTGATTAGTTTTTCTTTTATTTAAAATTGAGTACGCCTCTTCCACTGTATCTGGTTGTACAATATCTATAACCGTAAACATAAATTTCCTCCCTTATTCGCTATTCTTATTTTAAATACAACTAATTATATCACAGCTTCAACAAATTTTGATAATAAATATATGCAATATGTAAATTATGTAAATTCATTTTTACATAAAAAATAGCTACTTCAATAATTATCACTAGATAACCTTAAAATAGCCATTATTATGTATCCTTTAAAGTGAAAAACTAAAAAGTTGATACCTTTTCGCTTATATTTATCACTTCTTCTTCTAATAATCCAAGTTTTTTAGCTACCAATTTTGTAGTGCTTCCTTGTATTACTAATGTAATTAATATAGACATAAATACTACTGATGAAATTACTTCATATCCAGGAACTTTCATTGCTGAAATAATACCACAAAGTGCAGCTGGGATTACACCAGTTTCTCTTACCCACATCATGAACAATATTTCATTTTTACTCCATTTTGCTTCTCTGTCTGCAAGTGCACATACTAAGACACAAATTGGTCTTGCTATAAACATTAATACTAGCACTGCAATTACAGATGGTACAAAATATTTACCTAACTGAGCCAAATTAACTTGACTACCTAATATTATGAATATCGCCATACGACAAATAGTTCCTAAAGTCTCAGCAACATAAAAATCTGCATCATAAGATTTTTGGCTTAACCATATTTTAAAGTTTTTCTTGTTACCAGTTATTATACCTACAATAAAGCAAGACATATATCCACTTCCGCCTAATTTTGTAGATAATTCATATGCAACCACAACTGAAATAACAGATATTATTGGTGCAAAATCTTTAAATATACCATATGGCTTATCATTAACCAATTTCAAAAGCAGTATTCCTGTAATTAGACCAACTACAATTCCTACAACAACCATTGTACCTAATTCATAAATATTGGCACTTAAGGAAAACTTATTTGATAAAATTACGGCTAACACTGCTGATGTTAATATAGCTCCTGTTGCATCATTAAAAGCTGATTCACTTATTACAGTTTGTTTTACTCTATCCTTTATCTTTACTTGATTAAATATAGGTACAAGAGTAGCAGGGTCTGTTGATGCTATTATAGTTCCTGCTAATAAAGCAGTCATTGCACTTACTCCAAAAGTAAATCCTATTACTTGTTGCATTATAAAAGCAGATATCACTACTCCTACAGTAGCTAGTAAAAATACAGATATCTTTACATTTCTCAAAACCTTTAAACTTATTTCTTTTCCACCTAAATATAATATAAATGCAGAACCAAATGTAAGTATCAGCTGATTCTCTATTTGGAATCCACGAATATCTATAAATTTCAAAAATGATGGTCCTATTAAAATACCTACAAGTAAAAATAATACAACATCTGGAACTTTTACGATTTCGCTAAGTTTGCTGCAAATTATTCCAGTTATACTCACAATAGCAAAAATTATCAATAAATTATTGCTGGCAATTGTATGTATAGATGATTCCATGTCAGTCTCTCCTCCTAATATGCATGTATACAACATATTCATTTATTCATTTTACTATACAATTATAGCACAGAAATAAATGTTATCAATCATATCTTTTATCACTTGCAACTTTACCTTCATTTTTGACAATTAAATAACGCTCATATAATTTTATCTTTTTTTTCTTGCCAAGAAAAGGTTGATTTTGTCAAGTTTTATGCATCTATAAAATAACGTTGTCCCCCATACAGGTGCATTTTAGACGATTTTCGACTTTTTTTATCATTAAAATAAGTTTAAATTTAACAATAAAACATCTCATTATATTATTTTTTTAAAACACACCATTTTCAACTACTTCATTAACTTGGACGATTGATTTTTTTCTTATCTATTCTATCTCCAAGCATACTACCTATATTTTTATTTGGATATAGTTCTTCAGCAATTTCGATTTTATTATCACTATTTTTTTTAATATTAGAATTACTCATTTGTTTTTCATTTTCTTTATTTTGTTTCATATTTTCTCCTTTTCTAAATAATATAGAGTTTGTATTTATTACTTATTATTTCAAATTTCTATAATTTTAATCAAAAAAGGGAAATATCTCAATACAATACAGCTTATTTTAGCAGTATATTTATATTTAGAATTTCCCTAATAATAATTTTATCGATTAAATTTTACAAACTAAGTAATTTATATTTCTTTTTATTTTCTAATAATTAAACTTTTTCAATAACTTCTCCTAAACTAGAATTACTTTTGTTATCATGTTTCCAGTTATTCAATGTATAATGTGTTCTGAATGTAAACAATCCTGAAATTATTAATAACATATAATATACAAATCCACTATACAAAAGCACTGAATATCCCAATAATTCTTTTGGAATTATGTTTGAGAACATGGTAAAAAATGTAACTTCATTTGCTCCAACATTTCCTGGTGTTGGAACTGGTGATATTGCCATGTATAAAAATACTTGCAATGTCATTATATGTATATATGATACTCCTTTTAAATTTGAAGCTTTATATACACAATAAACTATACTAAAGTATGCTATAAGTTGTAGTGCAGTAAGCAATATGCTTAAAAATAAAATCCTTACATTTTTGATAAATATTTTTATAGAATAATTGTAGTCATCAATATAATGATTTATTCTATCTCTTTTTAAATCTAAAAACTTAAATGCTTTAAATTTAGATAAAAAATTAATCAAAACCTCTGCTATCATTTTTACTTGCTTAGGACTAAATACTATTAAGAGTCCTCCTAATAGCATGCTTACATTCATGGTCATCCCAGCGGCGATTAAAACTCTAACTGAATGCACTTGTTCCATTAATAATGACTTATTCAATAAAATTAAAATTCCACAAAATATAGTAACTGTACTTTGAAATACAACTGTCTTATTAGTAACTATGGCTACAGATTTACTGAGACTAACATCATACTTTGTAAGTGCATATATTTGCATTGGCTGACTCCCAGATGCAAAGGGAGTAACTAAATTATAATAAAATCCCATTGTAGCCATTTTGATACCTATAAATTTTACTTTTGTTTTTTGAACTGCATTTATTATCAAATGTGTCACAATAGATTCAATTATCATATATATTAACATTATTAGTATGCCAAGAAATATATAGGTTTTATTTACTAGACTTATAATTTTAGGTATTAGTTTTACATCTAAAGTGGTTGATACTAAATAAGTAGTAATACATATCAAAAATATCAGAAATCCATATTGAATAAAATCTTTCTCTTTTTTGGATAATTTTCTCATTTATTTTCTCCTAAATTTTTTCATATCACTATACAATAGTATACTACTTAGCATATTCTTTGCAATACTTTAAAAAATAAGTCTATTTTTAACACAAATATATCTATAAATTTTTAAATATTTTTACTCCTTTAGTGGAAATAATTCTCCATAGCATAAAGTCTAATATAAGTGTAAGCACACTTGCTAAAATCAAATATATATTTAGAAATGAAACTTTCAATAACATATATGTGCCTCCAAGTATAACTATATAAATTAATGATACTAATATTGTAACTATCATACTTGCACTTCTTTTTACTACCGCCACTTCATTTTTCCAATCAAGGTTTGGATAAAGTAAATTTGATAACAATCCCATTAAAGCTACAAACATTGACATAGTTACAATCAAGCAACTTGCTACCATCACGAACTGAATTTCAAAGTTTAGTTTTATAGACACTAATATTAGACATAAAACAGATAATGGTGCATTTAATAAAAAATTCATCAATATTTTTGACCAAAATATCTCCCTTTCATCTATTGGAGAAGACTTTAGTATCCATAGATTCTTTCCTTCAAAAGAAATTGAACAATATGTTGTGCAGTTCATTACTATTATAAATAGAAACGCACCTAATAACTGTATTTTTATAATACTAAAATCTATATTCATTTTTAGTAACTCACCTATTTTATCAGCTCCAAATGCCAACACACCGATTGTAGCCACTATTAAAAATAACAGACCAATAGATGAATTCAAAAAGTAAATAAATGAAGAAGTATATCTTCTAAATTCTTTTTTCAATAGAGCCTTTGAGGGTGTTGAAATTTTTTGACTTTTAAATTTATAGTTTTTAGTCTTATAACTTTCACCCATTCTAGCATTTATCTTTGTAAATCCTTTTGCAAACAGAGTCACAAAGATAAAGAATGGTATTAATGATGTTGCCATAAACATTAAAAATGAAACTATACTTCCAGTTTTAAGAGCATCAACAAAATAGTATATAGGTGGATATATTTTATTAATTGTTTCTGAAATAGATGCACTATTTTTTAATAACTCAACTGATATAGAGTTTAGTTTTGACATAAGTACAATATAAGCCAAAATTAATATTACATTACCTATGATTAACACTAAATTTTTATATTTTAGCTTTGATGATAACTGTCCTATAAATAAGAAAATTATTGATGAAACAACTATTGGTAGTAATGGCAGAGCCAAAAATAATAATATTAAGTAAGGAAAATAGGTTATACTTACATTGGCATTAAAAAAATAAACTACTGCTGGTATAATCATACACACTGAAGAAAACAAATAATTAGTTCCAACTAACATTAATATTTTACTAGCCAATATAGTAGATTCTTTTATTGGCAAACTAGTTAATAACTCTAAATCCTTCGCTTGAAATAGATATGATGAAGTTTTATATAATGATGTAACAATTGCCATTACTGTTGATAATCCAAAGCCAAACACAAGCAACATTTCCATTTGATTTATTTGTTTTAAAATATCAACTAGAGAAAGGCTTAAACTTGTTACATAAAATATTAATAGCCCTACTACAACAACTATTGAAAACATCATTCCTATTATTTTTTGTTTTTCTTTGCTGTCTATATTTTTTAAAGCATTCAATTTAAACTCATTTATTATATTAGTTTTTATTAATATACTTAGATTACTCATAATTTATCATACCTCACTTTAGACATTATATTCTGTAAAAATAGCATTTTATTTTTCTATTAATTCCATAAAAATATTTTCAAGAGAATTGTTTCCTTTCACTTCTTCAGTAGTTCCATAAGCAATTATATTTCCATCTTTTATTATGGCAATCTTATCACAGATTTTTTCAGCAACTTCTAATACATGCGTTGAGAAAAATATACAACCATCTTTTTTACAAAACTCCTTCATGATTTCCTTTAATATAAAGGAAGCTTTTGGGTCAAGACCTACAAAAGGTTCATCAAGAATTAGAATTTTAGGATTATGGATTAAAGCTGAAATTATAGCTAGTTTTTGTTTCATTCCATGTGAATACGAAGATATTAAATCTCCTAATGCCCTATTAATTTCAAATTTATTTGAATAGTATTTTATTAATTCCTCTCTTTCATTTTTATCTACCTCAAATATATCTGCTATAAAATTAAGGTATTGTATTCCAGTTAGATCTTCATATAAATCTGGATTATCAGGAATATACGCCATTTCCTTTTTGCACTCAACAGATTGTTTTTTTATAGATTTAGAGTTTATAAGTATTTCTCCTCCCTCAAAATCATGTATCCCAACAATTGCTTTAATAGTAGTAGTTTTTCCTGCACCATTATGACCTATAAAGCCAAAAATCTCTCCATCATTTACCTCAAATGAAATATTATTTACTACCTTTTTATTTTTATATGATTTAGATACATTACTTATCTTTAACATAATTTCCCTCCATGTTATATATTATAGTTTTAATACTTGTTATATATAATATATAACAAGTATTAAACAATTGCAACTACAATTTGCTAAATTTTTAAATTTAAGTATTAGACAATTGTAAAAATACTGAACTCAATATAAATATACAAAAAACATCTATATTTACTTCTAAATTGCACATAATTATAAAATAATGTATAGTTCGATTTGACTAAACAATGTATAATAAGAAATAGTTAACTACAATAATATAAGTTTTTAATAGAAGGAGCAAAAGATGAACACATTTGAACAATTAAAGATAAGTTCTACTCTAATAAATGGACTTAAAAAACAAGACATAACTTCTCCAACAGAAGTTCAGTCACTTGTTATAGAAAATATAATGCAAAATAAAGATTTATTAATCAACTCACAAACTGGAACAGGAAAAACACTTGCATATGTTTTACCTATATTTGAAAGAATTGATACATCAAAAAGAGAAACTCAGGCTCTTATACTTGCACCAACACATGAATTAGTAATGCAAATTACAAATCAAATTGAATTATTAGCAAAAAACTCAGAAACTCCTTTGACTTCACTATCCTTAATTGGAGAAGTTAATATACAAAAACAAATAAAAAATATAAAGGCTATAAAACCACATATAGTAATAGGAACTTGTGGAAGAGTTTTAGACTTAATAAAGCAGAAGAAGTTAAAATCACACAACATAAAAACTATCGTTTTAGATGAAGTGGACAATTTGTTGAATGGTAAAAACATAACTTGTGTAGAAGACATAATAAAAACTACATTAAGAGATAGACAAATCATAGGTTGTTCTGCAAGTCTTACAGATAGTACTATAAAAATTTGTGATAAATTTATGAAAGAATTTGAATTAATAAAAACAAAAGAAAAGTCACAGATAAATCCTAATATAAATCATACATATATGTTAGGGGAAATAAGAGATAAATTTAATTTTCTTAGAAAAACATTAGCTGCTACAAACCCAAAAAGAGCTATTGTATTTGTAAACAATGAAAAAAACATAGATGTTATAGTATCAAAATTAAACTATCATAATTATAAAGCAATTGGAATATTTGGAAATATGCCAAAAGAGGATAGAAAAAATGCAATAAATAAATTTAAACTTGGAAAAGCAAAAATTTTAGTTACAACAGATTTATCTGCTCGTGGACTTGATATAGTAGATATAAGCCATGTTTTTAATTTAGATTTTCCAAATAGTAAAAATGAATATCTGCATAGATGTGGTAGAACTGCTAGAGGAAACCGAAGTGGAGATACTATTTCAATAATAACAAAAAAAGAATTAGATATTATAAAAGAATTGCAAAAAGAATTTAATATAACAATTGTGCCTAAAACCTTAGAAAAGGGAAAATTAGTAGATATATCTAAGTAATACAAAAAAATAAGAACTGTAACTTCTTCTCAAAATAGATTAGAAATTACAGTTCTTTATTTTATTGAATTAAATTTTTAAACAATATCTATTATAATAGCCAAAGTTTTATTATAAATAATATAGCAAGAACAATCATTACTACTGAAACATGTTTCTTATCTTCAGCCTTTTTAGCTCCAAATATGTTGTAAAATACATTTACAAAAACATAAGTTAATATACCTAGAGTTAAACCATCACCTATACTATAAGTTAATGCCATACAAGCAATAGTAACGAAAGCTGGAACACCTTCAGTTATATTGTCAAACTCAATATCTTTAACTGTACCAAGCATCAAGTACCCAACATAAATTAAAGCTGGTGCTGTAGCACATGATGGAATTGCTATAAATACAGGAGAGAAAAACATTGCAACTAAGAATAAAACACCCACTGTTACTGCTGTCCATCCAGTTCTACCACCTGCAATAACTCCTGTTGAACTCTCAACATAAGTTGTAACTGTAGATACTCCAAGCCCTGCACCTACTGTAGTTGCAACTGCATCTGTAAGCAAAGCTCTACCTACATTAGGAACATTTCCTTTTTCATCTAGCATATTTGCTTTAGAGCAAACCCCTACTAATGTACCTACTGTATCAAAGAAATCAACAAATAAGAATGTACAAACTATTACAAAGAAACCACCTATATTTGTTGGATGTAATACATATCCTAAATCTATTTTACCTGCTATCGGTGCTAAACTTTCAAACTTGAATATTCCACTAGGTAAGTATATACCTAATTTTTGTGCATATTCTGGATTCATAAATGCAAATCCCCAAGCAAGTAATGAACTTACTACTATTCCAAAAAGGATAGAACCTTTAACTCTTTTTTTATCTAATACTGCTACAATTATTAATCCTATGCAAGCTATTATTACTGCTGGAGTAAATTTCCCCATCTTTATAAGAGTAGCTTGATCTCCAATTACGATTCCACAATTAACTAAACCTATAAGTGCAATAAATATACCTATACCACCTGTAACAGCAAGCTTCATATTCTTTGGTATTGCATTTACAACAGCTTCACGAACTCCACTTACTGATAATATTATAAAAATGATACCTTCTACAAATACCGCTGTAAGAGCTACTTCCCAAGGAACCCCCATTTGTAAGACTACTGTGTATGCAAAAAATGCATTAAGACCCATACCTGATGCTAAAGCAAAAGGAAGATTTGCAACCATTCCCATTAAAATACATCCAAATGCTGCTGCTAGACATGTCCCTGTAACAAGAGCACCTGCTGGCATCCCTGTTGCTGATAAAATGTTTGGATTTACAGCTATTATATAAGCCATAGTTAAAAAAGTAGTTACACCAGCAATTACTTCTTTCTTCATGTCGACATTTTTATTAGTCAAAATTGGAAAAAGTTTCTGCATGGTACTACTGTTTGTTGTTTGCATAACAACACCTCCTATTAAATTTTACAAAAAAACGACGCAGTAACTAATAAGCTGAGTCGTATCCTTCATAATTTAGTTAAATAAATATTTATTTAACTAAATAATAGTATACATAGTCAGAATATTTACGGTATTCCGGTAGAAACTTATGACCCGTATTGTCAAAATTATATGTTATACAATATAAAACATGAATTTTTCTTTACGAATATTATTTTAATTTATATAGTTAATTTTGTCAATATATGCGTATATATTAGAATAAATTTGTATTAATATTCGATTATATTAAATGTTAATTTTCTATATCTACGTCATACTTATATTCTTTACATTTTTATAAAATATATGATTATTTAATACAATTTATTTATAGTACAGATATAAAGTTTATGTTAAGATTATATTATATTTATTATAGCAAATTGATAATTAATAATTTTTAAATTTGGAGGAATAAGGGTGAAAGATTTAACTACAGGTCATGAGGGAAAATCTATATTCTTTTTTGCTATGCCTATGCTTATTGGTAGTTTATTTCAACAACTATACAATACTGCTGACAGTATTATAGTTGGTAGATTTATTGGTAAAGAAGCTATGGCAGCAGTCTCAGGTGCTAACCCTATAATGTTTTTGCTTGTAGCAATGCTTATGGGTGTCAGTCTTGGTTTTTCTATTTTAATTTCACAGTTTTATGGTTCAGGAGATTTAAAAAAAGTAAAAGCTACTATTGATACTACATATATACTTTTATTTATTGGCTCTATATTGATAAGTGTTATTGGAATAGTATTTGGAGGTCCTATGCTTAAGCTTATGAATACTCCAGAATCAGTTTTTAATCAATCAAAACTGTATCTTACTATAATATTTGGTGGAATCTTATTTTCTGCTGGATATAATTCAGTAAGTGCAATACTTAGAGGACTTGGAGATTCAGTAACTCCACTTTATTTTTTAATAATAGCCACAATTTTAAATATAGTTTTAGATTTAACTTTTATTGTTGTCTTGAAAATGGGAGTTGAAGGTGTTGCACTTGCCACTATAATGGCTCAAGCAGTATCATTTATAATTAGCATAATATATTTAAATAAAAAACATGAAGTACTTAAATTTAAGATTAAAGGAATTGTATATGACAATAAAATATTTAAAGATGGTCTTAGATTAGGACTTCCAAGTGGAGTTCAACAGATGTTATTTTCAATTGGCAACATGGCTCTTCAATTTTTAGTTAATGGTTATGGTACATCTGCCATGGCAGCTTTTGGAGCTGGTCTTAGAATAGAAAACTTTATAAGCTTACCTATCATGAACCTTGGTTCTGCTGTTTCCACTTTTGTTGCTCAAAATATAGGTGCTGGAGAAAATGAAAGGGTTAGAAAAGGAATTCGTGAATCTATAAAAATGGCTTTAATTCTAGCAATTGTTGTCGTTGCCTTAATCTTATTATTTAGAGAAAACTTAATTTCTCTATTTAATACAGACAAAGATGTCATTAAAATTGGTTCTTCTTACTTATTTATAATAGGACCTTTTTTCTTATTTATTGGTACTTCCTTTGTACTTTCAAGTGCAATGAAAGGTGCTGGTGATTCTATGTTTGCTTTGATGAGTTCAGTCGTATCTTTATGGCTTGGAAGAATTCCTGCTTCTTATTTATTTTCTAGATTATTTGGAACAGATGGAATTTGGATGGGTATACCTTTTGGTTGGACTTTAGGTCTTATTGTTACAGTCATCTATTATAAAAAAGGTTATTGGAAAACTAAAGCTATTGTAAATCATAGAATTAATGAATAATCTTTTAATAAAATGTATTCACCTTCATTATGATATAATAAATTATGGAGGTGGATACAAAAAATGGATATTATTCTTAAACCAAAACAATTTTGCATGACTATTATGGTTACTATAATTCTTTACTTCTTTCTAAATTATAGTTTCAATATAAAATTTTCTATATGCTTATCGTTTTTAACTATCTTAATATGGGCTGTAGACTCTGTTGAAAAAACTGTAGTTGCACTAGTCTTTGTAATATTAGCTTTTATTTTTAATATTGCACCTTTGAAAGTCATTTTACAATTTTTATTTACAGAAAATTTTTATATAATAATCCTTGCTTACATAATTACTAATGCAGTTGCAAAGACAGGTGTTGCAAAAATTATTTCTGAAAAATTAATTTTAAATACTGTAGATACCCCTAAAAAAATGATTTTTTTATCATATATTTTAGGTGTATTATTAATATTTTTCATACCACAGCCATTTCCAAGAGTCATTCTTGTGTCAGCTTTTTATAAAGAATTTTTTAAAGAACAACACTTAGCTGATGATTCAAAATCTATACTTCTCTTTAGTATATTTACAGCATCTACATTTACATCAATGTTTTTTGTAAATGGAGATACTCTTTTAAACTATGTAGTCCTAGAACTTGGAAATTGTAATATAAACTGGGGGCAGTGGGCTTTTTATATGTCTGTTCCAACTATAATCACTTGTTTTATAACTTATTTTTTGTTTATAATTGTTTTTAAAAAAGAATTATCTTTAATAAAATTTACTTCTTATGATAATCTTAATTCTAATAAATTTCAATTTTCATATTCTAATCTAAAAAAAGAATTTTGTTTATTAAGTGATGAACAAAAACATGTATTTTTATGTTTAGGAATAATGTTTTTTATGTTCTTAACTCAATTTATTCATAATTTAAATACACTAATTATAATGTCTATTTGTGTACTTCTTTTGTTGTTAAAAGGAATAATTGGTTTCAATACTTTAAAAGAAATAAATTGGAAAGTTCTCATTTTTTTTGTAGCAGCGTTTTCAATTGGAGGAGTACTAAAGTATTCTGGAGTTGTTGATATAATGGGAAACTATTTAATAAAATTAATTCCAAACTCTTCAAAAACTATTTCAATATTATTTTTAATAACCCTGACAATAATACTGAATATATGCCTTGGAAGTGCTGTCACTACATCCTCTGTGGTGATACCATTACTTGGAAGTTTACATATATTGAAAGAAAATAGTATTGTTCTTTGCCTTTTTGTTTATATTGTAGTAAGTATACAATACATATTGCCTTTTCATCATGCAACAATAATGGTTGGACATGGTGAGAATCTATATAATAGTAAGGTTATTTTTAAGTATGGTTTGACTTTAATTCCTTTAACCTATTTTATAATAATCTGTATAACCTTCCCTTGGTGGAGATTTATAGGTCTAGAAGTTTAACAAAGATGAAAATATGAATTTTCTTTTTAATAATTTAGAACATTATTATCTTAAGTTAATTCATATTTTCATCTTTTTTATAAAAATCTATTTATAAAATTGCATAAAAACTAATTTTTTATTCTAAAATTAAATGTTATTTGTTTTGCTACCTTTTCCAAAAGTATTTTCCCAATCTTCTATAAACTTATCAACACTCCAATCTGTCAATGGATGATTCATCATGGATTTACAAATATCATATGGCACTGTAACACTGTGTACTCCACACTTCATTAATTCTATAACCTGTTGTGCATTTTTAAAACTAGCAGCAAGTACCTTTGTATCCATATTATAAGTATCTATTATTTTTATAAGCTCTGAAACCACAGATACACCATCCCCAGATATATTATCAAGTCTGTTTACATAAGGTGCAACATAATTTGCTCCAGCTTTTGCAGCTAAAAATCCCTGATGAGCAGTAAATATTGCAGTGGCAGTTATTTTTATTCCTTTTTTATGAAGGTCTTTTATAGCTCTTAAACCATCTTGTGTTACAGGTATTTTCACATATATGTTTTCTCTCAAACTACTTATATATAATGCTTCATCTAATATATCTTCATACTTTGTACTTAATACTTGAGCATGTATAGGCATATCTTCACCTATAATTTCACCAATCTCACTTATAAGTTGCTTAAAATTCTTTTTTTCCTTTGAAATAATACTTGGATTTGTTGTTACACCATCAACTGGTAAATAAGTACTTAGCTCTTTAATTTCCTCTATGTTACCTGTATCTAAGATTAGTTGCATTAAAATATCCCCCTTTAAACTTTATTTTTTTATTTTATTTATTCTTATTATATATTGGTTTGGTATTATTTTCAACTTTTTTATTATTGTTTTTTATGTTTTTTTATTGTTTGATTTTGTTGTATATTTTTATAATTTCTTTATTTATTAAGTTTTAAATAAACTATTAAGAATAATATACTTTTTATATTAAATTAATGTTGTATTCCATATTAAAATAGTTGATATTTTATCTTTTATCTTATAATATTTACTATAATACTATATTCAGGAAAAGAGGTAAAAGATGTTTGCGGAAGAAAGGATTCAAGCTATATTAAATATCCTAAAAAAAGAAGGAAGAGTTACTGTAAAAGAACTCAGTTCAAAATTTAATGTTACTGAAGATTGTATAAGAAAAGATTTAAAAAATATAGAAAAAATTTCTTCAATACGAAGAATTTATGGTGGAGCTGTACTAGTCAGAGAAACCCTTGAAAACCAAGATACAAAAGATAGAAAAGAAATTAATATACCAACAAAAAAAATAATAGCAGAAAAAGCATTTAATCTAATTTCAGATAGAGAAACTATATTTTTAGATATATCTACAATCAATATATTGTTGGCTAAACTGTTAGCTGAAAGCAATAAGAAAGTAACATTGGTCACAAATATGCTAGATATACTAAATGTAGTTACTTCAAAGCCCAATAATTTAAATGTAATTTCTACTGGTGGTTTATTAAATCTTAGCTTAGATGGATTTGTTGGTACTCCGACAATAGACTTTATATCAAGATATAAATTTGATAAAACTTTTATGGGCAGTTGTGGTATAGATGTATTTAATTCTTCTCTTACAACATTTGAAATTGAAGATGGACTTACAAAAAAAGCTATAATAAATTCAAGTAAAAAAGTATTTATAGTTATGGAAGATAAAAAATTTAAATTTGATGGAAACTTTAAATTTGCTCATTTAGAAGACATTAGTTCTATAATTACAGAAAAATCACCTACTCCTGACATAGTAAATACTTTATCAGAATTTAATGTGAATGTTTTATAAACTTAATGATATATTTTTCAAATAGATTAAAGAGATAAACCATTATTTTGTAAATATCCTTAAAAACCTTAATTCTATATGATTACAGCAATAATCAAATTTAATATTTAAAATTTTAAAATTGATATGATTTAAATATAACATACTTGAAATAGACTTTCTAAATATAATACAGTTATTTTTAGAAAGTCTATTTCTTCTGTAAAACCTTTTATAGTATTTCTTATCTAAGAACTATTATTGATAATAGTACCTAAATCTATAGACAAAACTTTATTTCATTTCATCTTTCATTTGCTTTTCTAAATCTTTTGCAAATTTCTTTTGCTCATATCTTTCCATCATTTCATCTTTCTTCATTTCTAGATTTACCATAGCACCTTGAGCGTCATCTTTTAAGTCTTCAGCAGTATTTTTCATTACATAAGCTGTCTTTTTAGCACCTTCTTTTAAATCTTCTTTCATGTTTTTCATATCTCTTTTAAGTCTATCCATCAAAACTACCTCCTCTGTAAATATAATACTTCCTACAGTTATTTTTCCCAAAATGTATATATTTATTTGCTCTATCAAGTATAATTTTTAAGTTATTAAATGTAATTTAAGACTATCTGAATATATAACTTTTAATAAAGATTACCTATTTTTCGTTTTAAAATAAAAATAACATCAAGCATATATACTCTATGCTCGATGTTATTTCTTAAATTCATTGCATTTAATTGTTGGGAATTACTATAATGATGATTTAATTGGAGGATATTAGGTTATATCATCATTATAGCTTGGTGTTATTTTATGGTTTAAAATTTTTTATTTCTATTTACATAATACATTTTTAGTATGAATTTTTTATGATTTTACAATGAACTATTATTGAAACTTCTACTTTTTAATGTAGAAAATACTATATATGTAAAGATATTGTATTGCACATCAATATTTAATTTACAAAATTATCCAATATAAACTGATAGAAGAATAATCTTCTGTTGGCTTATTTTTAAATTATTACCATCCCTTTTTTCTTGCTGTTTTTTTCTTTTTAGTAATCGTTAATACACTAGTTTCTTTCTTTTTGCCAGCAAGGATAATTCCAGAAATCAATAAAATGAACAGCAGTACAATTAAAGCAGGAAAAATACGATAAGTATATCCATACTCCGCACTACAATTAGAATCCATTAAAATCATACTTGCTTTAATTGGATAATAATTTAATAATGTTCCTTCAAAAGTTCCAAAATATCCATACACAAAAGCAAGTGCAACACCACCCAAAAAGTTATTTACTGAACAACAGAAAAGTAAGATAATGGGTAAAACAGCAATGTATACAAAAATGTTTGCTCCGATAATATGAATAAACATATTAATGATATTGCCAAAACCTACTCCTGGAAATCCAGCAATTATATTGATTACTAACGCTATAACACATCCTATAAAACTGAAATAAATTGTTAAGAGTAGTAGCACAAGTAATTTGCTGGAAAGTAGTTGTTTGTAAGGAATAGGAATTGTTAATAGGCTTTTTATGGTATCGTCTGTATATTCCCGTGTTATGATATATACAGCAATCAATGTAATAATAATCGGGAAGAAAAGGGTACAATTACTAGTCATAACCTGTTGCATGAAATATTCAAATGTCCATGATTGTCCACCACTAGCTGTTGAATAAAATAATGACAGTAGTGGAGAAAGTGTTGTCATAATAATTCCAGCCTTTATTACAGAATATCGTTTTAATTTCAAAAATTCAACTTTTACTATATTTTCCATATATATTACCTCGTCCATTTTTTGTAGAATCGAACTATCAGCCATAAGAAGATAGTAACAGTAATCACCATGAGTAAAACTGTATGGCTGGTGGTTGGTACAATATCGTATGCTTCTGGTAAAAGATTATCTTTTTGCAGATTATTCATCATGGAACCGCTCGCCCAGTTCATAACACATATAACTGGAAAGAAATTTAAAAAAGTGATTTTAGAAGCACTTATGGAGGTTCCCACAGTCCCCAATATTCCCCAGTTGAAAATAGAATAGAAAAATGCAAGCAAGATGGACAATAAAAATGTTTTGTTAAAATAAATAATCAGAAAAACAATCGGTAAAGAAGCCACTACAATAAGCACAGCAAAAACTAAACTCATCATTAACTTATAGGACATACCATAAACCATTCCTGCATGAAACAAACTGGAAAACAATGCAACTGATAAGGTATTTATTAGGCAAAAAGCAATTCCAAAAATAAATAACATATAGATTTTTGCCATGATAAGTTGCGTATTTGCAATAGGTATTGTCCTGATATTTTTTGAAGTATTACAGTCTCTTTCTATAAAGAAAAGAATAGCTGCAATAATACCAATTAAACAAGGCAGTAAAAAAACCAATCCATAACCTAACATCATTGTATAGACATAATCAAATCTTGTTTGAAGATAATGTTCTGTCATATCTGTGTTTGTTCTGGATTTTGCCATATATGTTAAAATTAAGGGAAAGAATAATGATAATGACAAAAGTGCGTATAATAACTTTTTGCGTTTTAACTTCCAAAATTCACATTTTATAAGTTTAAGCAATTACCTCACCTCTGGTTACTCGTTTGAAGTAGTCTTCAAGGGTCTCTTCGCAAGTATGTGCTTCAAAAACCTCTAATCCATTCTCTACAAACGAAGTTACAATTTTTCCAACAGATAAATCAAGATTATGCAGTCTTAAATTGTGGTCATCTTGAATTGTAAAGTGCTGCTCATGGAATATGTGTTCCAAAACTCTTCCTGCCTGTGCTGTATCAGAAATCGTAAAATGAATATGTTTGTTGCTTTTCTGTTCCAGTTCAGATAGACTTTCTTATTCCAATAATACTCCGTGGTCGATAATTCCTATATCATCAGCCAGCAGAGCTATCTCTGATAAAATGTGACTGGAGATTAAAATGGTCTTTCCTCTTTTTTTACATAGGTCATGGATAAATGAGCGTATTTCTGCAATTCCAATAGGGTCAAGACCGTTAATTGGTTCATCCAAAATCAATAATTCTGGCTCGTGCATAATAGCAAGAGCAATCGCTAGTCTTTGTTTCATTCCCAGAGAATATTGAGAAAACAGCTTTTTGTCTTTATAGGGAAGACCTACTAAATCCAAAGCATTTTTGATAGCGTTCCGGTTTTGAATTCCACGTAAAGTAGCAAAAATACACAGATTTTCCGTAGCAGTCAGGTTCGGATAAAAACCAGGCGATTCAATCAGACTTCCTATGTGTGGCAGCAATTTTTTTTCATTGTCTTTTAAGCATTTTCCAAAAATCTTCACTTCACCAGAAGTAGGCTGTGTTAATCCAAGCAACATTTTCATTGTGGTAGTTTTTCCTGCTCCGTTTCTACCAAGCAGACCGTAAATTCTCCCTTTCTGTACATGGATGTTCAGGTCAGCAACACTTTTTTGTGAACCATACTGTTTTGTAAGATTTTTCGTTTCAATTATGTATTTGTTCATATACATTCCCCCTATTCTGATTCCCATTATAACACTCTAATCTTACATTAATCTTGCTAGAACCTTGCATTAACCTTGCAATTTATCCAAAAAATCCCTCTCAAATTTCTTCTTCAGCAGGGAATAACTCATATTCAGTTCCAGTCTGCCTGTATAAATGCTCAATGAGATAACCAAAATCTACCTTATCCAGCGCTAGATTTTGCCCATCCTCTAAGTAAGATGCCTTGTATCTTCGGTATCTAAAAATGACTGTAACACGGCTCTAAAACCCATTTAATCAAAAGCCATCAATGAAGCCCATTCAATGATGTTCTTTACTTCCTGCTGACTTTTCAAGGATAAGCAAAATCCAATAGAAAAAGGACGCAGATTTCAAAAATGCGTCCTTTTTCTATCATAATATTCAGTTTTATATAATCACACTGTCTGCCTGCTGTCTGCAAAGCCTTGATTTTGCTAATTTTCTACTACCATCCTTATCAAAACTCGTAAATACAGGCTATGCTGACATTTTCCAACTTATGAAAAGATACTCTATATATGTTTTAAAGCTAATTTTTAAATTCAACCGTAAATACTACAGAGTTTTCCTTATTTTTTATACTGTATTCAAACCCATGAGTTTTAAAAATTTGACTGACTATATAAAGACCAAGACCACTTCCTCCAGTTTTTCTTGAACGAGATTTTTCTATTCTATAAAATGGATTAAATATCTCTTCTAAGTAACGTTTCTCTATAGTTACACCAGTATTTTCAATTTCTAAAATAACTCTTTGATTAGAAGTTTTTTTGTTTATTCGATTGTTTTTATCATAAAGTCTAATTATAAGGTCTGAGCCTTCAGGAGAATATTTTATAGCATTATTTATTATATTATTAATTGCTTTAGTTATTCTCTCTTGGTCTGCCTTAATTTCTAGGTTTTCTTCTATTTTTAGAATAGTTTTCATATGTTTTTCTTCTATTAAAAATACTTGTCTTTTTACCAGTCTATTTAAAAGTTCACTTATATTTATTGATACTAATTTTAAATCTTTTTCTAGTATTTCTGATTTTGAAACCTCTATCATCTCATTTACTAAATCTTTTAGCTCTTGTGTACATTCATATGATTTTTTCAAGTAAGTATCCCTATCTTTATACTTACCTACACTATAAATCATTCCTTCAATTTGACCACTTATTATGGTTATTGGAGTTTTTAATTCATGTGATATCGTTGCAACAAAATCCTTTCTTCTATATTCCTGTTCTCTTTCACTCTCTATTATATTTATAAGAGGCTTTGTTATTACGATTGAATATATATATGCTCCAATAATTGCTATTAATATCGCTATTGATATAATGTATGGCATTAACTTTCTTATGACTTCATTTGCTTCGTCAATTGGCTGTAATGGCATAACAAGTTCTAAACTATATGGCCCGTCTTTTGAGTCTTTTGTATATATAGGTATAGATGTTCTATACTCATCTTCAATACTATTAATCATATACTTACTATATCTTAAAATAACTACTTCATTTTTACCATATACAATTTTTCCTTGGTTGTCTTTTAGTAAAATAGCAAGGTTTTGGTCTTTAGCCATATAATAGAGTCTTTCTTCTAAAGTATATGTATCAAAGTGAATTGAACTATCTACTAGAGATTTTAAGCTTTCTTGAAGAGACTCAATTTTATACTCATGATAATATGATGGCAATAAAAAATATAAAATTAGGTATATTATTAAAGCTAATGCTATTAATAATGATGTTGTTATGGAAAATAATTTATACTTTATACTTAATTTTTCCCACTTATCAAATATCCTTCTCAAGTGTATATCCTATTCCTTTTACAGTTTTAATATATGGTAATGATATTTTTTTTCTTATATTTTTTATATGTGCATCAACAATTCTAGTATCTCCATAATAATCATAACCCCATATACTATCTAAAAGACCTTCCCTAGTTATAACCTGTGGATATTTTTCTATCAAAGCTTTCAATATATTAAATTCTTTTAATGTAAGTTCTATAGGCTCTCCATCTATTTCAGCAATATATGTGTTTAAATCTAACTTTAATTTTTCAAAAACTATAAACTTATCATTTATCGTTTTGTTGCTTCTTCTCAAGATAGCTTCTACTCTTTTAATGAGAAGATTAAATGAAAATGGTTTTGTTATATAATCATCGCATTCTAAGTCAAATCCCTTAAGTTGATCTCCTTCATCGTTTAAAGCAGTCAAAAATATAATTGGAACACTTGATGATTTTCTTATCATTTTACAAACTCCATAACCATCTAAGTTTGGCATCATTATATCTAATATTACCAAGTCATAACTTCCTTGCTTAAATTTTTGTATACCTTCTAATCCATCATTTGCTGACTCAACCTGATAGCCTTCTGCACTTAAAAACTCTGATATTAATTCTTGTATGTTTGAATCGTCTTCGATTACAAGTATTGACGAGTTCATCCTATCAATCCTTTCTATTTTAAAATTTCTTATATTACTTATATTTTATCTCATTGTTGTGAATTTTACATGAAAAAAGAACTATCTTAATTTGTAAATTAATCCTTTTAATTAAAGATAGCTCTTTTAAATACATTTTTACTTAATTTATTATTCTAATTTTTTTTATATGCTTTGAAATTTTTAAGTCTAAGCGCATTTGAAACTACCGAAACTGAACTTAAACTCATGGCTGCTGCTGCAATCATTGGATTTAAAAGAGGTCCTCCAAATATATACAATAATCCTGCTGCTACAGGTATACCAATTGTATTATATCCAAATGCCCAAAATAAGTTTTGCTTTATGTTTTTTATAGTTTCATTACTAAGTTTAATCGCAGTTGGAACATCCATTAAATCACTCTTCATAAGCACTATATCTGCAGACTCAATTGCTACATCTGTTCCACTTCCTATTGCTATTCCTATATCAGCTTTTGCAAGAGCTGGTGCATCATTTATTCCATCTCCTACCATTGCAACAAACTTACCTTGATTTTGTAATTTTTCAACTTCTTTTGATTTATCTTCTGGTAAAACCTCTGCTAATACCATATCTATACCTACTTGACTTGCTATAGCATTTGCAGTCTTAACATTATCTCCAGTTACCATTGCAACTTTTATTCCCATATCATGAAGAATATCTATTGCTTTTTTACTACTTTCTTTAACCACATCTGCAACTGCAATTATTCCTGATAAATTTCCATCTACAGCAATATACATAGGTGTCTTACCTTGACTTGCTAGTATATTAGATTTTTCCTCTAAATCTTTAAGGTTAATATTATTGTCGTTCATAAGCTTTCTATTTCCAAGTAATATATTTTCATTATTTATAGTGACTTGTATACCAGCACCTGGTATAGCTTTAAAGTTATCAACTTTTTCAATCTGTATATTTTTCTCTTCTCCATATCTAACTATTGCTTCTCCTAGAGGATGTTCTGAACCTTTCTCTGCACTTGAAGCAATCTTAATTAGGTATTCTTCTTTCACATTATTTAATACAATATCTGTTACTTTTGGTTTTCCTTCTGTTATTGTACCTGTTTTATCAAATATTACTGTATTTACTTTGTGAGCAGATTCTAGTGCTTCCCCACCTTTTATCAGTATTCCATTTTCTGCACCTTTTCCAGTTCCAACCATTATAGCAGTTGGTGTAGCCAATCCTAATGCACAAGGGCAAGCAATTACAAGTATTGATATGAATATAGTAAGTACAAATACTATATCTTTTCCACCCACTAAAAACCACAATAATGATGATACTATAGCTATTGCAATTACTATTGGTACAAAATATCCAGAAACAGTATCAGCAAGTTTAGCAATGGGTGCTTTTGTACCCTGTGCATCTTCAACTAATTTTATTATTTGAGCAAGAGCTGTATCTCCACCAATTTTTTCAGCTTTAAATTTAATAACACCATTTTTATTTATACTAGCTCCTGTAACTTTACTTCCAATATTTTTTTCTACTGGTATACTTTCACCTGTAAGCATAGATTCATCAACTGATGTATATCCCTCTATTACAACTCCATCTACTGGTATTTTAGTCCCTGGTTTTACTAGTATTATATCTCCTATTCCAACTTCTTCTATAGGAGTCTCTATTTCTTTACCATCAACTATTACTATTGCAGTTTTAGGTTGTAGCCCCATAAGTTTTTTAATTGCTTCTGATGTTTTTCCTTTTGATTTTGATTCTAAATATTTACCAAGTAATATAAGTGCTATTATTATTCCTGCACTTTCATAATACAACTGATGATGGTGCATACCCTGAATTTGTCCATTTGCTATTTGTACTGTTGTATATAGACTATATAAAAATGCTGCCAAGGTACCAATTGCAACCAAAGAATCCATATTAGGACTTAAAGAAAAAAGTGCTTTAAACCCATTTATATAAAATTTATATCCAGCTATCATAACTGGGATTACTAAAATCAATTGAACTAATGCATAATTTAAAGTATTTGTCATAGGATTTAGAATTTCTGGTAAAGGCCATGGTCCTATAGGTTTTATTATCATAGGACCCATTGCTATATAAAACAAAGGTACTGCAAATACTATTGCAACTATGAATTTAATAAATAAAGTATTCATTTCTTTTTCTTTTCTTAATTTATCTTCATCTACATCAACTTTATTTTTTACTTCTTCTATTGGTTTATAACCAGCTTTTTCTATAGCTGCTTTTATCTGAGCTAATTTTACTTTTGATGGATTATAGTCTATATTAGCTTTATCAGTTGCAATATTTACACTAATACTTTCTACTCCATCCAATTTTTTTACTACTCTCTCTACAGCTTTTGCACAGGCTGCACATGTCATTCCATCAATTTTCATATCAATTTTTTTATTACTTTCTTCCTTTATAATTCCATATCCAGCTTTTTCTACAACCTGTTTTATGTCATCAAAGCTAACTTTAGAATTGTCATATTCTATCTTAAGTTTTTCAGTAGCTATGTTTACGCTTTGGTCATATACTCCATCTAATTTCTTAGTTACTCTTTCTACTGCCTTTGCACAAGCTGCACATGTCATACCTGTGATTTTATAATTTTCTACTATTTTATTTGAACTCATAATAAACTCTTCCTCTCTTTCAATATATTTTCAATTAATTTGTATATTTTATTTTGATATGTAATATTGATAAATTCTTTATTTGGAAATCTATAGTATTTATTATACCCCCTATAGGTATATTTAATCAATATTTTTTTAATAAATAAATTTAATTTAGTTATATTTATTTGTATTTAATAAAAAAGTATACTCATAATTAAATATGTACATAAAAAGAGAGCAAATAAATTGCTAAATACTTACTCAATTTATATGCTCTCTTTTATATAATTTATTTTCTACTGTAGTTTTTTCTTACATGTATAGTTTATTTCTTACATGCTTCAAAAAATTCTTCCTCTGTTTCTCTTATTTCAAGCTCATTATCTATTATTCCTACAGCTTCTTTTTTAAATGCTCTACATTGACCTATACAACCAGTCTTCACATTTTCTTCTCCAACTAAAGTTTTTAGCTTATTTACATCCACATTTGAACAGTTTGGGCATACTCTTATCATATTTAAGTTCCTCCTAATTAATGTCTAATTAATACAGTTATACCCAAATATAAGCTTTGTAATTTTTTTTTTACAATAAATTATTTCCATGCATTCCATTTTATAGTAATTCTATTATTACATGTATGGGGGTATTTGCTGTTTTCTTACTATCTCCAACTCTTTAACTTCTATAAACTTAACTACATTTACTTTGTAGTTTTCTTTAGATTTTATATATAAAACATCTTCTTCTATTTTTTTACCCTCAATAAACTTTTTAGAACATCTTAAAAGTTCTTCAAAATTATCTACTTCCTCTTTTATGAAAGTATCACTTTCACTTGTAAAATATTTAATGATTATTTTAGTTACTTCCAATATATATCATCCTCTACTTTTAAATTAGTATGTTCATTTATAAATTTATTATTTGTCTAAAAATTTTTTTTAAACAAAATAAATTTATATATTTGAAATCAACATTTTTACCTAATTTAAATTATATTAATGCATTTTAATCTATTTTTCCTTGTACCTAATAATATATTGTGATATAATTAATAAGTTATTTTAATCGAAGGGAGCAACAAAAATGTCACAAAAACATAAAATTATAAATATCGCAGTTATTGCCCACGTTGATGCAGGAAAATCAACACTAGTTGATGCGTTCCTTTCTCAAAGTGGTGTTTTTAGAGAAAATGAAGTAGTTAAAGACTGCGTTATGGACAGTAACGACCTTGAGAAAGAAAGAGGCATAACTATATATTCAAAAAACTGTGCAATAAACTATCAAGACTATAAAATAAATATAGTTGATACACCAGGACATAGCGACTTTTCTTCTGAAGTTGAACGTGTTATGAAAACTGTTGACACAGTTATTTTACTAGTTGATGCAAGCGAAGGCCCAATGCCTCAAACTAGATTTGTTTTACAAAAATCTTTAGAGTTCGGTTTAAAACCAATACTATTTATCAATAAAATTGATAAAAAAGACCAAAGAGCGGAAGAAGTAGTTAATGAAGTTTTCGATTTATTTGTAGACTTAAATGCAACAGACGAACAATGTGAGTTCCCTATAATATATGGAATAGCTAAACAAGGGATAGCTAAACTTGAAATGGATGATGACAGTGAAGACCTATCTCCACTATTTAAAACTATTGTAAATCATGTTGAAGCTTATCCTGATTACGACAATGAATCTCTACAATTCCAAATATCAGCTCTTGCATATGATGATTATGTAGGTAGACTTGGTATAGGTAGAATCTATAAAGGAACACTTAAAAGCAATGAACAAGTTGCTATTTGTAGAGAAGGTTCTGTTGTATCTAGAGGAAAAGTATCAAGACTTTCTGTATATGAAGGTTTAAAACAAGTTGAAGTGAATGAAGCTACTAGTGGAGAAATAGTTGTTATATCTGGTATTCCTGATATATCTATAGGAGAAACTCTATGTGATTTAGATAATCCACTTCCTATGGAAATGATAAAAATAGAAGAGCCTACTCTTTCTATGAACTTCTTAGTAAATGATTCTCCATTTGTTGGAAAAAGTGGTAAATTCGTTACAACTAGACATTTAAAAGACAGACTTGAAAAAGAACTTGAAGTAAATGTAGGACTTAAAGTTGAACCTCTTGATACTACTGATGGATATAAAGTTTCTGGACGTGGAGAACTTCATTTATCTATACTTCTTGAAAATATGAGACGTGAAGGTTATGAAGTTGGTGTTTCTAAGCCTGAAGTTTTAATGCATAAAGAAGATGGAAAATTAATGGAACCAGTAGAAAGAGTTATTGTAAACTGTCCAGAAGTTTATTCAGGTACTATTATAAATGAATTGAACATGAGAAAAGGTATGATGGAGTCTATGTCAATAGAAGGAGACTATGTAAAAATAGAATTCTTAGCTCCTACTCGTGGTCTTTTAGGATATAGAAGTGAGTTTATAAATGCTACTCGTGGAGAAGGTACTCTAGTTCGTTCATTTGAAAAATTTGAAGAATTTAAGGGTGAAATACCTTCAAGAGGAAATGGTGTCTTAATAGCACAAGGGCCTGGTGTTACTATGGGATATTCTCTTAATGCTTTAAGTGATAGAGCTACGATGTTTGTAGACCCTGGTGTAGAAGTTTATGAAGGCATGATAATTGGTATGAATTCTAGAAAAGATGACATGGTAGTTAATCCTTGTAAAAACAAGAAAATGAGTAACGTACGTGCTTCTGGTTCAGATGATGCTATAAAATTATCACCTCCTAGAATATTCACTCTTGAGGAAGCATTAGAATTTATAGAAGATGATGAATTAGTTGAAATCACACCAGATTCTATAAGACTTAGAAAAAGATTATTAAATGAACATGATAGATTAAGATATAATAAGTCTAGACAAGGTAAATAAATTCTAATATCTATTTACTAAATAGCCATATAATACTTAAAGATATATTTTCTTTATAGTGTTATATGGCTATTTTTATTTAAGAGTTATATTTATTCAACATTTATATAATTAGCTGCTTGAACAGCTGCGATAGCACCATCTGAAGCTGCTGTTATTATTTGACGTAAAAACTTCGTTCTATTATCTCCTGCTACATATACACCTTCAACTGATGTTGTGCAAGACTCATCTGAAACTATATACCCACCTTCATCTAACTCAAGTACATTTTCAAACATTTTATTGTTAGGTTTAAGTCCTATAGCAATGAAAATACCACTTACATCTATAGTTCTTTTCTCCTCAGTTTTTAAGTCTTTTACTTCTATTCTTGATACTGTCTTTTCACCTTCTATTTTTTCTACACCATGACTATAAAGTATCTCAATATTTTTTCTTGCCTTTACTGACTTTTCTAATACTTCTTCACCTCTAAAATCATCTCTTCTGTGAATTAAGTACACTTTTGTACAATTATTAGCTAAAAATAAAGCATCTTCTAATGCAGTATTTCCTCCACCAACTATTGCAACTTCTTTATTCTTAAAAAAGGCTCCATCACATGTTGCACAATAAGATACTCCTTTACCTGTAAACTCTTTTTCTCCAACACATCCTAATTTACGTCTTTCGACTCCATTTGCAAGGATAACAGCCTTTGCTTTATGTTCTCCTGATGCTGTTTTAACAATTTTTACTTTACCTTCTAAACTTATCCTTTCTACTTCATCAAACTGAATATCAACACCCTGATCGACTGCTTGATTATATATGTTAGTAGAAAACTCTATACCAGAAATTTTTTGAACTGCTGGATAATTTTCTACCTCAGATGTACTTGCAACTTGACCTCCATAAATACTTTTTTCAAAGACTGTTACACTTAAACCAGCTCTCATAGCATAAATTGCTGAAGTTAAACCTGCTGGTCCAGCACCAATTACAATAATATCTACCATGACAATTTACCTCTCTTTATATTATTATTTCTTATATATTATTCTCATTATTCTTATACTTTACTATTATTATCCATATATACTATAAACAAAACATTATTTTTGTTAGTTTATAGAAAGGATTAATTTAAAAACTGATAGCTATAAATAAAGTATTATTTTTTACATTTTAACTTTATTTATTTATATGTTAACTTTATTTAATAAATATATAAAAAAACTGTAAATAAAAAGTAATTTTTACTTACAGTTCTACTTATTTATATAATTTAAAACCTTATTGGTTATCATTTACAGTGTCTTCTAATATATTGCTTTCTGATATATATGATAGAATTGAAAGTCCATACATAACCAAAACTAATGCTGCTGTTATAAGTACTATTCCCATATTTAATACCTCCTTTTGTTTACAGTATACTCTTATTATGTGAAATACTTGTGAATTTAATTTGAACATATTTGTAATTTTACAATAGTATTTTTTTTCAAATTAAAAATTATATACTTTTATTAATTCAAGTACAATTAATCGTTTAAATATTAACGCTATTTATCTATATTTATATGATATACCATATAATTACATTTTTCAAATTAAAGTTTTGTAAACTTTTTTTGTAATATGGTGTAACATAAAATTTTAATATTACAGATATGTAACTCTTATCTTCTAATTAATTTTTATTAAAATCCACTTCATTTCTATGAAAATTCAAGTTTTTATAGATTTAAAAAGGTTAAAAAAATATTCTGTATATAAGTCAATTTGATTACAGTTTTTTTACATTTCAAAAAATATTTTTTCCAAATTTTTATATTAATACTTGACTTTGTCTGTTTTATATTCTAGAATAATTAATAATATTAAGAATATTGAAAGGCTTTGATTAGGAAGAGTAAATCTGAATCGGTTACCAGAGAAGGAAACTATTAGCTGAAAAGTTTCTTTAACTAGAAAGATTGAAAACTACCTATGAGCTTCTATCTGAAGTTATCTTATGATTTTAGTAAGAATAGACGTTTTACTACTTACGTTAAAGTATCAAGTGGATTTTTTAAAATCAATTTGGGTGGAACCGCGGGAAACAGATTCTCGTCCCTTTTTTAGGGATGAGGGTCTTTTTTTATTACCTAAATTCAGTTTTTAAAATATTCTGTATCTAGTTTAATTAGCTAATTAAAAATTTAAAATATATGGAGGATTATAGAAATGTATTATTCAAGTACAAGAGGCACCAAAGAAAAAGTAACTGCATCACAAGCAATAATAAAAGGAATTTCAAACGATGGTGGTCTTTATGTTCCAAGTGAATTTCCAAATGTAAAAAATGAACTTATAGATTTAGTAAATTTAACGTATTCCCAAATAGCATTTTTTGTACTTAGTAAATTTTTATGCGATTTTACTGAATCTGAGATTAAAGATTGTATAACAAATGCATATGACGAAAAATTTGATTGCACTAGTATAGCTCCATTAAATAAAGTAAATGATGCTTATTTCTTAGAATTATATCATGGTCCAACTTTAGCATTTAAGGATATGGCACTTACTATAATGCCTCACCTTCTTAAAACATCTATTAAAAAAGATAATTTAGAAAAAGATGTTGTAATTCTTACTGCTACATCTGGAGATACAGGAAAAGCAGCACTTGAAGGTTTTAAAGATATAGACAAGATAAAAATAATTGTATTCTTTCCAGAAGATGGTGTAAGTGCAGTGCAAAAACTTCAGATGAAGACTCAAACTGGAAAAAATACATATGTAGTTGGTATAAAAGGAAATTTTGACGATGCACAATCTGGTGTAAAGAAAATTTTCTCTAATAAGGAATTTAATGAAAAACTATTAGATAGTAATTATATCTTATCTTCTGCTAATTCAATTAACATAGGAAGACTTCTTCCTCAAGTTGCATACTATTTTTATTCATATATGAAATTGGTAGATAGTGATGAAATAAAGTTAAATGACAAAATAAATTTTGTAGTCCCAACTGGTAACTTTGGTAATATTTTAGCTGGATATTATGCTAAACAAATGGGACTTCCAATAAATAAATTGATATGTGCATCAAATGACAACAATGTACTTTATGACTTCTTTAAAACTGGTATATATGATAAAAATAGAGCATTGAAATTGACTTCTTCACCTTCTATGGATATATTAATTTCAAGTAATTTAGAAAGATTATTATTTGAAATATCAAATAGAAATACTGAAACTGTAAGCAGACTTCTATCTAATCTTAGTGAAGATGGAGTTTATAAAATAAATGAAGATATGAAAAAGAATCTGGCTTCATTCTATGGTGAATATTCTAATGAGGAAGAAGTTAAAAACACGATAAATAATATTTTTAAAAATTACAATTATTTAATCGATACTCATACTGCTGTTGCATATAATTGTTATGAAAAATACAAAAAAGAAACTTCTGATGATACAAAAACTGTTGTTGTAAGTACTGCAAGCCCATTTAAGTTTTCTGAAGATGTTTTAAAATCTATAGACTCCAATTTTGGAAATCTTGATGATTTTGCCATAATAGATAGATTATCAAATATTGCTAAGGTAGATATACCAAAACCTATTAGAAATCTTCAAAATGCAGAAATACTACATAAAGATATTTATGAAAAGGATGAATTAAAAATAGCTATAGAAAAATTCTTAAAGGTATAGGTGATTATTATGTTAGAAATTATAGTTCCTGCAACAAGTGCAAATATAGGTCCAGGATTTGATTGTCTTGGAA
The DNA here is from genome assembly GCF_020662275.1 of Clostridioides sp. ES-S-0006-03. NCBI lineage: Bacteria > Bacillati > Bacillota > Clostridia > Peptostreptococcales > Peptostreptococcaceae > Clostridioides > Clostridioides sp. ES-S-0006-03. The sequence continues at coordinate 50,966 of NZ_JADGMM010000008.1, forward strand.
TTGCTTTAAATATATATAATAAATTTTATGTTGAAGAAATTGAAAATGGTCTTGAAATAGAAGGTTGCGAAGATGCCTACAAAAATGAAAATAATTTAGTTTATACATCTATGAAATACTTCTTTGATAGAGTTAAGCCAGCTAAAATACCTACTGGTATCAAAATAAAAATCCAAAGTGATGTCCCTATATGTAGAGGTCTTGGTAGTAGTGCCTCTTGTATAGTTGCTGGCGTTATAGCTGCAAATGCTCTATCAAATGCTAATTTAGATAAATGCCAGTTGTTAAATATAGCTTCAGAAATAGAGGGACATCCAGATAATGTTGCTCCTGCTATTTTAGGTAATATGGTTGTTTCTGTTACTGATAATGACAATATACACTACGATATTATAGAAATCCCTAATGAACTCAAATTTTGTGCAATGATACCTAATTTCAAACTGTCAACTGAAAAAGCTAGAGGTGTTTTACCAAAAGAAATACCATATTCTGATGGAGTGTTTAATGTTAGTAGAGTCGCTTTACTTGTGTCTGCACTGTTAAACAAAAACTTTGAGCTTCTTAAAGTAGCTTGTCAAGATAAATTGCATCAAGATTATAGGGGTACTTTAATTGAAAACTACAGTGATATTGTTAAAAAATCTGAACAATTAAATAGTATTGGCGTATTCTTAAGTGGAGCTGGGCCTACTATAATGGCTTTAATAAAAGAAAATGATGATAATTTCGTGCATAATATGAGAGATTATCTATCAAACTTAAAATCTAATTGGGAAATAAAAGAGTTGTGTTGTGATTCTAAAGGAGCAGTTTTAAATATTCTATAATTATTGTCTCACATATAAAATATAACTACTCTTTTATTATAATTTGTAGTATAATAATTAGGACTAGGTAATAATATTAAGTATTATAATCTAGTTCTTTAAACATGTTTACATTGAGGAGGGATTATCATAAAAGAGTTAATAATTGGAGATTTAGTTGCAAAAGTTCCTATAATTCAAGGTGGAATGGGCGTTGGTATATCTAGATCATCACTTGCTGGTGCTGTTGCTAAGCTTGGTGGTGTTGGTGTAGTTTCTGGAGTTCAAATTGGTTATGATGAGGAAGATTTTGAGACTAACACTATAAATGCAAATTTAAGAGCTATAAAAAAACATATTTCCAGAGCAAAAGAAATTTCAAATGGTGGCATTATTGGCATTAATTTCATGGTCGCTATGAAAGAATATGAAACATATGTAAAAGAAGCTGTTAAAGCTGGTGTAGACCTTATAATATCAGGGGCTGGACTTCCTAATAAACTACCATCTTTAGTAAAAGGAAGTAATGTAAAAATAGCACCTATAGTTTCTACTGCAAAAGCTGCTAGTGTAATCTTAAAAATGTGGGATAGAAAAGAGAAAACTACTGCTGACTTAATAGTTGTTGAAGGTCCAAAAGCTGGTGGTCATCTTGGATACTCTAATGAGGAGCTTGATAACATAGATTCTATAGACTATGATAAAGAATTTGTTGAGATATTAAAAGTTGCAAATAATTATGGAGAAAAATTTGGCAAGAACATTCCAGTTGTTGCTGCTGGTGGCATAACTTCTAGTAGTGATGTAAAAAAATATATTGATATGGGAGCAAGTGGTGTACAAGTTGGTACGAGATTTGTTGCTACTTATGAGTGTGATGCACATGAAAACTTTAAAATGGCGTATATAAATGCTACAGAAGAAGATGTACACATAGTTAAAAGCCCTGTAGGTCTTCCTGGACGTGCTATAAGAAATAAATTTATAGAAGATGTTAAAACTAATCGTCCAGAGATAAAAAAATGTTACAACTGTTTGATTCCTTGCAATCCAAAAGAAACACCATACTGTATTTCTCAAGCATTAATTAATGCTGTTAAAGGAGATGTGGAAAATTCACTTTTATTCTGTGGCAATAATGCGTATAAAATTGATAAGTTAAGTTCTGTTGAAGATGTTATCAATGAATTAATTTCTGAATTATAATTTGAAAATTTACAAATTAAATTTTTATTAAGCTAAGGATTTTTAAATATGTTACTAATCAATCTATATTAACATATTTATATCCTTAGCTTATTTATATTCTCATCTTTATTTTTATTAAGATACTATATAAATATAATTTACACCATTATTAATAGTATATTTCAAAATTTCACTTGCTCTTACTTAATTTATTTTCCAATCAATTGTAGAAAATTTCATGTATAAAAACTCAATCACTTATATATCATAATTAAATTTTCTTTGCTTTCTATAATACTGCTTACTGATATAACCCTATCATTGCATATTATTTAATCTTCTTTTACAAGTACATTTGTTATCTCAGCTACATATAGAGTGTGATAATCTTTTTGTGGATACCATCTTCCATCTATCTCTTCATCAATAAAACATTGTGGGTCAATTTTTTGGCAGTGCATTTTTTTACATATAATAGCCAACTTTGCCTCTTTAAAATAAGGTGTATCATTCAAATATTCTATATTAAATCCTATTTTAGATATTTTATCCTCTCCCCTACCAGATACTTTACCACAATAAGAAAGTTCTTCACGAAAATCTTCATCAAAAAAAGTAAGAGAAAATGTATCTGTATTATCTATAAATTCTTTAGTATAACGTTGTGGTCTTATTACTACAAAAGCAACATTTTTTCCCCACATAACTCCAAGTCCACCCCAACTAGCAGTCATTGTATTTACTTTACCTTCTTTTTCAGCTGTTATCAATGTCCAGTCTTTACCTATCAACTTAAATGGATTACTTTTAATTTCTTCTGACATAATCTCTTTAAATTCACTCATACCTCTAATAACCTCTCATTCTATTATATTGATAATACTTTTATTTTCATCATAAATTATTACTAGAATTTACTTTGAAAAACAAAGTATTTTTTATTAAACATATTATAAAGGAGTAAGGATATAGATACCTATTCATTTTCTAATATATTTAATATTTTCACTCAGAGTATATATATACTTTATCTAAGTTAAATATGACTGTTATGTTTTACATGTAAATTATGGCAAAAATATCATTTGACTAAATCAAAACTTGATTTATATACCTGGAAAAGGTATTATATTAAAGAGTGCTTAAAATACTTCTTTTGTATATAGGCATGTATAAAATAATAAATAAGGAGAGTGATGAGCAATGGATACTAGTCCGTTGCGGAGAGAATTTTTTACAATTTCATCACTTAATAATATCTAACTTTAAAACTAATACAGATATTCAGTTATATAAATTAGTTAATTAATAGATACTATTAAATGATGAGATTTATATAAAACTGAATAAAGGATGTGTTGCCATGATAAGATATTACAAAACTATAGATTCAAAATTAGAGAAACTTAGTTTTTTTGAAGATGGCTGTTGGATAAATCTTGTTGAACCTAATCATAGTGAAATCAACGAAATTTCTAATTTATTAAATATAGATGTAGAAAGCATAGAATCTGCACTAGATGAAGAAGAGCGCTCAAGAATAGATGTTGAAGACAATCATACTCTTATACTTATAGATATACCAGTAGACGAAAGTGACTCTAATTCTTCTCATTATACTACAATACCCTTAGGTATTATAATAACTCAAGAAGCTATTATAACAGTTTGTAATGCACAAACTAAGATTTTAAATGACTTTATAGTTGGTCATATTAAAGATTTTTTTACATTTAAAAAAACTCGCTTCTTGCTTCAAATTCTTCATAAAAATGCAGCTTATTACTTGCATTACTTAAGAAAAATAAATAAAATGACAATCATAATAGAGCGAGAAATTTACAAATCTATGAAAAATAAAGAACTAGTACAACTATTGGAATTAGAAAAGTCTTTGGTATACTTCTCTACCTCTTTAAAGTCCAATGAATTGGTCTTAAACAAGATGGTTAGAACTGCTGGTATAAAGAAATATCCAGATGATGAAGACCTCTTAGAAGATGTTATAGTCGAAAATAGACAGGCTCTTGATATGGCTAAAATCTATGGAGATATATTGAGTAGAATTATGGATGCTTTCAGTGCAATTATAAGTAATAATCAAAATAATGTTATGCAATTTTTAACAGTAGTTACACTAATTTTCTCAATACCTACAATAATATCAGGATTCTTTGGTATGAATGTTATCAATATGCCATTTTCTGATAACCCAAATGGATTTTGGATAATTATGCTCATTACTTCTATAATATGCATAATAATTACATTTTTTATGTCAAGAAACAAGCTATTATAAAATATTAATAAGAAAAAGCCATTAGAGTTAATTAATTTACATTTACTCCAATGGCTTTTATTTAGTTTAAAAATACTCTTTTTATCAGGTTTTTTAATTATCATATTCTTCATCTATACTCATTTCAGTTTCAAGACCTTCCAACATTGAGTCTAAACTTTCTTTTATGTTCAATATATAAATTGGAACATACTCTTCTTCATCAAGTATTTCTTCCTGTAATTTAAATGGTGGAATTAATATTTCATCAAAGTTTATATTTAGTTTAGGGAAATCTTCTACTATTTCTCCACAGTTATCATATTCTTCATCTGCTAGAGAAATATACATATCTAAACTTTTTTTGTAGTAAAGTCCTGCAAGCATATATTCACACTTCTTACTCCCAAATTTAATACCTTCTTTATAATATTTTTCAGCTTCTGCATCATCATTTAATTTTAAATAAATTTGCCCTAAATTATATATTGATTCAACACAACCTTGTGCTCTAGCCTTCTCATACCAGTATTTGGAATTAACATAATCTTTGTAAAACATATCATAAATAAGTCCTACCATGTGTTGAGCATATATATTATTTTCATTAGCAGGTGTGTCAAGCATCATTTTAGATTCTTCTAGTTTTCCTTCTCTAAAATAAATTCTACCTAAATGTATACGCGCATTCATATGATTTTTACTACTTGCCATCTCAAAATACTTTCTAGCATTTTTTGTATTTCCTAAATTCTCATATATACATCCCAATCTATAGCTAGATTTGGTATCTCCATTTTCAGATGCTTTTTTATACCAACTTATAGCTTCTTCTATGTTATTTAAATCTTCATATATATTCCCTAATTTTATTTGACACGATACATTATTTGGAATTCTAGAATAATATGAAACTGCTTTTTCTATATCTTGATTTTGATAATATAAGTCTCCAAGATTCTCAAGAGAACTTTTACATCCAACAGCTATAGCATCTTCATAGTACTTTATAGCATTTTCATAATCTTTTTCTTCAAAATATATACCTGCTAGATTGTTTTTAGCTTCTGTTATATCATCTTCTGCTGCCATTTTATAATAAGTCTTTGCTTTTTCTATCTCATTCTCTCTATTATATAAATTTGCAAGTCTATATTTAGAAAGTGTGTGATTTTTTTCTATTGCTTTTTCATAATAATAAATTGCGTCTCCTAATTCTTCTTTTCTATCATATACATATGCAAGTCTATACTCAGATTTTACATCTTCTCTATCTGCGCTCTTTTTATAATATCTCTCTGCTTCTTCCAAATTATCATTGATTTCCATAATCATACCCAAGTTAAAACAACCTTTCATATGACCAGACTTATACAATTGCTTATATAGACTTACTGTAGATTTATTGTCCTTCTTCTTTCCATTTAGTATTGCTAGATTATACTTCGCATCATCATCTAAAAGTACAGAACCTTTTTTATAATATTCATATGCCTCATCTTCTTTTTCTAAAAATGTATACAATACTCCTAGATTAAAACAAGCCTTACCTAGATTATTATCTGCTGCTTCTTTTAACCACTTTTCGCATCTTATAAAATCTTTCATTTTAAAATGGCATACACCTAAATTATTTTGTGCTTGTAAATATCCTATAGTAGCTATTTTCTCATACCAGTATATAGCATACTCATATCCATCTAATCTATAATACATATTACCCAAATCAAATGCAGCATCTTCACTTCCATTCTTATATGCCATTGAATACCATTTTTCTGCTTCTTTAAATTGCTTTTTATTTTCATATATATTTCCCAAAGTATATTGAGATTTTACATAATTATCTAATGCTGCACTTTTATATAATTCTATTGCACTTTCTGTCTTTCCCATTTTTTCAAAAAGAGCTCCCTTAGTATGTATAACTTTGGGGTCACTAGATATATTTTTTATTTTTCTTATAGAAAATTTTGTGTTTTTCATTATTCGCTACCTACCCATTTTATAAAATATATTCTCTCAAACATTATTATACATTATAAACCATAATTAATGCTATAATATTGAATTTTTACCTTTTGTCACTATATTGTAATATTGAATTTTAAATTTTATAATCATTAGATTTTATTATTGAGTTGGTATATAATGTATATATAGGGGGGACATTTTATGAATTTCAGCAATATTTTTGTTCAAGTTGCAGTTTTATTTATAATTATTTTAGTAGGATACTTTGTCAGAAAATTCAACTTATTAGATGAACACTGTACATCTAAACTTTCAAATTTGACAATGACTATTTTTTTACCATCTATGATAATTAGTTCTATGCAGATTAACTTTGATAATAAAATGATACAAAAAATACTACTATTATTATTTATATCCTTAGTTATGTATATAGTTTCTATTATAATTGCTTTTTTGTTAAAATACATTTTAAAATGTGAAGATACAAAAGACCTGGGGATATATCAGTATATAGTTGTTTTTTCAAATGTAGCTTTCATGGGTTATCCTGTAATTGAAGCAGTTCTAGGCCATGAAGCTATATTCTACACCGCTATTTTTAATCTACCATTTAACTTGTTTTCTTTTACTTTGGGAATTTACTTGTTATCTAAAGGTAGTACCACTAGAGGATTTTCAATGAAATCACTTATAAGCCCTGCTACAATAGCAGTAGTTATTGGTTTATTTTTATTTATAACAGGTCTTAGATTACCTCAGTTTATAAATGATCCACTTAAGATGTTAGGAGATATGACTACACCAATATCTATGATTATTATTGGTAGTTTGCTTGCTAATTCTTCAGCAATAGATTGTTTTGTAAATAAAAGATTATATCTAGTTACTATTGTAAGATTATTAGTACTTCCTGTGATTATATACTTTATTCTAAAAGGGTGGGTTAATGATAAAATGATTTTAGCTATACCAGTAGTAATTTCTTCTATGCCTGCTGCTGCAAATACTGCTATATTTGCTAATCAATATGATTCTAATGTAACACTAGCCTCACAATGTGTATTTTTTACGACATTATTTTCAGTTATATCAATACCTTTTATAAGTATTTTTTTACTATCTTGATTTATTCTTTTATGTATTATATAATAATAGACTCAATAAATTACAAATATAAACAATTTATTATAGTGTATTGATGGAATTTTTTCCTAGATATTTGTCAATAATATCTATATGTATGATAGAATAGGAGGCTTAAATATGGATATAGATTTACTCTTTAAAATAGTATTTGCTATAGTTGCTATAGGCGTTTCTGTAAAAATTATAAAAACTGTTGCTAGTCTAGCTTTTAAGGTAGCTTTGATATTGCTAATAATTCTATTTGTATATAGAATGTTTTTATAAATTTTCGATAATAAAGTTTTTAAAATATAATAGAGAAGTAATATTAAATTATCTTTAATGAAAATTCTTTATTAATAGATAATCTATTCTACTTCTCTATTTTTATTGGAATGAGTTAAATTAAATCTTTATTATATCTTCCCATGATATAAACATCTTCAAATTTTCCATCTCTAATTACAGCATATTTTTTAGTTCCTTCTATTTCAAATCCCAGTTTTTTGTATAAGTTTAATCCCTTTTCATTGTCTACAATTACTTCTAACCCTACTCTCATCAACTTAATCCAATTGTCTGCTATGTCTAAAAGTTGTTCCATAAGCTTTTGACCTACTCCTATACCATGATACTTTTCATCAACAGTTATTCCTAGTTCTGCACTATGTCTTAATCTTGGAGATGGATTCACATGTAAACCAGCAAAACCTATTACATTTTTTTCTCCATCATTATTAATTTCAGCCACAAACATATAATCATTTTCACCTAGAGAATCTAGCATAGCTATAGTTCTATCCAGCCTATCACTCATTAATGCTAGTGTATTTCTCATAACATTATATGCTCTTCTCATTTCATTAATCGATTGTGCGTCTTCCCTTCTTACTGGTCTTATTACTATGTCTAATGCTTTACTCATACTGTATTCCCCCCTAAACATAACCCTCTTTTTAAATTAATACCTACAATCTTTATTTTATACTGTTTAAATCTATGTATGCTTCTATTTGAGGTATATATATCATATTATCCTTTATATGTGTACTTCCAAACTCTTTTAGTTCAGTGCCATCTTTATCTTTAGTTATTTTGTATTTAATTGATTCTTCTCCTTCGTTTACTTCAGCATGAAAAAACATCCCTTCATATTGTTTAAATCTAAAATTAAAATTATCTTTAGTAAGCCTTATTATCATAATATTTTTTACTCCTTATACAATTGTTATTTTTAATTATTATTAGTTATACATAAATTGTTTATTCATATGAATATTATAACTTATCATTTATTTAGTATAAAGTCATAAATATAAATAACTATACCTATTTTACAATCTAACTTTAATTGATATATAATATATTTATATAAATTAAAGTCTGCGAGGTGAAATATGAGTAAAAAAATAAAATATTTTTCTTTAATCCTTTTTCCTATTGCTTTGTTTTTAAATTTCATAGCAAGTAAAATTCCACATATTGTTGAAAAATATTATTCTCAAGCCATAGATAAAAAAGTTATACAGCTATTAAGTAAAGTTTCAGGAATATTTCCATTTTCTATCTACGAAATTACAATGTACATAATAGTTATATCTATTTTTTTATTTTTATGTTCTATTGTATTTACAATTTTTAAAAAGAATAGAAATTTAAAGACATTTTTAAAGAATTCTATTTTAAATATATTATCCATTTTATCAATAGTTTATTTTCTTTTTGTAGTACTTTGGGGTATAAACTACAATAGAGTTCCACTCGAGAACACCCTTATCAACCAATACAATTTAAAAAACAACAGTTCTGTCCAATCAAAGCAACATAGTACTAAAGAACTTTCTGAGTTATATAAATTTTTGGTAGCTAAAGCAAATGAAACTAGAAAACTTACACTACAAGATAAAAATGGTGTCGTAAAATCTAATACAGATTATAAAGGTGTCATAAATAGAGCTCAATTAGGATATGATAAAATTTCATATATTTTACCTAGTGCTAGTGGTAGTTACTCTAAGCCAAAGTATGTTATTTCATCACATCTTATGTGTTATACAGGAATAACTGGTATATACTTTCCCTTTACAGGTGAGGCAAATATTAATATTGCAATCCCTGACTTATATATTCCTTGTACAGTTGGTCATGAAATGGCACATCAGAGAGGATTTGCTAGTGAAGATGAAGCTAACTTTATAGGTTATCTTACTTCAATAAAACATCCTGATATTGATTTTAATTATTCTGGCTATATTTTGGCCTTAAATTATACTGCTTCTGCTTTAAGCAAAGTTGACTATAAGGCATATGCTGATATTTCTGCTGGTATTTCAGAGTCTGTTCGTAGGGATTTAAAAAATGAGAGTGAATTTTGGCAAAGATATGAAGGTAAAATCGATAAAATTTCCAATGGGTTTAATAATTCTTATTTAAAAGCTAATGGAATTGCTGAAGGAACCCAAAGTTATGGTAAAATGGTTGATTTATTGCTAACTTATTATGAATTATATCCATATAATTAAGAGTATTTATAGAGAATGGAAAAATAGATAAAAAATTGCTATTTTTATCTATTTTTCTACTATTTAATAGTTTATTTTTTATAAGTTCATTATTAAAAAACAAACTATTTCTAAGTATTTACTACATGTATACTTATGATACAAGGAAGAATTATAGTATATATTCTTAAATAGGTTCTAAAATGTATTACTATTTATATTAACATAATACATCAATAGTTTTAGTAACTAAATACTACAATAATAGTAATTATATTGCAGTACTACTATTGTAATTTTCATTTTAGCAAATATAATTTTATTATAATAAATACAGAATAGATTTTGATACTCACTTATATGATTGAATTAGAATATAGATTTCTTATATCTTTTCAAATTTACTTAATTAAAAATAGCTAGATAATTAAATACCATGAATAAAATTTCTTCCAAATGTATTGAATATCTAGCTATTTTATATTTATTGATTGTTACTATAACCTATCAATTTCCTCCAGTAACTCATCAACCAATTTATCACCATTAATCATTCTTACAATTTCACCCTTTTTAAATAAAAGACCTTCACCCTTACCACCAGCAATGCCTATATCCGCTTCTCTAGCCTCTCCAGGTCCGTTTACAGCACACCCCATAATTGCAACAGTAATATCTTTTTCCATACTACCAATTTTATCCTCAACTTCATTTACAACACTAATTAAATCTATATTACATCTTCCACATGTAGGACATGATATAACTTTAATCTTGTCATTTAAAAGACCCAAACTTCTTAAAATCTGTTTACCAACAACAACCTCTTCAACAGGGTCACCTGTCAAAGATATTCTGACAGTATCTCCAATCCCTTTAAGAAGAAGTGCTCCCACACCTATAGAAGACTTTATTGTTCCTTTATGAACACTTCCAGATTCAGTAATTCCAATATGAAGAGGATAATCAACTTTCTTTGATATTAATTCATATGCATCAACAGTTTTATAAATATCAGATGATTTTAGAGAAATAACTATATTATAAAAACCTAAATCTTCAAGAATCTTAATATGTCCCATAGCACTTTCAACTAATGCTTCAGCAGTTGCAGAACCATATTTATTTAAAAGTTCTTTTTCTAAAGAACCCCCATTAACACCAATTCTAATTTTTAGATTTTTTTCCTTGCATTTCTCAACAACCATTCTAACTCTTTCTATGTTTCCAATATTACCAGGATTTATTCTAACACCATCTACACCCTGTTCTATAGCTTCAAGTGCTAACTTATAATCAAAATGTATATCAGCAATAACAGGTATATTTACATTAGACTTTATCTTTCCTATATTTTTAGCTGCTTCCATATCAGGAACAGCAACTCTAACTATATCACAACCAGCTTCTTCTAATCTTTTTATTTGAGCTATTGTAGCCTCTGCATCTCTTGTATCAGTATTTGTCATAGATTGTATGCTTATAGGATTTTCTCCTCCTATTTTTACACTCCCAACGCTAACTTCTCTTGTGTTTCTTCTATTGTAACTCATATTTCACCTCTATATATTATTTTATATTAAAATTATTCAATATCTTAAAAAATACTACAAACTACATATATATTATAAATTAAAAAGCTATATAGTTAAACAACTAAGAATAAATTTAACCTTTTAAAATTAATTTATTCTCACTTAAAACTACATAGCTTTTTTAAACTTTATATAAAGTTAAATTATTGAAATAACCTTAATATATCTTTATATGTTATAAAAAGCATAAATAACATTAAGGCTCCAAATCCAACTACATTTATCATACCTTCTTTATTTGGGTCAAGTTTTTTACCGCCTCTAACAGCTTCTAATAATAACATAAGTATTCTCCAACCATCAAGGGCTGGTATTGGTAATAAGTTTACTATACCTAGATTTAAACTTATGACAGCTGCCAAATAGACTACATTTATAAGACCTGTTTGGGCTGCATCTGATACCATACCAATAACACCTACTGGTCCTGCAACAGCATTACCAATTCCTCCTGGTACACGTCCTGTAACCATTTGACCTAAGAATGTTAACATCTGTTTTGTCATATCCACAGTAGTTTTACATGCATTTACTATTGAACCAAAGAAATCTTTTTCTCTTTGTGGCTGAATTCCTATTTCATACTTTCCATTGTTATCTTTAGGAATTACATTTACAACTTTATCATTTCCATCCCTAGTTATACTAAGCTTCAATTCTCCACCAGAAGAAGTATTTATAATATTTGCAACTTCATCCCAAGTCTTAACAGAATTACCATTTATTTTATTTATCTTATCTCCTACTTGAAGTCCTACTGCTTGTGCAGGAGTATCTTGCATTATTTTTCCAAGTGTAGTAGTTGGAGAACCTATATACAAAAACACTGGTACTAAAAGTACTGCTGCCAGTATTATATTAAATATTGGTCCTGCTACAATAGTACTAAATCTTTGTAGTATAGATTTATTTCCAAAAGAATTTGGACTTATTTGTTCTTCGTCTTCACCCTCCATACTTACATATCCACCAATTGGAAGAGCTCTTATGGAATACTCTGTATCTTTTTTTACACTATATATCTTAGGTCCCATACCTATAGAAAACTCATTTACCTTAATCCCACTTCTTTTTGCAAATATAAAATGTCCTAATTCATGTATTAATACAATTATACTAAATAGTATTAATGCAGCTATTATAGTCATAAATTCACCTTCCTATTTTTTTATCAGATTTTCAACATAAGCTCTACTCCATCTATCTGTTTCTAAAATTTGTTCTAACGTTGGTTTGCTTATGCTTTTATGAACCTCTAAAGTTTTCTCTATGTAATATGGTATGTCATAGAAACCAATTTTATCCTCTAAAAATTCACTTACCAAAACTTCATTTGCAGAATTTAAAACAGAAGAATAAGTTCCACCCATCTTTAGACATTCATAAGCTAATTTTAAACATGGAAAAGTCTCTAAGTCTGGTTCTTCAAAGGTTAAAGTACTAAATTTTGAAAAATTCATTCTTTCAAAATTACTTTCCATTCTATCTGGATATGTAAGAGCATATTGTATAGGCAACCTCATATCTGGACATCCTAATTGTGCAATTATAGAACTATCTGTATATTGTACCATTGAGTGAATTATGCTTTGTGGATGAACTACTACATCTATATTTTCTTGTTTTACTCCAAATAGCCATTTAGCTTCTATTACTTCTAGTCCTTTATTCATAAGAGTTGAAGAGTCAATACTTATTTTTCTTCCCATACTCCAGTTTGGATGCTTTAAAGCTTCATTTTTAGTTATATTTAAAAGTTCTTCTTTTTTCTTTCCTCTAAATGGACCACCAGAAGCTGTAAGTATTATTTTTTCTATATTTTTATTATTCTCTCCATTTAAACACTGAAATATAGCACTATGTTCACTATCAACGGGAAGAATATTTACATTATATTTTTTTGCCTCTGCCATTACAAGCTCTCCAGCAGTTACTAATGTCTCTTTATTCGCTAATGCTATATCTATTCCCTTCTTTATAGCACAAAGTGTTGGGACCAATCCTATCATTCCCACAACAGCAGTTAAAAGTACATCAATTTCATCTAGTGATGAAATTATTTTTAAACCTTCCATTCCTGTTAAAACTTCTATCTCTATATTTTGTGGCAATATTTCTTTTAATTTTAATGCTTTGCTTTCCTCAAAAACGGTTACATATTTAGGTCTAAATTCTACAATTTGTTCAAGTAGTAATTCAATACTGCTATTAGCTGATATTGCAACTACCTCAAACTTGTCTCTATTTTCTCTAACTACATCTAAGGTTTGCTTACCTATAGAGCCTGTAGAACCTAAAATTGATATTTTTTTCATATAATAATCCTTTCTAATAATAAATATACCCTACCAAGACATTATAACACTACTAAAACAATTATTTTTACTATTCACAAAAACTTCATATAATTACTGGAAAAATATATTTAGTTTACATTATAGCATTACTCTTTAATTTTAATTTATTCACATATAGTTACTTTTATTTTTAATCCAATAAAACTCTATCTATTAAATTAAACCTTACCTATTCTTTATATGTTTTTTACAATATTATTAAAATATTTTAGCATCATTAAACATCCTTTTTTATTTCTACAACATCTTCTATTTTACAGTCTAGTGCTAAACATATCTTTTCCATTGTATCCATAGAAACAGACTTATCATTTCCTAATCTACCTAAAACAGAAATACTTATACCTGATATATTTACAAATTCCATCTTTCTTATTTTTCTATCAATTAGCAATTTCCACAATGGAGTGTATGAAATCATTTTATCACCTCTTCTAAAATCTATTTTATCATATTTTATCTATTTTGAAAAATTTTCATCTTTTTCGATAAATAATCATTTATTCAAAATTGGCTAAAACCATGTTCTTTCAATATTGATAAATAAATTCATTTTAATATAACAATAAATAGCACCTATCAAAAATATGTTTTAAAATAATCTGTATCTAATTAAAAAGCTTTACAGAAAATTATATTTATTAACTTTAAGTAATGATAGAAGTAATTTCTTCTGATTATAAATTTGTATAATCATTATCCCAAGTTAACATAACATTCCAAAAAATAAAAAACTTCAATGTTACTTTTTTATATAAATATGTTAAAATAAAACAAAGTAATGGATTAAAAAACTATACTATTAATAGAGGGTTATTAAATGAAACAGAGTGAAAAAAGAGAAAATGAATTTATAAAAAATAGATGGACTTTAGCTGTCATAGAAAAAGAAAAAAAGGTTACTTGTATTATTCGTTATTTACTAACAATACTTGCTATCATTGCTCTCCTTACTCCTATGAAAATTTAATTTTCCATCTATATATTTATATTACTATTCAGTTGGATGATGTATTTATGGCTATATCCTAAAATGCTACTAGAAATACCTAAAGCAAAAGAATCAAGAAAGTATTATATACCATTTCCTTTAACAGCATGTTCATTATCTATGTTAACTCTACTTTTATCAACAAACACCCTAAATACACCAAATAATGAAAGATTTAGTTTTTCTGCTATTTACATGATAGTGTTGTTAATTTTTTATGCCTTAGTATTAATTATCAAAAAAAGACATGAAACAAAACTTAAAGTATTACTGATTACCTTATCTACATTTATTCTTAGTTTTTCTACAACACCAGCATTAAATTATATAGCAACATTAGATAAACCTGAGTTTGAATTTGTAACAGTTGTTGATAAAGAAATAAATCCTTCTCGCTCTGGGAACGATTACTATCTTAAAATAAATGTAAATAATAAAATAAAAAAATGAAAGTTACTAATAACATGTATGATTCGACAAATAAAAACAACTCAGTTCAACTTTGTAAAAGAAAGAGTATCTTTGGTTATGAATACTGGACATTACACAAATAACATTATTACATTATTAATAAAATCAAATTGAAATCAACTCAATTATTATATGAACATTTTATTCTTATGATTATTAATCTAAATAAAGCCAATAAGAAAAAGCATTAGTTACATTACTAATACTTTTTATCTATTGCTAATTTTAATTACAAATTTTTAATTCTTCTAGCATGTTATGTTCTTATTACACTTTTACAATATTTATATTATTTTTCAGTCACATATTTATTAAAAAATTCTTTTTCTTCTATTGGTCTCGAAAAATAAAATTCTTGTCCCACATCACATTTAATAGTCTTTAAAAAATCTAAGTCTTTCTTAGTTTCAATTCCTTAACATACAACATACATATCTATACGATGTGACATTTTAATAATGTACTAAATGATACTTGTAGACTTTTTCTCAATTAAAGGTTTCTTTAAGTAAGCTTTTCTAAAATTGAATTAACTGGCTCTGATATTTCATTAAAAGCACTTTCAGTTACCTCTATTATAATGTATCTATATAACTTACAAATAACTAATCACTTAGTAAAGGTGATTACAAAAGCTTTGTAGTAACATGTGTTTGATTGATTTTATTTTTAGATGGAAAACATACAATATGTATTTTTACCTTCTTCTTTTGCTCTATACAATGCACTATCTGCACGATGATACAACTCGTAAAACTGTTTCCCATCTTCTGGGTATCTAGAAATACCTATACTTACACTTACTTCAAAACATAATTTATCATATGTAAACGTGGTATCTAATCTTTTTAATATATCATGACCTTTTTTTTGTAGGCTTTCTTTATCTCCATTATACTCCATAAATGCTATAAATTCATCACCTCCAACACGGCCAACAATATCTGTTTTCCTAAAATTACTTTTTAGACATTCCGCTAACTCAATTAAGATTTTATCTCCAAATACATGCCCCATAGTATCATTAACATCCTTAAAATTATCTACATCAATCATAAATAATGCATATTTCTTATTTTCATCAACTGATAGCAACATGTGTCTTATCTTTTCCTCAGTAGTACTTTTATTTAGTAATCCTGTCATTAAATCATTTTGAGATTGCTCAATTAACTTATTATACTCTCTCTTTTCTTCATCAATATTTCTTATTTTACCTAGTATCGATATAGTAGCATCTCCAATCTTATCAGGTTCATTAAATACTATAGAACACCATAAATGTACGTTATCTTTAGAACGTATACGTATCTCTATTGCTTCTGGCTTATTACCAATACGTGCATTTTCTAAAGCGTCAAGTAAAATCTGATGGTCTTCTTCATAAATATTTGATAATTGTTCAGAAATTGTTCCTCTTGGTTCTATCTCAAATATACTATAATAGTTATCAGAAAATGTTATTGTACCATCCTTAAAACTATATTCAAATAATATATCTCCCCATTGTTTTAAGGCTGTTTGATAGCGATTAACAAGTCTATTAGATTTTTTATCACTTTTTTCAGAAGTTACATCTGTTGCCTCTGTTACATCCACAATACTTGAATAAAAGTACTTCTTGCCATCTTTATCATTTTCACATAATCTAGAAATCGTTTCTAAAGAAATCAAACGATTATCTTTACATCTAACATGATAATGAAGTGTAACTATATCTCCAGAATTAACTTGGCTTATCATATCTCCAAGTACAACTCTTCTATCTTCTTCTATAATTAAATTGATATACTTTCCATCAAACTTACTTTTAATTTCTTTTTCTGTATAACCTATCAATGATATAAAGCTAGGAGAAATATAATCTAAAGTAAAATTTTCATCAAAATGGATACATTTTACACAAGCAGGAATATTATCTAAAACTCTTCTGTATTTCCAATAGGATTCTTCCATCTCTAAAGACCTTTTCTTAAGCCTATCATTTTCTATTATGACTACAATTAAACTTTTAGAACCCTGTTTACCTTTTACTACATTGCCTGTTCCAAGTATCCATATAGGAGTTCCATCAGATTTTACTACCCTAAATTCAATTGTAACTATATCGCTAATTCCAAGTTGCCTTCTAATTTCATAATTCACATATTCCATATCATCTGGATGCACAAATCCTAATGCTTGATTTTTAAATTTTTCTTCCATCTCTTTAATGGTATAACCTAACATCCTTCTATAGCCTTCATTACATGTAAGAAAAGTAAATTCAGGGTTCATTCCTACTTGAAATATGCCTGCATAAGCATTATCAACCAATTCTTTTATATTCATTGAATGTGTTGGAGTAAAGGCAGAATATACCATACTTTTTTCTTTTTCTATAGAAAGTTCTTTTGATATAACATCTTCCTGATAATTAATGCTCTCAATATTCTTTTCAAAGTAATGCTCATAAAACTTCTCTGCGTTTATAGGCTCATTATAATAAAATCCTTGCAATATTTCTGGTCTCATCTGTTCAATTATTTTTAAAGTTTCTTTATTTTCAATTCCTTCCACATAAACGGACATATTCATACTATGACATAGATTAATAATTTGAGAGACGATTTTTTGGTCTATTACATCATATGTAATACGGTTTAAAAGAGTATGATTAATTTTTAAAGAATCAGCTCTTAGTTCACGAAAAATTTCTAAAGATGAATGTTTTGCTCCAAAGCTGTCGAATGTAATCTTAATACCTTGACTTCGAAAAAAATCAAAAGAACTCCTTATTTCTTCTATTTGTTTTATGTTATTATTTTCTGTTAATTCCAATGTAATCAGAGATGGAGATATACCCTCTTGCTTTATAGTGTCTAAAATAAAAAACTTGAAGCTAGGGTCTTCAAGCTGCTGATATGACACATTTATATTCATATTGAAATTTGGCATATATTTTGTCCATACTTTTAATTGCTTTAAAGCTGTTTTAATTACCCATTGACTAACTGTATCCATAAGCCCAGAAGATTCTAAAAAAGGTATAAATTCAGTTGGACCAAGTTTCATTTCAAAATTAGGATTTCTCCAACGAAGCAATACTTCGCATCCATATAGTTTCTTACTATTGTTAAAAATAAGTGGTTGATAATTTAAATAAAATCCTTTAAAATTATTTAATACACTTTCTCTTAGATACTCTATCAACTGTATAGAATACTGCGAAAAAGTCAACTCATCTTTTGAATAGACAATTAGTGTTTTTTTCCCTTGCTTTTTTGCTTTTTCAAATGTAACACGTGCATTTTGGTATAGTGTATCACAATCTATACCATCTTTTGGATAAAAACAAATACTTCCTGATATAGTAAATGAAATAGCATGTCCATTAATCTGTTTTATACATTGTGCGATATCTTGAAACCTATTAAAGAGTTTTGTTAATTCATAACAATCTCCATTTGGATACAAAATTCCAAAACCATTTCCATCTAATCTATATAAACTTATATCTTCAGGTAAAAAAGGTAAAATAGATTTAGAAAACTTTTTTAAAACCCTATCTCCAAATGAATAAGAATATAAGTTATTAATTTGTTCGAAATCATCAATTCCAATAAACATAATACCATATGGCTTTTTCTGTGTTTCTAGACTTGAAAGCATCATTCTCAAATTGTAATTTCCATTTAAATTCGTTAATTTGTCTATAATATTATTAGTTAACATGCCTATTAATCCATCCCCCCTAAATTGCTTTAACTTCTTGAAATAAACTTTTTTCTATTATTTTTTTAATTCCAATCATATTTTCTAGTTATGAAAATTTATATATATATAATAAATTCTTACCTAATTCAAAAGCTATTTTTATACTGGTATACTTTAAATTTACATCATCAACTTGATGATGTTGAAGATGGAGTACCTAATATATTTCAATAAACAATTAAAATATATTATTTATTGAGAATTTAACTATTTGAATTTATTTTATCATATTTTGGAAATATTTTCCTTTTTTTTGATATATTACTTAAATTATACCCATACTTATCAAATAAAATCAATAATATACTTATGACTTATTAATTATACATAAAAATAAAATTTATAATTGAGAATAAATTAGTTATATTCAGATATGTAGCTTATAAAAAGATACTATATTTAAAAATGTCGAAATTATTAAATAAAAAAAGATTTTTTACAATATTTTCTAAATTATAAAAAAATGAAAATAGCCATGTAACTAAATACTCACAGAATTCTTCTGCTTTTTAAAAGTTACATAGCTATTTTCATTACTAGCAATTATAGACTGCCTTTTTAAAACCAACCAATCTTTATCTAATAAAAAATTTAATAGTATTATATACAAAAGGCGCTACTAATATAACACTATCGAATCTATCTAATATACCCCCATGACCAGGTATTATCTTTCCATAATCCTTTATCCCTACATATCTCTTTATTGAGGATGCAAATAAATCTCCTAATTGAGCTATTATACTTCCTATGCTTCCTATTATAGCCAATTGAAGCAAATCAATACCAAATAAATACCCAAATAAAATACAACAAAGTGTACTTCCTATTATTCCTCCAATAGCTCCTTCTACAGTCTTTTTAGGACTCACTTTAGGGATTAACTTATGTTTGCCAAGTAAATAGCCACTAAAATATGCAAATATATCTGTCATAAAAGATATTACAAATATAAGCCATACATAGATATTCCCTCTTTCAAAGCTATTTATAGTTATAACTATAAAATCTAAAAATACTCCTATATAAAAAACTCCTAAAAATGTAATCGAAACATCTATAACATTGCTTTTGCCCATCAACATATAAATTATACTTGCTAAAAATAAAATGAAAAGCACTGCATAAGTATATTCCAATGGTAAGTTAAAAATATTTTTTACAGCTAAATAAATAGAAAATATATACCCTATAATAAATATTGGATGTATATCTTTTATTTTAAATGCTTTATAAAATTCATGTAATGCAATATAAACTATTGCCATCTCAGCTATATAAAGAGGAATCCCTCCATATACAACAAATAGAAATAATGGAACCAGAGCTAGTGAAGCAATAATTCTTGTAAGCATAAAATAATCTCCTTACTTAAGTCCTCCAAATCTTCTATCTCTTTTTTGATATAAATATATAGCCTTTTGTAATTCTTCTTTGTTGAAATCAGGCCAATGTATATCAGTAAAGTAAAACTCAGAATAAGCAACTTCCCAAAGTAAAAAGTTACTCAATCTTTGTTCACCACTTGTTCTTATGACCAAGTCTGGATCTGGTATAGACTTTGTGCTTAAATAGTTTTTTATAATATCTTCATCAATATTGTTTATATCTATTTTACCACTTTCACAATTTTTTACTATATCTATAAGAGCATTTTTTATATCTGCCCTACTTCCATAGTTCAATGCTAAATTTAAGTTAACTCCTGTATTGTCTTTTGTCATTTCCTTAGCTGAATTTAATTCTCTTATACAAGTTTTTGGTAAAGCACTTATCTCTCCTATAGCTGTTACTTTTACATTATTTTGATGCAGTTCAGCTATTTCATTTCTTAAGTATGTAGATAATAAGTTCATAAGTGTATCAACTTCAAGTTTTGGTCTTTTCCAATTTTCTGTTGAAAATGCATATAGTGTCAAGTGCTTAACACCTAAATTTGAACATTCTTTAACTATATCTCTTATAGTTTCTACTCCAGCCTTATGTCCTGCAGTTCTTGGAAGAAATCTGGATTTTGCCCATCTTCCATTCCCATCCATTATAATAGCAATATGAGTAGGTATGTTATTTAAGTCTATGTCATACATGATGTTGTTATTCATATTTTGCCTCCAATATTGTTCTGACTCCTTAAATTAAGGAGTCAGAAAAGTATGTGATTATTAGTTCTACACTATCACCTATCTCAGATATTTTTATAACTCTAGGAACTACAAGTTTATCTTTATCCTTTTTACCTTCAATAGATTTTATGGTATAAGCTACATTTTGTTCATCAAAATATTGTTTTACCTCATCTATATGAAGACCTAAAAGGTTATAATATTTTTTCAATATTATACCTCCATTATATCCTTTTCTTTTTTAGCCAATAATGTATCTATTTCTTTTATAAATTTATCAGTCATTTTTTGAACTTCATCTTGTGCTTTCTTTAATTCATCTTCTGTTATTTCTCCGCCTTTTTCCATTTTCTTAATTTTTTCATTGGCGTCTCTTCTTTCATTTCTTATTCTAACTTTAAATTCTTCTGAAGCTTTACTGGCCTTTTTAGCTAATTCTTTTCTTCTTTCCTCTGTTAAAGCTGGTACAGAAAGTCTTATAACTTCACCATCATTAGATGGATTCAATCCTAAATCTGAGTTAGCTATAGCTTTTTCTATTTCATGCATAGCAGATTTATCCCAAGGAGATATCATTAGTATTCTTGGCTCTGGTACAGATATAGCACCAATTTGATTTATTGGAGTTGGAGTTCCATAATAATCAACTCTTATTTTGTCTAACATTTGTGCATTGGCTCTTCCTGCTCTTATAGTTCCAAATTCGAACTTTAAAGCATCAATTGTCCCATTCATTTTCTCTTCTAACTGCTTATGTATTTCTAGTTTCATAATTTTACTCCTCCTTCATTCTTCATTATTTTACAGTAGTTCCTATATTTTCACCTTTTACTGCTCTTATTATATTCTCCGTTGTAAGCTCAAATACCTTTATTGGAATCTTATTATCCATACATAAAGATGTAGCTGTAGAATCCATAACTTTTAATTCTTTTTGTATAACTTCCATATAGCTTAATTCTGTAAATTTCTTAGCATCTGCATGTACTTTTGGATCCTTGTCATATACTGCATCAACATTTTTAGCTAACAAAATAACTTCTGCTTCCATTTCAGCAGCACGTAAAGCAGCAGTTGTATCTGTTGTAAAGTAAGGGTTTCCAGTTCCTGCACCAAATATAACAACTCTTTCCTTTTCTAAATGTCTAACTGCTCTTCTTCTTATATATGGTTCTGCAATTTGTCTCATATCTATAGCAGTTTGAACTCTTGTAGCAACGTCTATATTTTCTAGTGCATCTTGTAATGCCATTGCATTCATAACTGTAGCTAACATACCTATATAGTCAGCAGTAGTTCTATCCATTCCTTCGCTAGTTCTACCTCTCCAGAAGTTTCCTCCACCTACAACTACAGCCACCTCAACACCTATTTCTTGTATTTTTTTAATAGCAATAGCAATATCATTAACTACATCATTATTTATACCAAAACCTCTTTCTCCCGCTAATGCTTCTCCACTTAATTTTAACAATACCCTTTTGTACATTGGTTTATCCATCAGAAACCTCCTATTTCAATCCTTCATATCCATTTTTTCTATTTTTTAAAAAAGAGAACACCTGCGTGTTCTCTCTTTGGTTATTACTTAAGTTGCTTAGCAACTTCTTCTGCAAAGTTTTCTTCTCTCTTTTGTATACCTTCACCAACTTCGAATCTCACAACTTTAACAACTTTTATATCAGAACCTACTGCTTTAGCAACATCAGCAACTAATTGTTTAACAGTTATATCTGGATTTTTAACGAAAGTTTGCTCTAATAAACAAACCTCTTTTAATTCTTTTTCTAATCTTCCTTTAACCATTTTTTCAACTATATTAGCTGGCTTTCCTTCATTTAATGCTTGTTGAGTTAATACTTCTGTTTCATGTGCTATGTATTCAGCATCTACTTCATCTCTTGAAACGTATTTAGGATTCATAGCAGCAACTTGCATAGCTACATCTTTACCTAATTCTAAAACTTTAGCATCTCTAGCTTCTGTTTCCATTTCAACAAGAACACCTATTTTTCCACCACCATGGATATATCCAGCAACTTGTCCATTAGTTACAACTTTAGCAAATCTTCTAAAGTCTAATTTTTCACCTATTTTTGCAACTCTATTATTTAAAACTTCTTGTAAAGTTATTCCTTCTCTATGAGTTTCACCTAATAAAGAAGCGATATCTTCTTTATCAGTAGCTAATGCCATACAAGCAGCATCTTTAACGAACACTTTGAAGTCTTCATTTTTAGCAACGAAATCTGTTTCTGAGTTAACTTCTACCATAGAAGCAACTGTATTATCATCGTTCATTTCTATTGCAACTAGACCTTCAGCAGCAACTCTACCAGCTTTTTTAGCAGCTTTTGATAATCCTTTTTCTCTTAATAAATCTACTGCTTTTTCCATATTTCCTTCAGCTTCTTGTAAAGCTTTCTTACAGTCCATCATTCCTGCGCCTGTACTTTCTCTTAACTCTTTTACCATTTGAGCAGTTATATTAGCCATTTTTTAAGTTTCCTCCTACTTATTCTATTCCATATTATAAATGGTAAGGGCGACCCTTACCATTTAATTGTCAAATTATTATTCTTGGTCTTCAGCTACTTCTTCTTCAGCACCTTGTCTACCTTCAATTACAGCTGTTGCCATAGCACCAGTTATTAATTTTACGGCTCTTATTGCATCATCATTTCCTGGTATAGCAAAGTCTAATTGTTCTGGGTCACAGTTTGTATCAACTATACCAACTACTGGTATACCTAATCTGTGAGCTTCTTGAATAGCTATGTTTTCTTTTCTTGGGTCAACTACGAACATTGCACCTGGTAATTCAGGCATGTCTTTTATTCCACCTAAGTACTTTTCTAGTTTTTCTTTTTCAGCTCTTAATTTTATAACTTCTTTTTTAGGAAGAACGTTAAATACGCCTTCTTCTTCCATTTTTTCTAATTCTCTTAATTTATTTATTCTAGTTTTTATAGTTTTGTGGTTTGTTAACATTCCACCTAACCATCTTTCATTAACAAAGTACATTCCACATCTTTCAGCTTCATCTTTTATCGCATCTTGAGCTTGTTTCTTAGTTCCTACGAATAAAATTGGCTTTCCTGTTTCAGCTACTTCTTTAGTGAACTTGTAAGCTTCTTCAACTTTTTTAACTGTTTTTTGTAAGTCGATTATATATATTCCATTTCTTTCTGTGAATATATACTTAGCCATTTTAGGGTTCCATCTTCTTGTTTGGTGACCGAAGTGAACACCTGCTTCTAATAATTGTTTCATTGATATTACTGACATATTTACCTCCTGGTTTTATACCTCCAGCTTGATCTTCTCCCTAAAAAACCATGTAATAGGCACCTTTTAAGGATCCCAATGCTGTGTGTGATTTATTTTATTTTTTCACCTCTAGTAGTATATCATAGAGGTGAAAAAATAACAATATTTTTTCCATATTTTCTATTTTTATATTTTTTTGTATATTTTATACCATTTTTTTGAATTTAATTTGCAAATTTCATTTTTAATTTTGTTTTTAGTGGTACATTATCAACACTATTATCACTGACTATATCTACACTTCCAAGTAAATCACCTGAACTAGTGTAATATTTTATAGTACCCATAGTATCACCTTTTTTAACAGGATACTCCATATTTTTAATTTTTACTTCAGATTTTATATTTTCATCATTTTTTAATATTGTATAAAGTTCATTTTTGGCTTTTAAAGTAACCTCTAGTTCTTTCATTCCTTTTATATATTTCTTACCAATAAAGCTATCTTTATCAATTACTTTTTTCATATTAAAATTCTCTTTTCCATATTTTAACATAGCCAAAGAAGAGGATATTCTTTTATCTTTATGATTAGCACCTAATACAACGCCTATTACTCTACGTTTTTTCTCATTTTTATCATTCTTATTAACAATCATAGAAAATGATAAACAATAGCCAGCATTCCCAGTGTACCCTGTTTTTATACCATCAACTTCAGGTATAATTCTCAATAATGCATTTGTATTGCTTTTTTCAAAGCTTCTATCTGAGTTCGTATAGGTTTCCATATCAGTTATAGCTGTTACTTGCTTTTCATAATGGTCAAACATGTATTTTCCAAGAATAGATATATCTCTTGCAGTAGATATATTTTCTTTTGCTGGTTTTTTGGGATTACTTAAATCATATATTGGAAGACCATTTGGATTTAAAAAATGAGTATTAGTCATTCCTATTTCTTTTGCTTTTTTGTTCATCCTATCTACAAATGCCTCTTTAGATTTGCAAATATGTTTTGCTATAGCAATTGCTGCATCATTTCCTGATACAATCATAAGACCTCTCATAAGTTCTATAAGTGGTACTTCTTCACCAACTTTTAGTTTATAGCTTGAACCTTTCACTGAAGCAATAGACTTGTCTATCTTTATTGTGTCAGTTTCTTTTACTTCTTTATTTTCAATAGCCTCTATTGCAAGTAAAAAAGTCATCATCTTACTTAAACTTGCTAAAGGTACCTTCATATCAGGCTCTTTACCATACAAGACTCTACCTGTTTCTTGGTCTATAAGTATAGATGTTTTTGAGTATTTGTCTACGGATTTTTCATCAGCATATGAATAATTTGGTATTATAAATGCTAGAATTAGAGTTAATGTTAAAATTTTTTTTATTCCGTTTTTCAATTTTTTCACCTTCTTGGATTATTAAGTATATTTATATTTAAATTTTCCCTCTTTAGTCCAATTTATATCTAGTAATTAATACCTATCCATATTTACACAGATATTATCTTATCATTCTCTTAATAATCACAGATGCCCAAATTGCTCCTATTGTAACTCCTAAAAATACTTCTATACCTGCTAAAGCTTTACCAATCAAACTTGTAGCAACCATATCTCCGTATCCTACTGTACTAAATGTAGCCATACTAAAATACCATAAATCTATATATGTTTTAAAAATCTCACTTGCTGAATAATTACCTAAGTTATTTATATTTAAAGTTATAAGTGTACTGTTTGAACTTTCTATACCTACGAATAGATATAATAAGGCAAAACTACTTATTATAGCTATAATCACAAATAATATATTCCATGGTTTTTCTCCATAACCTGTAGTATAGTGCGCTATTTGGTCAAAAAACTTTTCAACTAAATAACTGCTGAGAGTTGGATAGTCAGAACGTTTTATCATTTTGCTACTATAAATTCTTTCCTTATAATAGTAAGGACCTATCATCTCATAATCTCCAATTTTTGTAGCTTGATTTCTAGCTATTCTATAATTTATTTTTCCATGCTTGCATTCACTTTTTCCATACTCCACATTTTTAAGTATAAATTTTGTACACATACTAAAAATTATTCCATCCATTCTTGGAAAATTTTCTACTTTATTAACTACTAAATCAGGCCCTTTAAATTTTACTTTTTCAAATATCTTATCATTTATATATACCTTATTGAACTTTGTTTTATTAAAATCACAATTTTCTAAAAATACACAAGCATTAAAAGATACTTGACCCCTGAAATCTGTATAGTTAAAAATAACATTTTTTTTAAAAAGATATTTTCTAAAATTTGCTTCTTTTTTAAATATCGTTTCAGAAAAATTTAATAATTTATAGTCATAAGTTAATATTTCTTCTGCATTAAATTCATTCTCAAATATAAATCCATTAAATTCATTTATTTCTTCCTTATATATATTGTCCATCATCAGTTTTATATCTTCACTAGACTTATTCTCTTTGTGAAAAATACAATATCCAGAAGAATCTGCTTCTCTATGACATTTTTTTCTTTCATCTATTTTAGATATCCATTTGCAATTCATAAATATCCTCCAGTACAAAAAAATTATCACTATTTTGTATTAGTTTGGATATTATTTTATTTTATATACTTAAATACATACAAAATATATATTAAATTGTTTATTTTAAAATTTTCAAGTTATTTCTCCTTAGATAAACATTAAAATTTATCTATACTCAGTATCTTTGTTTGTCATCCCCATAGAGTAGTACAATTACAAAACTACTTATCTTTTCTAAGTAGTTTTGTAATCATATTTAATGCTACTAAGTCATCCATAAATCCTATTGGAAATACAAAGTCTGGAATAACATCCGTTGATATAACAAAGTAAAGCAGCATACTTCCAGTCAATAAATATTTTTTTATTCCTAATTTTCCTGTACAAAATTCAGCATACATGTCCCTCAGTCTATCTGTAAATTGTCCTTGTTTTTCTATAGAATCTATTTTTTTACTAAAGCTATCAAAAAGTAATTTTTTCCCTTCATCTGTTTGAACATATAATTCACATTTACTTAACTCTTTCTCAATATTTCCGTTGAAATTTTTATCATTAATTAAATTTGCAAATCCAAGTACATCATCAAAGTTACTAAAATCGCTATCTATATTAAAAATTTGTTTATTATTACTGTTTTTAAACTCATATCCTGATGCTTTTAATAACTCTTCTAAATTTACATTTAAGTGTATTGCAATCTTTTCTAGGTGATTTATATTCGGTTTTTGTTTATTATTTGCTATGCGAGATATAGTAGATTTATCAATTCCGCTTTTTTTACTCAACGCTCCCATTGATATTGATTTTTCTTTTAATAATGCCTTCAATAGATTACCAAAACTCTCAACCTCAATATGTTGCTCCATTATTTTCACCTGCTTTATTATGTTTGGTTTTATATTATATAATATGAATTTTTTGTTTTTTAGGTGTTACAAAATGTTGAAATTCTATCAACATTCTATTGGTTTATCTGTAACAATTTATCTCTTTTTACAATACTATAACTATATAAGTATAAAATTTAAGAGAAAGGATGTTAATCTACTGTGATTGAATCAATTTTATTAGTAACTTCTCTTTGTATAGATGCCTTTGTAACAAGTTTTGGATATGGCGTAAATAAAGTTAAAGTTCCTTTATATTCAAATATGATTATTAGTGTGGTTTCTTCAGCAATTTTGGCAATATCACTTTTTGCAGGTACAATAGCTAGAGACTTTTTACCTCAAAATATAACAATGTTGATATGCTTTTTAATTTTATTTTTATTAGGAAGTTCTCGATTAGTTGAGAGTTTCTTTAAATCTTATTTCAAAAAAAAATCCATACATTCAAAAGATTATAATTTTAATATGCTAGACCTTAAGTTAAATTTTAATGTTAGTGTTGAACCTGACACTTTAGATACAAATAAATCTAAAATTCTTAAATCTGCTGAAGCATTTACACTTGCACTTGCTTTAAGCTTAGATGGATTAGCTATTGGATTTGGAAGTGGTCTTGTAGGTGTAAATTATATACAAGTTATCTTATTTTCTCTAATTTCAAATATATTAGCAGTATCATTTGGTTGTTTACTAGGAAATGTATTTGTTAAAAATATAAATCTAAATTTATCTTGGTTAAGCGGTTTGATTTTACTAATTATTGGATTTATGAAAATATGTTAACAAAAAGGCTATCTTAAAATTTTATTTTAGATAGCCTTTTTATATATATTTTAAATTATAAAAATTTCTACTTAAATTTAATTATTATATTAGATGAAAATTTACAATCAAATACATTTACTAAACTACAAACTTCTCTTATTGCATATTGAGTTTAATATATCCAAGCTGAACTCCCTTTGTGACAGCTTCTAATGAAGAAGATACATTTAGTTTATCAAAAATGTTTTGGATATGATTAGATACTGTTCGCTCACTTAAGTATAATTGAGTTGCTATATCTTTTCTCTTAACTCCATTATATAGAAATTGCAATATTAATTTTTCTCTATGTGTTAGCTCTTCAATATATTTTATTTCATCTGGAAAATAATTATATCCATTTTGAATCTGATTTAATATTTCAATAAATTTATCTGGCTCAATATTTTTATTTATAAAGCCTTTTGCACCCATTTTTTGAGCTTCATACTTATATACAGGCAAATCATAACCCGTTAACATGACTATTTTTACTTTAGGTATTATTCTTATAATGTCTTTTGCTAGAGACAACCCATCATTGTCAATTTTTCCTAAATTAATATCAATAAGAATTATATCTGGTTTTTCATTTTTAATTATTGAAATTACCTGGGAAATATCTTTAATATAAATAAATTTTTCTATTTCAGTATAATCTTCTAATGCAATTTCTAAGCTTTTTGCAAATAACACATGGTCATCTATTAATAAAATATTTATAATAATTCTCTCCTTCCATAGGAATTTTTACAACAATACTAAACCCAGAAGCTGTCTTATCAATATTAAAAACACCATTTAATCTGTGTAATTGTTCTTGAATAGAAGATAGCCCATTATTTTGATATCTTATTAAATCATATTCACTTTCCACTCCCACTCCGTTATCTAATACTGAAAGAATTATATCTTTATTTTTTTGAATTAGTGAAATTTCGATTTTAGAGCAATTTGAATGTTTAAAAGCATTTGTTACTAGCTCTTTTAATATACGGTATATAATAAAATTATATGGTTCAGCCAAAAATATATTCTCTTCACATGTAAAACAAATTTCTATATTTTTAGATAAATAATTACCTCTAACCATAACAAACATATTTTCTATATTTTCTTTTAATGTAAGTGTTTTTAACAATATTGGATGATAATCCTGCATTTGATTGCGAATAGATAGATTTAATTTTTCTAATGTACTTACGATTATATATTTTACATCTGGATTTTCAGATTTTTTCATCATATTTTTAATTGACAGTAAATCTTGTAATACTTCATCATGTAGATAATTAGAAAAATCCTTTTTAAGCTCTTCCTCTTTATATATCTGCATTAGATTATTTATTAAGTTACTTTCTTGCACACTAAATTTTTTTACTGAATTTTTATTACATATGATATCATCAATGTTTGTGTAAATTAAAATAAAGTAAAGTAGAGTAAACCAAAATATACAATGTATTATTATAAAATATGTAATTATATTAAGGTCTAATAGTTTTCCAATTCCAACGAAAAATACACTTATTAAAGAAATAAAAATCAATCTTTTCTTACCATTTAGCATAGTATTTTGTTTTATATAACCTTTATCTTTTATAGCAATATTATGGATACTAAATATGGCTAATGATATAATTAAATACATTCCTAGATTCTCAACATATTCCTGTTTTTTAGAAAAAACTATAGCATATACAAGGAATATAAATAATAAAATAGCTGAATATATAAAATTTCTTTTCTCACACTTTAAAACAAGTATCACAGTTTTTTTATATAAGACTATTAAGAATATAAAGCTTATCAAACTTATAATTATTTGTAATAAATAAAGTAGTGCAAACAGATGATTATCAATAAATTTTGAAACGACTGTCAAAGCACACATAAGTTTCAATATAAATTCTAAGCCTTTCTGGTAGTTGTATTTGTAATCTTGAAAGAAAAATACAAATAAAAATCTTACACTTTCAAAAACAATAATCGGACTTAGGAAAAAAATTAATTCAGAAGATATTTTACTATTATCAAATAAAAATAAAAAATACCAAGAAAGCAAAACAAGCAAGTTTGTAAATTGTACGAGCACTCTATTTTGTTTCAAGTTAATTAATTCAATGTACATTATATTAACAACTATAATAGATACAAGTAAGAGAGTGAAAATGGAAATACTTTTAATATTTTTATTATTAAAAAATTCATAAATTAGAAATAATATTATCAATAATTGATTTATTAATATGAAAATCTTTCTTTTATTATAACTGACTTTGAACATATTAACTCCTTTCTGATAATTAATTATATGATAACATTACATAACTTGTAAATTAATTTATATACAAGATGCTTATCTTCTATTTTCCAAATATTTTATAAAATTTTTAATGCTATTTTTTAAGCACTATTTTATAACATGAATACTTTGTTAAAATGTAATATCCTATATATACTAGTGTAAATATGACACTTGCAAATACTATTGGAATTATTATAGGTGTATTATTTCCTAATATGTTATCTATTAAAGCAGATTTGTAAGCAATTAGTCCAAATATACTATGTGCCATTCCTAATACATATGGTATCGAAAAAAACACTAAAATCTGATTCTTAATTATTTTCTTTATATTTTTTTGACTATATCCTATTTTACTCAATATATTAAAACTATTTCTATCATAAATGGCATTAGAAATACTGTGAAAATACAGCATACTTCCTGTAGCAATAAAAAATATAACAGAAAGAAAGCTAATCAATAAAAAAGTTGAACTACTCTCATGCACAATTTCAAATTTTCTTTGATAAGCACTTATAAAATATGGATTATTCTTTAATAAATTTTTAAGTTTTTCATAAATTTCTTTATTGTCTCTCATATCTTTTCCATCAATACTTATAATAGAATTTCTTGATAGATTATTGTATCTAGATATTTCATTATATAGTTTATCCGACACTATTAATGTTCCAATACTATTTGAAAAACTAATTGGATTATCTAATGTAGTATCCTTTATAACCACATCTACCTTTTTATCTGAATATAAATCTAAGTTAAGGATTTTCCCTTTATCCACATTTTCTTCACTTGGTCTATATTTTACTAATACACTTTCATTATAATTCAGAGGTTTTAAATCAAATTTTTTCCCTTGTTGTTTAATTAATTCTATATAATCAGACTCTGATATACAGTCAAATCCAGAGATTCTTCCTTTGTCTTTGCCAATAGAATACTCAATTGGTAAATTTTTTGATGAAGAATTTACTTTTATAATATTTGTTTCTCTGTATTTAAGGTTTTCTATTAATTCATAATCTCTTACAGCATTAATAATTTTATCAACATTACTTTTTTCTTCTAACTTAAACTCAATAGCAGAAGGTACTATACGAGAAACTGCTACTACAGGATAATAAATTGATAAAACAGTTGACGCAAATATACATAATGTTCCTGCTGACAACAAAGTTAATAAAATTAATGTTTTTGCATTAGAACGTATGGAGTAAATAAACTTAGGAATTGTAATAATCTGTATTTCTCTATAAAAATGATTTTTTTTAGTTTTTAATATTCTAATAATATAAGGTAAAAATGAATTTATAAAAAAAACAGTTCCAACAACTACGCAAAGTAAGGTCAATATAGCAATTGGAGAAAAACCAATACTATACCAAACAGAATCCTTTCCTCTAGTCATATCAAAAGCTAGTACATATCCTAATACAAGCATAAAAATACCTATAAAAGCTATCAAAGGTCTTATTATAATCTGTTTTTCTTCGTTTCGTTCTATTTTGACTAAATTAAGAAGAGAATTTCTTCGAATCAATTTCCAATTTGAAAAATATAGTACAAGTAATATAACAATTAAAAATAATATACTAGAAATAACAGCATTTACATTGAAAAAAGGTATCTTTGAACTATCTACATTTAAATTTAATGAATGCACAATTACATGTATAATAAACTTATGTAATAATGAACCAGCTAAAACACCTATAATAAAAGCAATCATGCAAATAAATATATTTTCAATCATAACTAATTTTAATATACTTGATTTTCTATATCCCATCAAGGTGTATATGCCAAGCTCTCTCATTCTACGTCTTATAAAAAATCTATTTGAGTAAAGCATATAGAATAATACAAATGAAATTATAAAAATTGAAATAGTTTTTGTCATAGTTTCTACTCTTCCATCTGATGAAATTTTATTCATTATAATATCATTCACAGAAAAAGATACAAAACTAAAAAATATCATGAGTATAAAAGCTACAGAAAACAAATATAATGAATAAAACGAAAAGTTTTTCTTGAGATTCTTTTTAGCAATGTTATATATATTCATTTTTACTATCTCCTTTTAATGTATACTAATATATTTCTTCTAGTTTACTGGTCTTGCTAACTATAGCTTCAAAGAAATCTTTATGATTTTTTTCATTTTTTTGAAGTTCATCTATAATTTGACCATCCCTAAAAATCAAAATTCTACTACAAAAACTAGCTACATAAGCATCATGTGTTACCATCAATATAGTAGTTTTTAATTCTCGATTTACATCACTTAGTGTTTTTAGTAACTCATTTGCTGATACTGAGTCAAGTGCTCCAGTTGGCTCATCTGCAAGTATTATAGATGGTTTTTTTATAATAGCTCTTGCTGCAGCAACCCTTTGACATTGACCACCAGATAACTCATTTGGATACTTATACAAAGTTGAATCTATTCCAAAACGTTTTGTCAATAACTTGATAGAATCTTCGATTTCACTTGCTTGCATATGTTTTAAAGTAAGTGGTACAGCTATATTTTCAAAAACATTCAAACTATCAATCAAAAAGTATTCTTGAAATATAAATCCAATATTATCCTTTATAAAATCCGCAGTAGAGTTATTATTTAATTCTTTTAAATTTACACCATTAATTACTATCTCACCACTATTTACACTATCTATTGTAGATAATACATTTAGTAAAGTTGTTTTTCCAGAACCTGATGCTCCCATAATTCCAACAAATTCACCAGAATTTACCTCGAATGAAACATGATTCAAACTTGGTTTTTTATTTTTACTGTAAGTCTTTGTTACATCTTTTACAGATAATAGAACATCCATATTTATACCTCCTTTAATATTATTTCATCTATGTTTAAAGTATAAATTTTTACACACAAAAAAACATGAGTAAAATACGCAAAAATAATCGCATTTATTACTCATGTTTTGTAAAATAATTATTTACATTTTAAATAGTCATTTATGTTTTTTACATTTGTTTTCTATTTTCTCTAATTTCTCTTTGAATCTGTTTAAGAGCTTTTTTTGAACCTCTCTGAATGTCTTTTTCTAATTTTCTATCTTTAAAACTAGTAAACAATGAATTTAAATCATATCCTTCTGGATATAACTCTTCTGCTTTTATACTAAGTTCTAATCTTTTTATATTTACTAAAACAAAATTGTCTTTAAATAATATTTCTACATTATTAAATTTGTCTCTAGGTTTATACACAACTCCAAAGTCATTTTCATCCAATAATTTTACTTTATCACCTGTATTATACTCTGTATAATTGGAAATAAATTCAACATTATCTTTATTTTCAGTATGGGATTTTAATTTACTTCTCTTAACTAAATCTAAATTGTAGTTTCTATCAGTTATATATTCTTTAGCTCTACTTAATACCTTATTTTTTATTCCCATCTTTTTAGAAATAAAAAGAGCATTACTATCTTCAGATTTTCCTATTGTTAATTTATATAATGGTTCTAAAGTTTCTTTATCAAACATCATACCTGCATTTTCAAATTCTGGATGCAAATTAGCAAACTTTTTTATTTCGCCATAATGAGTTGATGCTATTGTTATACATCCCATACTATAAAACTCTTCTAGCAATGATATTGCTAGTCCTGCTCCTTCATTGGGTTCAGTTCCACTACCTATCTCATCAAATAGAACAAGTGTAGAATTATTTGATGAGTCCATAATTTCTGCAATATTTTTTATGTGTGATGAAAAAGTACTTAGAGCATTTTCAATACTTTGATTATCTCCTATATCTACAAACACTTTTTCAAATACACTTAGTTCGCTGTCTTCTTTAGCAGAAATATCAAAACCACATTGAACCATCAAAGTTAATAGACCAACAGTCTTAAGAGTTACAGTTTTTCCACCTGCATTAGGTCCTGTTATTACAAGACTTCTATAACTTTTACCTATTTCAAAATCTAAAGGTACCACATCTCCTGTTAAAAGTGGGTGCTTACCTTTGATTATTTTTATATATCCATTGTTGTTTATTCTTGGAGTAATACCATTTATTTTTTGACTATATTTAGCTTTTGCAAATACCATATCATATTCAGAAAGTATTTCTATATTTAACTTTATCTGAGTTATTTTATCAAATATAAGCTCTGTTAAATAAGATAATATCTTATATTCTTCAATAGTCTCGTCAGCTTTTAACATAGTCAATTCTGTACTTAAATTTGACACACTTATTGGTTCAACGAATACAGTATTTCCTTTTGATGAAGTATCTAATATAGTACCATCAACTTCATTTTTATAAGAAGATTTAATTGGTATTACATATCTATCATTTCTTTTACTTATTATAAACTCTTGTATATACTTTTTGTTTATACTTGATGTTATAAACTTATTTAATCTATCTTTTATTTTTCCTTCTGTAACTTCTATATTTCTTCTTACCTTTTTTAATTCTTTACTGGCATTAGAATCAACTTTATTTGATTTTATGCAGTAGTTTATCTCTTCCTCTATGTTTTTGCATTCTGTTATATTTAAAGCATAAGAACTTAATGTAGGCGAATAAAATTCTTTGTCTAACATAAAAGCTTTCATCTTCCTACAACCTCTTAAAAAATCCTCTATATTTACAAGTTCAATAGGTTCTATTATCATTCCTTTTTCAATTTTATCTATTGTAGAACCTGCATTAAACAACCCTTCAAGTGGTATATGATTACTATTTTCAATTATTTTTCTAGCTTCTTTATTTTCTTTTAATTTCCTTCTTACTACTTCAATATTACCACTAGGAGTTAATTTGTCTATTAAATTTCTTCCAAGTGAACTTACACAATGTATTTTTATTAATTCTTTAACCTCATTTAGTTGTAGTCTTTCAATTGTATTACTATTCATTATTTTACTTTCTCCTTTATTTATAAGTCATGAATTTTAAATAACTATTTCACTTATTTTTATAATAATTATTTGTAATCGACTTAATAAATAAGGAATTATTGTTCATTAAACTCCTTATTTATTAAGAAGTCTAACCCCGGACTCACTAATGTTAGTATTCTTTTTCATAAAACACTGCTCCTTTTCTATTTTTACTTAACTATTTTAGTCACTTTAACATTATTTCATAAATTATATCCTAGTGTCAATATAAATAAATTTATTTATCTTTTAACATAATAAAACACCTATAATACTCACTATTAAAATAAAAATAATGTTTATTCTTTCATTTATACCCAACATTTCTTACAGAATGTAATTTTATAAAAATTACATATTATGAAGTTAAGCTCTTTAAATTATTAACCCTAACAAAAAACAAAAAAATAACTGATAGTATCAAAGCATTCTTAATATGCTTTAATAAAATCAGTTATTTATAATTTAATATAATTTTTAAAATTACCCTTTATAAGTAATTAGTGGTTTCATAGTTGCCACTACTTGAATAAGCTTATATTCTATCAAACTTTCAATAATTTGTTCTATATTTTTATATGCTTCTGAAGCCTCTTGAAATAACAAGTTTATATCATTACATAGAATATGACTTTTAAATTTTGTTTGTTTTATAGTATCTTTATTATACTTATTTTTAAGACGAGATTTACAAATTGAACGAGACCATTTTCTACCAGCTCCATGTGATAGAGAATATAAAGACAGTTCTGTATTTTCAGTAGGCATAACTATATATGATAGACTTCCTCTTGAACCAGGTATAATTACAGCTCCTCTTTCACTTGAAACAGCACCTTTTCTATGTATGAATTTATCTTCCCTTTTTTCTATAAAATTATGATTTATAGACAATATTTTTTCAATATCTCTAGATATACCTATTGATTGCATGATTTTTTTACTAACAATTTCACGATTACGCTCTGACCAGATTAAAGCTTTATCATGATTTATCATATAATCTCTTTCTTTTTCACTTCCAACTTCAATACCATTTTTATTATAAAATTTTTTAAGTATGGTTTCTCCGTAATTTCTTGACCCACAATGAACTAACATCATTATGTCATCAGATGAAAATCTTAATAGTTCAAATTTTTCTTTATTGTGAATTTTATTTACACATTGAAATTCTATAAAATGATTTCCACTTCCAATAGTCCCCAAATTTGATATTGGGCATTCCTCTTCATATGGATTTATTATTTTTATATCAGATAAATCTTTAATTTCATAAAGACGTTTAATCCATCTATCTTTTTTAAATTTCTTTTTGGAGATTCCAGTTTTAAATAAAGTCATGCCACAACCTATATCATTTCCAATTATATGTGGATAGATAATATCTTTGGTTTCAACTGCTAGGCCCACAGGTATTTTACCTGCATGTAAATCAGGCAATCCTACTATTCTTAAAACTCCATTCAATTTTAAAATATCTTCAAGTTGTTTCTTTGCTATATCTTCAATCCAACACTTGTTACTTGCTATTATTTTTATTTCACTCATACTTTGCTCCTTTTTAATATACTCCTGCCTTTAAAAAGTAGCAAAAAGCTGTGACTTTTAGCCACAGCTTTTTTATTTTAAACTACAAAAGCAGGTGGCTATTTGTTAAAATACTCTTAAACGTTTAACACCTCATTATTTTTTGCTAACATAATAACCACTTCCTCTCATAATTAAAACAATACTAAAATTTTAATCTATATGTATATTATTTATAGACATTTATTTTAAAATGTACAATATATAATTTTTATATTATAGAACCTATAATAATCATTGAAATCATAACTATAGCTAAGCCAGCAACAACAATTTTTTTATGTAATTTTCTTCTCACTTTACTTTTATCTTCTTTTCTAACCTGAACAATTTTTTTTGGTTCTTCTTCTAATTTATCTTCAACCTCTATATATGCTTTTTCATACATTACCTTACTAAGGTCAACAATAATATCATTAGCTCTAGTATATTTATTATTTCTACCAAGCAGTCTTTTTATAACATTTATAAGTTCTATGTTTCCATTAATTGCTCTTATACTATTCCAATCTAGCCCTTTATCAATCAATTGTAACATTTTTTCTTCTGAATTTGCTTCTCCAAAAGGTAATTTCTTAAATATAGACTCAAATAAAATAAGACCTGTTGCGAAAAAATCACTCTCTCTATCAGTATAGTTTATACATAGTTGATGTGGACATAAATATCTTCTATTTCCATAGCTTCTTGTATTAACCCCATTATTTGCTTTTGTAATTCCAAAATCACAAATTTTAATATTATATTCTGTATTCACCATTATACTACTTGACTTTAAACTGCCATGATATGAGTAATTTCTATGTATCATTTCTAAAGCTTTTAAAACTTGTATCATTATATTTATAATTGCTTCTAGATGAAGATAATTACCTAGAATTAATTCATCTAGGCCAATACCATCAAAGTCTTCACTTACAATATAATATAATGTTGTTTCTTCTGTGCAATGAATCCCAACATCAATTATTTTTAGTATATAAGGAGAGTTTATTTCATCTAAAGCAGTACTTTCATCAATTAAATTTGATACAAAATCTTCACAAATATAGTTATTGTGTTTTATAACTTTTATTAACACATTTTTTCTGTAAAAAACATCCCTAGCTTTATAGATTTTGTTAATTTCTAAAACGTCATCAGAATTTACTACCTCATACCTATTGCCTATAAAATTCAACCCTGTCACCTCCTCATACATTTTATATAACTAAATCTATTTATAATTATACCAATATATAGGAATATTTTCTATATATTAATGATTCTAATATCAAAACGACAATTAATAAGTCTACTCTTATACAAAAAACAAGAGAGTTATCAACTCTCTTGTTTTTTGTATCAATTCAATATTAAGCTAAAAAATAATCTATTTTTTCAATTCTTTATAAGAACTATTTGATATATGTTCTCTTTTTATGACTTTTCCATTTGAGTCTTTATACACCCTATATGTAGAATATTTATCTTTTCCAGTGTTTTTTACTTCTATAGATATATTTGGTTTATCACCAGAATTGCCATATACTATAGATGATACACTTCCTCCACCTGCATAATTTTTAATATATACAGGATGGTTATATGGATTTTTAAATTTTAAATTTAATCCTCCATCACTTACCGTAGCATCTCTACCTCTTGGTACATAAGTAGATGCAGATGAGTGGTTTGTAACTTGTGTTATTTCCATACCTGAAAGAAGAGCTGCATTATAAACTGTTGAAGATGTTTGACAAACACCTCCACCTGCTGATTGCTCTAATTTTCCATAAACTATAACTGGTGCATCTTTGTAACCATTAGCTTTATTGCTAGGCCCTGTAAGCTTATTATATGAAAATTCTTCACCTGGCATTAGTAAAACATCACTAGTTTTTCTTGCTGACAATGCCACATTATATGCTCTACCTGATACAGATTGAGAATATGTTGTTGAATATTGACCTATAACAGAATTCACAGATTTTACTTGTTCTGTCGTTATATCTGGTTTTTGAAGGTTTACTTTTAGTTCTAAAGGCTTATGCTCTTTATTTTTTATCATGTTGTATATAGATTCTTTATTTGATGCCAAGTCAAATTCTCTACCTATAACAGACTCTGTGTAATTTAATCCACCACTTCCAACACTAACTGAAGCATTTTTCATTTTAACGTTGATGCTATCTGCTACTGAAGATACTTGAGCACTAAGTTTTGCCTCATCATATCCAGATTCTATTTTCAGGGATAGCTTATTTATTCTTATATCAATATACTTCTTTAAGTTTTGAAAGTAAGAACCTTTTTTTGTACTCTCATAAGCATTTTTTACAACTTCTTCTGTGTTATATTTTAAATCAATATCATTTGGAGATATTTTATAATCTTTTCCATCATAAGTAAGATTCAGGTCTTCTGGAGTATACTTATCTGTTACAGCTTTTAATGCTTCTTCTTTGCTCATATCGGATACATTTATATCTTCTATATATACATTTTTAGCTATTTTCCCATTATATAGAAATTTGTTGTTAAAAAAATAAGTAGACACACCAATCGCTACAGCTAAAACTGCTAACACTATTATAAAATTTCGTTTTTTTTCTTTTCCTAATTTTGAAACCCTTGTTGTACTTCTGCTCATAAATTCACCTCATTTTAACACTAACTTAATTTATCTTAATTTTGCTTATTAAAGTTTCCCTTTCAAAACTACTTTAGATTATATTTGAATAGCTTTTTTTAAACAAGGCATTTAAGCAAATGTAACTTTATTGTAAATTTATGTCTTATAATTAGATTTCTTTTTGACACTTTTTAATTATATTTTTTTAATTATACCTTAATAAAAAATTTACTCTTTATTTACGAATATTGATTAAGTTACATTAAAAATCAAATATATCCTATTACTGGATAATGGTCTGATAAATAAATCTTCTCTACTATATATCCTTTTAGTTCAGTTTTTCTATCAACAAAAATATAATCTATCCTAGAATTTGACTTTTCAAAGGTTGCAAACTGAGATTTATTTAGACAAACAGCCATATCACTAAACATATCTAAAGAGATATTTTTTTCATTGAAATCACCACATAAAACAACAGCTCCTACTAATCTATTTCTATAGTCTATTATTTCATCCAGTTGCTTTGCTCTCTCTTCTCTATCTAAACCTAAGTGAACATTTATAATATTTATAATTCTTCCATAATCATCTACAGTTATACAAAGTGCTCCTCGCTGTTCTTTTTTACTAGTTAAAAAAAAATGATTATTGTTTAATATTTTTAATTTTGTAAATGTACAAATTCCATATAACATATTTACCTTTTTTACATTTGTGGCAAATACACCATCCATATTTAAAACAGCCTTTAAAGCTAAAAATTGAGGGTATAGTACTTCCTGCAAACAAACTACATCACAATTTAAGTTCTTTAAATATATTCCCATTTTAGATAATGTCAATTTATTATTTGAATCCATACCTTTATGAATATTGTAGGTTACTATTTTCATTAATATCACCTCTTATGCAGTATTATGCCCTTGAGATTTAAACTCATTTATTTTTTAGTTTATAAAACACTGTACTGCTTTCTAAAACTCAAGTAATCACAGATTTTATCACAAAAAAACCTAACTTAAGTATTTATATTCTACATAAGTTAGGTTTTACAAAATTTTATAGTATTTATTTTATGCATTTTTAATGATGATTCTCCTTTTTTATTTTTTTCAATTTGCCTTCACTTACAACAAATAAAAATCCCATCTTTTTATATATTTCATCTAATTCAATTAAAGTCACTTCACCATTTTTTAAATTTGTTAATGTTATATCCTGTATTTTTCTTGATGGAATTATCATAAGTTATCAACACTCCTTTAAATTCTTTTTATCTTTATATTTAAATATATTTATGCATTGTGATATATATTCATAAATTATTAAAATAATTTCAAAAAACATTCGTTCTACAAACATTCGTTCTATATATTTATTATACATCATACAAACGTTCGATTCAATATAAAAATTAAATATATATCGTTATTGGTAATTTTTACAATATTATTCACTAAATATGTCAAAACAACTTTTTAAAACGACTTATTTTGCCAAATAAAAAAAGTTATTTCGATAAAAGCTTATGCTTAAATTGAAATAACTTTTTTGATATGAATTATTTAGCTTTATACTATAGTTTCATTAAGCTAACATATGTAATATTTGAGTAACTATAAGAGCACAATAAGTTCCTATAACATTTCCTAAAAGCCCCATAAGTACACCTACTGGAATTAATACTGGATTATGAACCCCAGCAATCATTGGTGCTGTAGTTACACCACCTATATTAGCTATACTTCCTACCTCACAAGTAAATAAGTCTAATTTAAATAGTTTTGCAAGTCCTATAAATGAAATGGCATGTACAAGAACTACTACTAATCCAAACATTATGTAAACAGGAGCCTCTGATAGTCCAAAGAAATTTGCTTTACTTCCTGTTGCTGCAAGAAGCAAGTACATAAACACATTTCCTACTAATGTACTTCCTTTAAGTTTTGATATCTTAGTCATACCTAACAATATTGATACTGTAGAGGCAACAAGCACTACCCACATAGTCTCATTAAGTATGCCTGAAGTTGGAAGTATCTTAGATACAATCTGTGCAAATGCTGCAACTCCAAATCCAACAGATAATAAAGTCATAAGTTCCACAAACGTAGGTGCTGTATTATCTTTATTTTCTTTCTCAAGCTTTGCTGTAAC
The DNA here is from genome assembly GCF_020662275.1 of Clostridioides sp. ES-S-0006-03. NCBI lineage: Bacteria > Bacillati > Bacillota > Clostridia > Peptostreptococcales > Peptostreptococcaceae > Clostridioides > Clostridioides sp. ES-S-0006-03. The sequence continues at coordinate 93,270 of NZ_JADGMM010000008.1, forward strand.
CTCATCTATAAAACTTGTATCACATTTTGTCCATTTGTTAAATTTAGGTCCAAATTTTACAGACATTAGACAAACAGACATCCATACTGTATATCCTATAGAACCCATAAGTATTGCATAACTAAGCCCTTCTTCTGCAACACCTAAAGCATTAGCTGCTGCAATCATATTTGATGAACCACCTATCCATGACCCAGATGCTGCACCAAGAACTTTCCATGAATCTGCACCCATTGAACCTTTAAAAATTATAAAGGCTATAACAAATCCAAGCATAAATGTCAATGTAGCACAGAAAAATGATAATAACATTTTAGGGCCCATTTTTAATATTTTTCTTAAATCACATTGAATTAATAAGAATACTAACATTAATGGTAGAAAATTTACGGTTATTATATTCTGATAGATACCAACTTCTTCATTTTGTGCAAATAAACCAAATGATGCAAGTATAGCAGCCCCTAAATAAATTAAAAGCATTGGATTAATAACATCGAATATCTTCCATTTTAATTTATCAACCATGTAAAAAATGCCACCTACAAATACAACTAAAAAACTACAAAATACGAATCCATTTTCAATCACATTATACACACCCTCTCTTTTTCTAAGTAATCCAAATTTTTTATAATTCCTAATAAATTTTTTTCCGAATAATCCAAATAATTAAAATAAACTTTTTTATGTATATTTAGCTAATTAAATACATATATAACCAACTATTTACACATATTAATAAAGGTTTACAGATTAATTACTTTAAAACCGAATAGTCTGAATTTAAAATCTTTTTCAAAAATTATTTTATTACTAAAATCTTTATTTGTAAAGAGAATTAAACTAAATATTTTATTTATTTGTTTTTATTTGTTTATTTGTTTTTTATTTATTTTTATTATTTATACAATAAAACTATTTTCAACTTAAACCTATATAATATAAATTAATTTTACCTTATATATTATTTTTTTTAATAGATTTAGAAATTTTTCTTTCAAATACAGTTTTCAGAACATTCGTATTTATGTTATAATTTGTATGAATATACATTTTTTAGGAGGAAATAATATGAATTTAAATTTAACTAATACTATAAATTTGATGAAGAAGTATCTTGATATACCAAGTCCAGCTGGATATACTGAAAATGCAGTTTTAGAAAGCAAAAAGGATTTTGAAACTTTAGGTCTTAATACTACTCTTACAAAAAAAGGAGCTCTTATAGCTACTCTTCCTGGTGAAGATGATTCAAATCAAATAACAATATCTGCACACATGGATACACTTGGTGCTATGGTAAAAGAAATATCACCAGATGGTACTCTTAAATACCATAAAGTCGGTGGTGGTTGTTGGGCCGCTATAGAAGGTGAAAATTGCACTGTTATAACTAGAAAAGGTAAAAAAATTAGAGGAAGTGTTGTGTTTAAATACGCTTCTACTCATATATATGGACAGACAAAAGCTGCATCTGAAAGAAATGAAGAAACAATGATTATTAGACTTGATGAAAAAGTATTTAATAAACAGGATATTTTGGATTTGGGAATAAGTGTTGGAGATTTTGTATGTCTAGACCATCGTTTTGAAACTACAGAATCTGGTTTTATAAAATCTAGATATATAGATAACAAAGCAGCTGTAGCTATGGTTCTTGAAATAGCTAGATACTTTAAGGAAAACAACTTAATACCTAAGCATACTACTAACTTTTATATAAGTAATTATGAGGAAATTGGACATGGTGTCTCTAAAGCTTTACCTGAAAAAACTAGAGAATTTGTAGCAATAGATATAGCACCTACTGGACCAAGTCAAACATCTAGTGAACATGGTGTAACTATAGTTGCAAAAGATAACTTATCTCTATATGATTTTAGTTTAAGAAATAAACTTGTAGATGTTGCAGAAGATAATAATTTAGATTATGCTGTCGATGTATTTACTTTTTATGGTTCAGACGCTTCAGAGGCTATTCGTTGGGGAGAAGATGTTCAAATAGCTTGCGTTGGCCCTGGAACAAATAATAGCCACCACTACGAAAGAACTCATATAGAAGCAATTGAAAATACTCTAAAACTTCTTATAAACTACATGCTAAAAAAATAATTAACTATATATTTTATTAAAGTCATTTCTTTGTAAATAACCAATTTTTATTTTTATTTTTATACAAAAATTGGTTTTTCTATAGACTTAATCTCGATTTACTACTATTATATAAGTAACTTCAATTTTCTTTAGTTAATTTTTATATGATTCATACAAATTGTATAAAAATTTTCTTTAGCTAATTGTTGTTAAAATAAATTTTACAAGCTAACCCTACCAGAAAAGAGTTATCTAATCTGTAAGGAAATAGTTTAATATAGCACATTATAATTGTGTAATTAATAACTTTTCTTTTGTAGAAACTTTTCTTTAAAAAGAAAAGTTTTTTGATTTTGGATTTGTTTAAGAACATATTTTCTGAGTTAGGAGGATATTTATGAAAAAGGTTGCGGTTATAAGTGCTATTTTGGAAGAACCAAAAGAATGTCAGCTTAAATTTAATGAAGTTGTATCAACTTTTAAAGGTATTATTAAAGGTAGAATGGGAATTCCTTGTGAAGAAGAAGGTGTCTCAATTGTATGTATAGCAGTTGTTGGCGAAATGGATATTATCAATAGTTTGACTGGTAAATTGGGAAATATACCTCATGTATCTGTAAAAACTAGTATATCAAAAAAAGAAATTTAAGGTGGTGAGTACAAATGAGTCTAAATTCTACTCCACAATCAATAAGAGTACATATAGGTCTCTTTGGTAAAAGAAATGCAGGTAAATCTAGCGTAATAAACGCTATAACAAATCAAAGTGCTGCAATAGTATCAGATATTGCTGGAACTACTACAGACCCAGTATTTAGACCAATGGAAATCCTTCCTATAGGACCTTGTGTTCTTATAGATACTGCTGGTCTTGACGATGTTGGTGAACTTGGTGAGCTTAGAATAAGCAAATCATTAGATATTTTAGAAAAGACAGACATAGCTTTACTAGTAGTGGATTGCCAAATTGGTGTGTCAAAAGAAGATTTATCACTAATTGAAAAGTTTAATGATAAAAATATACCTCATATTTTAGTACTTAACAAGATTGATACAATTAAAAATCAATCTGAAATTTTAAACTTAACTAAAAATAAAGTTAAATGTCCAGTTGTTTCTGTCTCATCAACAGATAAAATTGGAATTGAAGATTTAAAAAGTGAAATAATAAAGGTTTTGCCTAAAGATAGTAATGAGTTTAAATTGGTATCAGATTTAATTGAGCCAAATGATTTAGTTGTCTTAGTTGTTCCAATAGATAAGGCAGCTCCAAAAGGTAGGCTTATACTTCCTCAACAGCAAGTTATAAGAGATATTTTGGATATTGGAGCAATTTCTATAGTTACAAAAGAAGATAGCTTAAAAGAAACTCTATCTAATTTAGGTAAAAAACCTAAGCTTGTTATTACTGACTCTCAAGTATTTCCACAAGTGGATAAAGATACTCCAAAAGATATTCCTCTTACATCTTTTTCTATATTGTTCGCTAGACAAAAAGGAGACCTTAAAGAATTAATTGATGGTGCCTATGCTTTAGAAAATTTAAAAGATGGTGACAAGGTCTTGATGGCTGAAGGTTGCACTCATCACAGACAAACTGATGATATTGGAACAGTTAAAATCCCTAATATGATTAGAAAGAAAACTGGTAAAAATATTACTTTTGAATTTAGTTCTGGAGTATCTTTCACTGAAGATATAACTAAATATGCACTTGTAGTTCACTGTGGAGCTTGTATGATGAATAGAGCTGGAATGTTATCTAGAATAGAAAAGGCAAAATCTTTCAATGTACCTATCGTAAACTATGGTATTTTAATAGCATATACAAAAGGTATTTTGGAAAGATCCCTTGAACTTTTCAATTACTAAAAATTTAAATATATTTAATAAATACATACTTAGATATGACTAAAAATAAGATTAAATACTTTATAGATAAACTTTACAGCATTAATTCACTAAGCTTTGATGAACTACTATACTTAATAGAGAATATCGACAATGAAGAATATAACTTTGAACAAAATTTGAGAAACTATCTTTACAAGCAAGCTAGCGATATGAGAAATAAACACTATGGAAATAGGGTCTACTTAAGAGGGCTTATAGAACTTACAAACTACTGCAAAAACAATTGTTACTACTGTGGTATACAATCTTCTAATAAAAATATTACAAGATATCGACTTTCAACGGATGAAATACTTGAATGTTGTGATATAGGTTATAAGATAGGATACAGAACTTTTGTTTTACAAGGTGGTGAAGACACATATTTTACTGATGATAAGATATGTGAGATTGTTTCAAGTATCAAAAATAAATATGAGGATTGTGCTATAACATTATCATTAGGAGAAAAAAGCTATGACTCCTATAAAAAATACTTTTTAAGTGGTGCAGATAGATATCTTTTAAGACATGAAACTGCTACAGACAGCCATTACAAAAAATTACATCCGCCAAACATTGAACTTAGAACTAGAAAAGAATGCCTTAAAAACCTCAAGGAAATTGGTTATCAAGTAGGTGCTGGATTTATGGTTGAGTCACCATTCCAAAGCAATGAGGACCTTGTTCGTGACTTATTATACCTAAAAGAGTTAAATCCTCATATGGTTGGTATAGGACCTTTTATCCCACATCATGATACAATCTTTAAAGATTATAAACATGGTGATTTAGAAAAAACACTACTTATGCTTTCAATTACAAGACTTCTACTTCCAAAAGTCTTATTACCTGCTACAACAGCTCTTGCATCTATAAACCCTAGTGGTAGAAATGCAGGTCTTTTAGCTGGTTGTAATGTAATTATGCCAAACCTTTCTCCTCAAGAATTTAGAAAACAATATTCTCTTTATGATAACAAAGCCTTTACTGGTCAAGAAGCTTGTGAATATCACCAGAGTTTAGAGGAAAATATCAAGTCACTAGGACTTAAAGTTGACTACTCTCGTGGTGATAATATTGAATGGAGGCGTTTGTAAATGTTCATAAAACATGAACTTATTAATTCTTTGTTAGAGGATGCAAAAAATTCAACTTCTGATGATATTGAAAAAGTACTTGATAAGGCTGATAGAAGAGAAAAACTTAGTTATAAAGATATAGCTACACTTCTTGAAGTAGAAGATAAAAAACAACTTGATAGATTATTTAGTATAGCTGGGCAAATAAAAAATGAAATATATGGTAATAGAGTGGTTTTATTTGCCCCTCTTTATGTATCAAACTACTGTGTAAATGAATGTGTTTACTGTGGTTTCAATACATGTAATAAATTTAAAAGAAAAAAACTTACTATGGACGAAATAAGAGAAGAAGTTAAAATACTTGAAAAAATGGGTCATAAAAGACTTGCTTTAGAAGCTGGTGAAGACCCTAAAAATTGTGATATAAATTATATACTAGACTGCTTAGATGCAATTTATTCAACATATAATGAAAATGGAAACATAAGAAGGGTAAACGTTAACATAGCAGCTACTAGTGTAGAAGAATATAAACTACTAAAAGAAAAGGGAATAGGAACTTATATACTATTTCAAGAAACTTACCATAAACCAACATTTATAAAGATGCATGGTCAGTCTATAAAAAATGACTACTACTACCATTTAACAGCTTTTGATAGAGCCATGGAAGCTGGAGTTGATGATGTTGGTGCAGGAGTTTTGTTTGGTCTCGCTGACCCTAAATTTGAAGTTTTAGGACTTATGATGCATAATGAACACCTAGAAGAAAAATTTGGTGTAGGATTCCATACTATATCTTTCCCTAGATTAAAAAAGGCTGAGGGTATGAGTTTAGAAAATTTCCCTCATTTAGTTTCTGATGATATGTTCAAAAAAATTGTAGCTATAACTAGATTGGCAGTTCCTTTTACTGGAATTATAATGTCTACTAGGGAAACTGCTGAAATGAGAAACGAATTACTAAAATATGGTGTATCACAAGTTAGTGCAGGTTCTCTAACAGGTGTTGGTGGATATAAAGCATATGAAGATGGTGACAATACAGAGCAATTTGAGGTTGGAGACCACAGAAGCCCTGTAGAAGTCCTTAAGGAATTAATCACTGATGGATATATCCCTAGTTACTGTACAGCCTGTTATCGAAAAGGTAGAACTGGAGATAGATTTATGAGTTTGGCTAAGAGTCGTCAAATTCACAATGTCTGCACACCAAATGCACTTACTACATTGAATGAATTTTTAATTGATTATGGTGACGAAGAACTTAAATCTATGGGTAAAAAACTTATTACTGAAGAAATATCTAAGATAGAAAGAGAAGACATAAGAAACATCGTATCTAACAATATGACTGCCTTAGAACGTGGGGAAAGAGATTTATACTTATAAAATTTTATTCGTTGTATATTATTATTGTATATTCTATAGGTTAGTAGTAATATTATCTAAAGGGAAAGTTTAAGGGAGGGAGATTAACATTGAAAGATAACAACAATACCAATAAAACTATTCAATTTGGAGAAAAAAAAGCTAACCTAGAAAACAATATTCAAAAAAATAAAAATGTCAAACTTGATGATACACACAAAGTCATTCCTTACCCTAAAAATAGAAAAAAGGATGATAAAAAGAAGAATAACAAAAAAAAGAATACAAATATAAATAAACATAAGGTCAATAAAGATAATTATGGACATTCTTTTTTTAATAACAAATACAAATATAAAAGAAAACCATATGTTATTGCTTTATACACAGTAATTTTTATTCTTTTAGCAATTTTGATTATAACAAAATTGACAGATAGTTCGAGTAAGAGCAACTACTCTCGTAATACTGTTTCTAATACTCACAAAAGTAATACCCAAAACATAACCTTTAATGAATCGACTAATCTTCTTACTTGTGGGTAACTTAAAAGAGTTATCTCATTTCAGAAATTATTTTCTAAAATTGAGATAACTCTTTTTTATTTAATATCTATTTTACCAACCTTGAGTTACTTCATAAACTTCGTCACCAATTCTACCATTTAAATAATCATCTATTGCAGAATCTATAATACTCATTGCTTTATCTACTTGCTCCTTAGTTATTACTAAAGGTGGTTGTACTCTTAAAGTGGATTGTCCTAAGAATATCATTATCAAACCAGTTTGTATACATCTGTAGCATATCTTAGCTGTAGCATCTGGATGTTTTTCAGTAGAACCTTTTCCTTTAACTATATCAACTCCTATAGATAAACCTAAGCCTCTTATTTCTCCAATTATATCGTATTTTTCTTTTAGTTTTTCAAATCCTGCTTTAATATAATCTCCCATTTCTATACTCTTTTGAAGTAGATTTTCTCTTTCAATTATTTCTATAGATTTTAAAGCAGCTACACATACTGTTGTATTTCCAGCTAAAGTAAATAGATGTGCTGGTGCATCAAGACTTTGCATTATTTCTGTTCTTCCAACAACTGCTCCTAAAGGTAATCCTCCACCAACAGATTTTCCAAGAACTATAAGGTCTGCTTCAACACCAAAATTTTCTATACCAAACCATTTACCTGTTCTTCCCATACCTTGCTGTATTTCATCACTTATAAGTAGTATTCCATTTTCTTTACATATTTTACTTAATCCTTTAATCCATTCTACTGGAGGCACTATTATTCCTGCATCTCCTGCAATTGGTTCTATAAATATTGCAGCTACTTCTTCTACTGGTAAGTAGTGTGCAAAAGCATATTCCATTTCATCTAAACATTCTTTGGCAGTTCTATTTTTATCTGGATAATGGAAGTGATAAACTTCTGGTAATAATGGACCCATTTTTCTTCTCATATTTGTACTTAATGCAGATATAGATATAGCTCCATAAGTACTTCCATGATATGATTCACACATAGATATTATTTTTGTTCTTCCAGTATATCCTCTTGCTAATTTTATAGCAGCATCTATACAAGCAGAGCCTGTTGCGCTGTATAATACTTTCTTATCATTATCTCCAGGGGCTATTTCCACAAGCTTTTCAGCTAACTTTACAGGAGGATCACTATGGAAATATGCAAGTGTATATTGTGTGATATCATCCATTTGTTCTTTAACTGCTTGTGAGATTTCCTTATTTCCATGACCTACATTTGCAGAGCCTGCACTTGCTAAAAAGTCTACATACTCATTACCTTCATAATCATATAGCATTGCACCTTCACCTGATTTAAATGCTACTGGATAATAAGGTATTTTTTGAGTTTTAGCAACATATTTTTTTTCTTCTGTACTTATCATTTGACTAGTTATCTCGCTCATTGGCAAATCATTCCCCTCTTTAAGTAAATTTATATTTTTAGAATTATTGCAATTTATAAAGATATTTTTATATAAAATTCTTTATATACTAATGTTAGTATTTTTGACACAAATTGTCAATATATGTTTTTATAATTTTCAAAATATTTGTTATTCAGAGATAATATATTTTATTTTCAGCAAATCAACTCTATTTCTCCAAAAAATAAAGAACTCTATTCTATTATAATAGAGTTCTTTGCAAATTATCTTATAAATACTATTTTTCCGTTTATTTTTAATTAAATCATCTTATCATCTTTTATTATCATTAATGATTTCTTTAAAATATTGTAATTGTTCTTGTTGTTTTTTATGTTTTATATCTGGGAAAGCCTTGATAATTCTTTTTTGTAAGATAATATTAGATTCTATACGGTCTAATTTACTGTTTATTCTGTTTAATTTTTCTCTGGCTTCTAACTCTTCACTATTTATTGTTTTAAATAAAGCTTGTATCTCTCTTCTATCAAACTTATCTAATTTCATGTTTATACCATTTAGGTCTGTAATTATTTCATCTAATAAATTGAGCTTCATGTCTAATTTTTTAAGTGATATGATAGTAACAATTAAATCCACAATTGTCCATAAAGTCGTAATTACCACTATTGAAATTAATATATTATACGGAATAGTACTCACAATATATTCTATATAGGGATGTATAAATTTTATTATTACAACAGACATTATTCCAAAATATATTGCATTTTTTAAACAGACTCTTCCCTTTACATTAAATTTTTGGTCAGAATAATCCCACCATTTAGCATGGAATAATGTTTCTAAAATAAATCCTGTAAAATATTCTAGTATTGTAGTCAAAATCATTCCTATCAAAAATAAAATAATTATATTGTCAAACCTGCCTAATATTGATATCACAAGTACTGCTCCAAAACCATAAACAGGACATATTGGGCCATTTAAAAAACCTCTATTGATTATCCTTTTGCTTGCTATAGAACATCCTGCACTTTCTACTACCCATCCTAGAAATGAATATATAAAAAAATACAAAATATATTTTATTATCTCCATAATTTATCTCTACTCCTTCAATAGTTGATATATTTTTGTGCATAATGTAAAAATAATTATAGAAATAGTTTTTTCGTTTTTTACTGTTGTTATTCTTTTTTGTTGGATATTCTATTCATCTAATCCGATTAATAATCTAGCAGCTGTAATTCCATGTTCATCTTTTGGTCGATTATACTTATCAATCCAAATCTCAAATGTATCAGATTTCTTTAACAGAGGCAAATTTTTAGCATCAAATTCTTCATATCTAATTATATCTTTATTCTCTCCTTCAGTGATTACAAAGGATATTAGTTTTGTATTTTTACTTAGATAAACTTTTATATTACCATTCTTATCCATTAAATTATCTGGACTCTTTATATTATTATTACAAGCTGCCTTAATAGTTAATACACCATTTTTAAAGCTTTCAAATGAGCCAATTATATCTCCCTCATTTTTATCTATATCTTTAATTATTTCCTTATTTTCTTCAACTAATATTCTTGAAACTTGTTTATCTGGCTTGAGTTTAAAAGTTAACAAGCTTTGGTAATTTGTAACAATGACACCTAATCCTATTACTCCCAAAACTATGCTTGTACTTATTATGGCTTGGAATTTTTTAATGTTATTAGGAAATAATTTGGTCACCTTTGTATAAATAATAATACCAAGTATCCCACCTAATGAATTTAGAATCACATCATCTATGTCACTGCTTCCAATAGCCAAAATGTATTGTATTAATTCAAATCCTAAACTAATAAGAGAAATTATTATAATTATAGTTTTTTTATCTAATTTTTTTAATACTACAGGAAGAAAAATTCCCATTGGAATAAATATACCAATATTACCTATGATATTTGCAATAGCTCTTATAAGACTAATGTTACTATCTGTCATAAATTCCCATACTGTATAGAATGGAATTAAGTTGACAGACCTAAATCCACCCTTGAAAATGGCATAAATTGGTATATCTTTAAATAAAATTATCCTTATAGTTATTAGAACATATACAAAAAATATTATGTATATAATTGATAATAATAATTTTTCTGAAGTTCTACACATGTCTTTTTTCAATAATAACACCTTCTCTCTTTTAATATTTTAATAATACCAACAAGTATTTAAGATGCCTTTAAAATTTTCTTAAATTTTCCTTAAGTGTTAAATTAAAACATATTAAAAAAGATCTATACTTTAAAATATAGACCTTCATAAATTTCATTATAGATACATTTTATTAAATAACAAACAATTTAAGTGTAGAACAAACAATAACCAAAGTTAAAAGTAATCTAGCATATAAAAAATTTTTTTCTTTAAGCATGACTCCTGCAACTCCAAGTATAAAAAAGAGAGATGCAATAAATTTACCAAGAATATTATTACTTGGATAAGAACTAAAATGCATGAAACAAAGTACAAATGTATATACACCTATTGCATTAAATACAATTGTATTAGATGCTATCTTGCCTTTATTAAAAAAGAAACAGAATATTGATACTAAATCTAAAAACAAAAATACATAAAACATGACTTTTAAAACGCCCATACTTATACCCCCTAAAAAATTTAATTATAATATCTGCTTTATTTCATACAATTCTCAATATACCCAAGATAAACGTATAATCTTAATATAATAATAGTATAAGTTTATCTTATTGGTTTATTACTTCTTATATTTACATTACTAGTTTATTACTTCATATTCATACATATTATAATCACATTCATACATATTTAAAGACTCATATGTTGCTTTTGCATTTATGTTTTCTTTTTCTACATATAATCTCATGCCAACAATATTTTCATCTCTATCACACATATTTTTTATATGATTAAATAAATAATTAAAGATGTTCTTTCTTCTATACTCTTTCTCTACATATACACTCTGAATCCAAAGAAAGTTTCCATTTCTCCAATCACTCCACTCATATGTATACATAATCTGTGCAACAACCTTATCAAATACTGTATATACATAGTATTTTCCTTTTCTTTCATCTAATAATAGCGCCCTTACACCTTTAGTTAAAACATCCATGTCAAGTTCTTTTCCTTCTGTTTCTTTAGCTAAATTATAATTAAATCTCGCTATTATATCCAAATCATCTAAACGGGCTTCTCTTATCTCTATCAGTTCTTCATTTTCATATAATTCTATATAGTCCTTTTGTTCCATACTTATTCCCCCATATCTATTTTACGTATTACATTAATCTCTTTGTAATAATACATTATAAAATTTTTTCTAGTTTCATAAATGCATAATCGAAGGTAGATTCTAAGTTACCATTATTTTTTCCCCCACCTTGAGCTAAAACCTGACTTCCTCCACCTTTACCATCTATAAGACTTATTGCATCCTTCAATAAACTTCCCATATTAACAGCCTTCAAATTTTTAGAACATGCAAAAATTAAGTTTATTTTTTCTTCAAATCTAACAGCTAATAATGCAATTTTATTTTCATCTTCTGTAATTTTATTTGCAATTTTATTTACATATTTTAAATCTTCTTCATCATAAATTTTTTTAACAACTGAAATATTTCCAATCTTATTTGCATTTTCAACCATTTCTTTAACTTGATACTTAGCTACTATTTCTTCAAGTTTTCTCTTTTTACTTAGAGAATCTTCCACTTTCTCATTTAAATTTACAATTCCATTTATAGCATCTTCTTCACTACAACTTAAATATCTACAGATTTTAGTTAAACATATATCCCTTTTTAATACTTCATCTACAGCTCTTTTACCAGCCAAAAACTCTATTCTTGTACTAGACTTATGCTTCTCCCATTTCTTTATTTTTATCATTCTAAGCTCACCTGTTGATGTTGGATGTACTCCACAACACGCATTTGTATCTAAGTCACCTATTTTTACTACCCTTATTTCTTCATTTGTGTTTGGTAAAGCACGTCTTAACCAAATTTTTTTTAATTCTCTTTTAGTTGGAAGTAATGTTTCTACTTGTATATTCTGATGAATAATTTCATTGGCAAGCAACTCTATCTCTCTAATTTTTTCTTCATCTAAATTACCCTCTATATCCACTGTGCTGTACTCATTACCTAAATGAAAACCCGTTGTATTTGCATTAAAAGTCTTAAAAAAACACCCTGAGAGTACATGTTGCCCAAAATGTTGATGCATACCATCTTCTCTTCTATCCCAATCAATACTACACTTTACCTTATGTATCTTTATTGGTTTTTTATCTAATATATGATATACTTTTTTATCTTCTTCATATACACTTATTACTTCATAATTATCTATTTTTCCTAAATCTCCAAATTGTCCTCCTCCACCAGGGAAAAACGCTGTTTTATCCAACAAAACATGAAACTTATTTTCTATTTCTCTTATCTCAATTATTTCTGCTGTAAAATCTCTTATATACTGATTTGTATAGTATAACTTTTCCATTATGATTTTATCTCCATTTCCTTTATTCTAAACTGCCTTATTGTTTAAATATACACATATTTTAGGTTAAGTTTAAAGTAATTACACCAGATAGAGCTTAACCTATTTTTTAATAGTAATCTTCTACTATATTTTAACATATAGATATTAATGTTAACAAATTTATAATTATATATTATTTTAAATATTCAATAATATAAAGTATATTAACATTGCTTTTTTAAAAACTTTAGTATAAAATCATATTAAATAAATTTTCTGAAATGATAGAATATTGCAATCTATAAAAAACATACTTAATAACATATAGCATTGTATTATAAATATATCGTTTTATTTTGTAGGGGGAGTGATTTAAAATGCCAATAAAACCAAGAAAAATATCTATTGTAGGTTCAGGTCATGTTGGTTCACACTGTGGATTTAGTTTGATAACTCAAGGAGTTTGTGATGAACTCTTTATGATTGATATTGATGAAGCTAAAGCAAAGGCTCAAGCTTTAGATTTAGCTGATGCGGTTTCCTATCTTCCACATAAAGTACATATAGAAAAAGGAACTTTTAATGATTGTAAGGATTCTGATATCGTAGTGATAAGTGTTGCAGATTCTTCAGAAGGTCCTTTACGCAGACAAAACACAACTAGGTTAGACTTACTAAAACCAACTATTGGGATGATAAAATCTATAGTAAAACCTATAATTGATTCTGGATTTGATGGTATATTTATCGTTATTTCTAATCCAGTTGATGTAGTTACAAATTATATCTGGGAAAAGTCTGGTTTCCCTAAAAACAGAGTTATTGGAACTGGAACAGCTTTAGACTCAACAAGACTTAGAAGACTCTTATCTGAAGAAACTGGAATCGCTCAACAATCAATACAGGCTTACTCAATGGGTGAACATGGAGATTCTCAAATAGTTCCTTGGTCTCATGTTTCAATTGGTGGCAAACCAATTTTAGATATGATGAAGGATAATCCAGATACTTATGGCAAATTAGACTTACCATCAATAGTTGAAAAAAACAAGAAAACAGGTATAGGCATAATAAATGGCAAAGATTGCACAGAGTTTGGAATAGGAACTGCTTTAGTAGAAATTGTAAAGGCTATACTACATAATGAGAAAAAGATTTTACCAGTCTCTACATTATTAGAAGGTCAATACAATGAAGAAAATGTATTTGCAGGTGTTCCTTGTATTATAGGAAAAAGTGGGATTGAGGGAATTGTTGAAATCAATTTAACTAATGATGAGCAAGAAGGATTTAGTAAATCTTGTTCTGTTTTAAGAGACCATATTGCACTTTCAAAGACTATTTAGTTTTAAATATATACGATTTATTCTTTAATTAACTTATTTAGATACTCTATAATTATTATAGAGTATTCTCATATGTATACATAAAACAAATTGTAAGGAGATGTTAAATTTGTCAATAAAACCAAGAAAAGTATCAATAATAGGAACTGGTCATGTCGGTTCACATTGTGGATTTAGTTTAATAACTCAAGGTGTTTGTGATGAACTACTGATGATTGATATAGATGAAAATAAAGCAAAGGCTCAAGCTTTAGATTTATCAGATGCAGTTTCTTATCTTAAACATGCTACAAAAATAAAAAGTGGAACACTTGATGATTGTAAAGATTCTGATATTGTAGTAATAAGTGCAGGTCCATTACCTGAAAAAAATCAGACTAGATTGGATACTCTTGAGTCTACAGTCAACATTGTAAAAACAATTGTAAAACCTATTGTTGATTCTGGATTTGATGGTATATTTATTGTAATTTCAAATCCAGTTGATATAATTTCTGATTATATTTGGAAAGTTTCTGGATTTTCTAAAAATAAAGTTTTGGGTACAGGCACTGCACTCGATTCTTCGAGACTTAGAAGGCTTTTATCTGAGGAAACAAATCTTCCTCAACAATCAATACAAGCTTATTCTATGGGTGAACATGGAGATTCTCAGATGGTTCCTTGGTCTCATGTTTCAATTGGTGGTAAACCATTATTTGATATTATGAAAGAAAATCCTAACACTTATGGAAAATTAAACTTAGATGAATTAACTGAAAAAACAGCTAGAGCTGGTTGGGATGTACTTTATGGCAAAGGTTCTACTGAATTTGGTATTGGTACTGCTTTAACAGAAATAGTAAAGACAATTTTTCATAATGAAAGAAAAATCCTTCCTGTTTCTACTTTATTAGATGGTCAGTATGGGCAAAAAGATGTGTTTGCTGGTGTTCCTGCCATAATTGGCATAAATGGAGTTGAGTCTATAGTAGAAATTAATTTAACTGATGATGAACAAAAAAAATTCAATAAATCATGTACTATTTTAAAAGAATACATTAAAATTGCTAAGGATATTTAGATTAATACCATATTAGAATACATATTTAAGTTAATAGCATATTTTAAGTGTATCTCAAATTTAATATTGAAAGCAGGTAAATTTCTTATGATAAAAAATTATCTTAATAAACCTTAAATTTAAATCATAAATACCTGCTTTTATCTTTCAATATTAAAATATTAATTTATCTTTTCCCATCAAATTTTATAACTTTACTTTTTTTCTTTGTATTTTGAGATAGGAGTCCATTTTTCAATCCCATCAATAATTCTAGGTCTTCTGGATAAAGACTTATTCCTATATCTCCTAAATTTGATACTATATTGTCTGTGTTCATTATTTTGTTTTCTATCAGTAATTCAACTGCTTTTTTTAAATATACTGGACTTACACCCTTCATTTTATCTAATGGTTCTTCTATTAACCATCCTCGTTTATCCATTTCGCTCATAAGATAATTATACTTTTTATAGCTTATCTCACCTAAATTGTATGCTCTAAAAATCATAACAGATATAGGTACAATCCATTTTTGCTTTAGTTCTACATAATAATCTAGGTCTTCTGGATAAACCAAGTCTTCTAAAAAAGTCTCTCTTGGAAGCAAAAATGCACAGGCATATTCATCTGCTAAGAATTGCTTATTTGGTATTCCCAATTGACTTGATATTATATATCCAAGCTCATAGGCTAAATCATAGTTTCTAATTGATGCTGATTTTTTATCATTCCCAAGAGATATTAGATATTTAGTTTCTTTACCTATTCTCTGTTTTTGAGTAAATACGGTTGCTCCTTTTCTATCTACATTCATTCCTGATATTATAATCCCATTAGCCTCTAATAAACTTACCATATTTACTATTGGATTGTTGTTTAAATTCCAAAGTTCTCTAGTCTTATTAGCAAGACTTTCTATATCATTTATATTAACATCCTTAATTAGTTTTCTATTTGGTAAGTTTTCTTTTGGAAATTTTATATAACTTTCCATAAACGAGTATATTTTATGAATGATTATTATTTTTTCTCTATAAGAAATTTCCTCCACTCTAGGAAGTTTAGATTGAGGATTAAAATGACTATCTTCCACAATAACATTTATACTTTCGTTTTTATAAAAATACTCTTTTGGGAAGTTTAATATATTTGATAATTTTAATGCATTTTCAATATTTGGAACATACTTATTTTCTTCAAAAGCTTGTAAATCTTTTTTATTTATTTTAGTTTCTTTAGATAACTGCTCTAGAGTTTTAGCTCTAAAAACTCTAGCTGATTTTAATCTTTTTCCATTAAAGTCTTTTAAATTCATTTGTTTTCTCTCTTTCAAAAATTAAATTCTTTAGTCATACAAATATAAATTATAACATTACAATTAATAATTTATCATATTATTGGCAAAAAAACAAAAGATGAAAACATAAATTTATATTTCCATCTCTAATCTGAATATATGATATAACTAGTTTTAATTATTTAAAAAGCTCTAAATATTCTCCATATCCTAATTCTTCCATGTCTTTTTTAGGTATAAACTTAAGAGAAGCAGAATTTATACAATACCTTAAACCTCCAAGTTCCTTTGGCCCATCATCAAAAACATGACCTAGATGAGAATTTCCTTTAGCACTTCTTACTTCAACCCTATACATGCCTTGTGAAAAATCACTTCTTTCAATTATAGACTTATCTATAACTGGCTTTGCAAAGCTAGGCCATCCACATCCTGCATCAAATTTATCCTTTGAAGAAAATAAAACCTCTCCACTTACTATATCCACATAGATACCTTCTTCATTATTATCATAATATTCATTTTCAAAAGGTACTTCTGTCATGTCATTTTGAGTAACTTCAAATTGAATAGGAGTTAAAGTCTTTTTTAACGCTTCCCTATCTACATTATTTCCATCCCAATAACTTTTTACAAAATTATATCTTCCTGAACCTTTATAATACATATTATAATTTAATGGTCTTTTTTTATAATAATCTTGATGATTTTCTTCTGCTTCGTAAAATTTAGTTGCTGGAATTATTTCAGTAACTATTTTACTATCAAATATTTTACTATTTTCTAAGTTTTCTTTTGACTTCAAAGCTGTATTTTTTTGCTCTTCATCATGATAAAATATAGCAGTTTTATATTGAGTTCCTCTATCACCAAATTGTCCACCATCATCCGTAGGATTAATTTGTTTCCAAAATATATTTAAAAGTTCATCATAACTTATTATGTTATCATCATAAGTTATTTGAATAGCTTCAACATGGCCAGTTGTTCCTGAACATACTTCTTGATATGTAGGATTTTCAACATGACCAGCTGTGTATCCAGAAACTACTTTTATAACCCCATCATATTTATCAAAAGGTTTTACCATACACCAAAAACACCCACCTGCAAAAGTAGCAAGTTTTATCATTTTCATCACTCCTTAAAAAAATTATATTTTATTTATTCCCTAAGAAGTAACTTAATAATCTTGTATTTTATTATTTTTTACTTTATTTAGAAAATACTATATGATATTAAGGTATTTAAAATTGCAAAATGTTTTATCAAAATTATAAACTATAAAAATTTTTTACTTATAAATATAATGAAAAACTATACCTAATTTTTATAAAAACCTTTTTTATTTATCCATTCAAATGCATCTTTTATATCACAGTTTTCACCTAGAGATATTAAATATTCTAGTGAATCACAATCATCCATAGCTACCTCTCTCTCCATTTTAGGATTTAACCTATAGTAATTATCTCCAAGAAGTTTTTGAGAAAATAATTGACTCATTTGAGAGTTCCCTTCTAGTGTAACAGATATAATTGGTAAGTCTGGCTCCTTATTGATTATCCAGTCAATAGCTCCCCATTCAGTTGTATCTGTCTTTATACTATTATATACATATCCAGTCCCTATAGAAAAAAGTCTGGTATTTTTATAATTTAGCTTAAGTCCACTGTCAATTGAATAAACTATACATGCTAAACTTGGGTCAGTTGCTATTATACCACCATCAACATGACAATTATAGGTTGGAAAGAATACTGGTGCAGCACTACTTGCCATTGCTACATCCACAACTTTACTAGTTTTATTAAGAGAATTTGGCATATTATTATAAAATACAGGCTTCCATGAATGTTCTTCATTACCTATATAAAAGCTTGGTACCATGACTAATTTACTTAAATCTTTCAATTCTAAGTCTTCTGGAAATATACTTAGTAAAATTTCCTTTAAATTTTTATTTTCATACTTTGGTCTGAGCATTTCTGCATAACTTTTGTTGAAAATATACTTTGAATTTTCAATTGAATAGAGAGTCTTTATCTCTTTAGGGCTTACACCATATGCAAGCCCTAATGCAATCAAACTGCCTGTAGATGTTCCTCCAAACATATTTATGTTATTTAACAAACTTGGATACTCCTCTACTATTCTCTCAAGTATGGATATACTTAATGCTCCCTTTAATCCACCACCATCGAATGTTAATATATTAAAATTCGAATTTTTCATATATACATACCCCCATATAAAATGCCTTATATATTTTAAATTTTAGTTAAAATAATTACACTATAATATATATATATTATGCAAATTCTATATTACAAAGTTCCTCTTTCTATAATTAAATTCAGTATCCTGCACTATTAAAACTATACTTTTTATTTGTTTGTACTATACACATATTTTAAGTATTATAAGTTTAAAAGTATGATTTATTATAAATAATTGATTAAAATAATATATACTTTAGTAATAGACCATAAAAATATAAATAAGGGTTGACCTTATACAAAGCCACCCCTTATTTATGTTAATTATAATTAATCTTAATAATACTTCGATTATAAAATTTATACCTTATCAGCTAAGTGTATTCTCTTTATCCTAATATTTTTTTCATATCTTCTTCTGGAGTAGATATAGGAGTTAAAGCAAATTTCTCAACCAATATATTCAATACATTTTCAGACAAGAACGCTGGTAAAGAAGGTCCTATATAGATATTTTTTATACCTAAGTAAAGCAATGTAAGAAGTACACAAACA
The DNA here is from genome assembly GCF_020662275.1 of Clostridioides sp. ES-S-0006-03. Classification (NCBI taxonomy): domain Bacteria; kingdom Bacillati; phylum Bacillota; class Clostridia; order Peptostreptococcales; family Peptostreptococcaceae; genus Clostridioides; species Clostridioides sp. ES-S-0006-03. The sequence continues at coordinate 112,629 of NZ_JADGMM010000008.1, forward strand.
GCTTTTTGTTCATACCATGATAGAACTATGCTAAGAGGTAATTCATTTACATCACATTCAAAAGCATTTGCCAATGAAATAGCCACTTGAATTGCACTGTAAGTATCATTACATTGTCCCATATCCATTAAACGTGGTAAACCACCTATTTCTCCAAGATTTAAATCATTAAATCTATATTTTCCACATGCAAGAGTCAATATAACAGTGTCTTCAGGAGCTTGTTTTACAAATTCAGTATAATAATTTCTTCCAGGTTTTGCACCATCACAACCACCAACTAATAAAAAGTGTCTTATGGCACCATTTTTTACAGCTTCTACTACTGTATCTTGTACAGATGAAACTGTTCCTCTTGCAAAACCAGTAGTTAGCATATCACCTCCATTTATTCCAGTCATATGCATATCTTCTTTATATCCTCCAAGTTCAAGTGCTTTTTCTATTACACTAGAAAAATCTTTATCTTCTCCAATATGAACCATACCAGGATAAGCAACCACTTCTGTAGTGAATACTCTATCTCTATAACTATCCTTAACAGGCATTAAACAGTTTGTCGTAAATAGTATTGAAGCAGGTATATTGTCAAATTCTTTTTGTTGATTTTGCCATGCTGTACCAAAATTTCCTTTTAAGTGCTTATATTCTTTTAATTTTGGATATGCATGTGCTGGTAATAATTCTCCATGAGTGTATATGTTTATTCCCTTATCTTTTGTTTGCTCTAGCAATTTGTGTAAATCATAAAGGTCATGCCCTGTAACTACAATAAATGGACCTTTTTCAATTTTCATAGGTACTTGAGTTGGCTCTGGTGTTCCATAAGTTTCGGTATTTGCTCTATCAAGTAATTCCATACATTTTAAGTTTATTTCCCCAGTTTTCATTACAAATCCTAAAAGTTCATCACTAGATAAATCTTCTCCAACTGCTATTAACCCTTCGTAGAAAAAGTCATTCACTTCTTTATCTGTATATCCAAGTACCATTGCATGATAAGCATAAGCAGCCATCCCTCTTAATCCAAATAAAATTAATGATTTTAATGAACGTATATCTTCATTATCATTCCATAAATTCTTCATATCATAGTTATCATTTCTACTACAAGTTGTTGAGCAATCTGAACATCTAGGTACAAGTTCACTTTTTGCTAGTTCAGTTTTTTCAATTTGTCTTTTTATAGCTTCATCATCAAAACTTACATTTGTTACAGTAGTAAACAATCCTTCTATCATAACTTTATCTGTTTCTCTTGTTGGTCTATTTTTATTTCCAACAGTTGCTCTTGAAAGTCCAATTAATACTCCTGTAAGTTCATCTTGTAAATTAGCTGTTCCCCCTTTTTTACCACAAGCTCCATTTATAGTACATCCTTTACCACCAACTGTCTGTTCACATTGAAAACAAAACATATTCTCCATCTTTTATTCCTCCCATTTAATTTTATTTATTAAAATTTATTAAATTGTTTACGATTTACTTAATTAGATTTCTCCATCTACTATTTTCCCATCTACAGATATAGTAATTACTTGCCATGGTATCATCTTTCCACTATTTTGTAGGGCTGTTTTAACTGCATTTACGATACCACCACAACAAGGTACCTCCATACGTGTTACCACTATATTTTTAATATCATTTAATCTTAAAATTTCTGTAAGTTTTTCAGCATAATCAACTTCATCAAGTTTAGGGCAACCAATTAATGTAACCTTATTTTTCATAAATTTATTATGGAAATTTCCATATGCATATGCTGTACAGTCTGCTGCTATTAAAAGACTTGCATTCTTTAAATATGATGCATTAGCAGGTACTAGTTTTATTTGCACTGGCCACTGATTAAGCTGAGACTCTTGTGCCTCCATTACTATATTGTTATTTGTAGATATAGTATCTAAATCTTGTCTTTTTATAGACTTAGACTGAGAACCTGGACATCCACATGCTAAATTTTCTTTTTGTGCTCTCTTTGCTTCCATATTTGCTTTTACTGCTTCTTCATCATATTCTGCAGCCTCTCTATTTTCAAATGAAATTGCATTCGTTGGACAAGTTGGTAAACAATCTCCTAAACCATCGCAATAATCGTCTCTTAAAAGTTTTGCTTTTCCATTTACCATACCTATAGCTTCTTCATGACAAGCTTCAACACATAATCCACAACCATTACATTTTTCTTCATTAATTTTAATTATTTTTCTAATCATTTATATCACCTCATAAAATTTTTTTGTTTAAAATACTACTTTACTAGATATTTATTTTTAAGACATAGGTCTTTTTTATTTTAGATTTTTGTATCAGGATTTTTATATCTCCTTGCTTTTATAAATTTAGTATAGTACAATGAAAAGAAATTATCGGTTGCATATGCAACAAGGAAGTGATTATTTGAAAAAATTTTTAGAAAAACATATAAATCTATTAAGAAGGATTTCTCTGTTTGAAGGGATTAAAGATGATGAACTTGAAGCAATGTTAGAATGTTTGGGTGTTACTGATAAGACTTATCCAAAAGATGACATAATATTTTCTGTAGGAAATGAAGTGACTTCTATTGGAATTATGCTTAAGGGAAGTGCACACATAATAAAAGAAGATATTGAAGGTAATAGAAATATTGTGGCTGAACTTTTACCTGGTGATTTATTTGGAGAGGTATTTGCTTGCACTAGACTACATAAAAGTACTGTAACAGTAGTGACAACATCTTCATGTGAAGTTCTATTTATAAAGTTTAAAAGTGTGACTGGTATTTGCTCGTCTACATGTGAATTTCACAATAGACTTGTTGAAAATATGTTACAATTAATAGCTGAAAAAAATATTTTACTTCATAACAAAATAGAGTTGCTTTCTTGTAAAACAACTCGTGAAAAATTGCTCATGTACTTTTCAAATCAAATAGAGAGAACAGGTAACTATAAGTTTACAATCCCTTTTTCAAGAAATGAAATGGCTGACTTTTTATGTGTTGATAGAAGTTCTATGTCAAGAGAACTTGGAAAAATGAGAGATGAAGGTCTATTATCTTTTAACAAAAATAAGTTTGAAATCTTTTGTTTCCAAAATAAGTTTGATATTTAAACTTATATGATTCAATACACATAATTTTAATTAATTCAAATTATAGGCATTACGTCTAAATCTAGAATTTATATTTTTACTCAAAAAGTTAATAGATATCTTAATTATATAAATTAAGATATCTATTAATTTTGTATGTTAATTAGCTTACTTTTATGAAAGTATCTCATATGTCTTAAGACATACTTCAATTATATGTTTTTAATTAAATACTTCTTCTTTCCTAATAATATTTAAAAATTTTGCCGTTCTTTCATTTTTTGGATTATTAAATATTTCATCAGGAGTTCCTTCTTCAGCTATCACACCATTATCCATAAATATAATTTTATCAGCAACTTCTTTTGCAAAATTTATTTCGTGAGTCACAATAAGCATTGTTATTCCATCTTTTGCAAGCGATTTTATAACACTTAAAACTTCTCCAACAAGTTCTGGGTCAAGTGCAGATGTTGGTTCATCAAATAATATTACATTTGGATTTACTGCCATCGCTCTAGCTATACCTATTCTTTGTTGCTGACCTCCAGATAACTTTGATGGATAAAAATCTTTTCTATCTAACATCCCAACTTTTTCTATTAATTTTATCGAAATTTCTCTAGCTTCTTGTTTACTCTTTTTATGTACCGCTATCAATGCTTCCATTACATTTTCTAATGCTGTTTTATTTTTAAATAGGTTATAATTTTGGAATACCATAGATGTATGTTTTCTTAAATTTGCTATATCCTTTTTTGTTGCTTTTTCTACATCTACTTTTACATCTCCAATCATTATTTTTCCTTTTGTAGGCTCAACTAAATAATTTAAACATCTAAGTAACGTAGATTTACCTGTTCCAGATGGACCAAGTATAGCTACTACTTCACTTTGATTTATTTCTAAATTTATACCTTTAAGAACTTCTGTACCTTTAAAACTTTTATGTAAATTCTCTACTTTTATCATCAGTATCCACCTTTTTTAATAAATATAATAGACTAATCATATATTTGATACTAAAATTAATATGTTAATTTGAAATCTAAAAATAACTTAGTCATTTTATTTTTAAATAGAATATATTCTTATAATTATAATCTAACATTGACAAAGATAATCTACTGCAAGTTGTGCAAATAATGAAGATGCTGTGCTTAAACATTTTTCATCTATATTAAACTTGTTATTATGAAGTCTGTAATTTATATTTTTTTCTTTATTTCCTACCCCTATATACATAAATAAACTAGGTCTTTCCTTCATATAAATAGCAAAATCTTCACCTGTCATTGCTGAAAAATCAATCATTTCAATATTTTCATCTCCAAGTATTTTTAAAGCACTTTTTCTTCTAAGATAATAACGCTACTATCGTTCCTATAATTAATGAAAATATCAGTGAGCTTATTGCTAAAATCACAGTTACATTGAATGATTTCATTATTATTTGAAATAATTCCAAAAAATATTTCATGTTAAAAATCATAAAATAAGTCCCCCTCACTTAATGTTGTTTTTTGCAAACTTTTGTCACATATTAAATTATAATAGAATTTTATTTATTTTTCCAATAGAAAAAAACTATTTCCTTACCCACTTATATAGCCCTTTTTAATATCAAATTTATTTAATATAATTGGGCTGTCTAACTCGTTTTTATAAAATTAAAACATATGAAAAAGTTGTAATATAGATATTTACATATCATTACTGCTATTGCAAATCAACCTCCGTGGAAGACTGTATATTAATCAATAAAAAATTAGATACGAAAAAATTTAGTAAAGAATTAAATATATCTCGTGTATCATTTACTTCAGAAGAATTATTATGGATGTAGTGATGGAACGAATACTGGATATATTAAAATAAAGACTGAGTATATATTAAATATTTTATTACCATATACTAAACATAAATATAGAGTTATCGAAACATCATGTCTAAATTTACTATAATTGACATAGTGTGCCTCCTAAATAATTAAATCATTATCTTCTTTTATCTTTATTGCCTTCTTAAATCCGTCTGAAATCACAAAACTCATAAGAGCAACCACAAAATATACAAGAGTTGGGACTGTGAAGTAAAATCCGAATCCTAAATCTAGGAACCTCATTCCTGTTCCAGTAGTACCGAAAGTTGAACTAAATTCTATAACAGAATTTAAAAGTAAAAGATAGCCAATAAGTCTAAATCTTTTTGCATTTTCATTTATGAATAAGCTATATTCAGAACTATTTAATATTTCTAACAATGACTTTACTATAATAAAATATGATACAACCAAAGAAAACCTTAACATACCAGATATAAAACTTTGTATAGTTGCTTCACCACTAAAACAAATATAACTAAAGCCTTTAATTCCTCCTACAGAAAGTACTAATGCTAAAAGAAAAAATAAAATTTGTAATATACCATTTAATAGATTTTTTATAAATTTATCAGACACTATATCAACTCCTTTAAAATATTTTATATATTATATACTACATCATACAATATCGTTTTTCAATATTTTTTTTATAATAAAAGATATATTTTTATTGTTAAAAATATAAAATATTTTAATTTCCTAAGTAAATATTTTAAGAGTAATTAAAATTATCTGTTGTTAGTGTAAGGTTTCTGATAATTAACACTATGAATATCTATATCTAGATTCCAATTTAAAAATTATTAATATCTATATTAAAATTTATTAGATAAAAACCTAAATATAGTCACTAATTTTAAGTTATAATAAGTATATTAAAATCAATAAAAGGGAGTTTTAAATTTGAATGCTGAAAAAATAAATCAATATATTAGGTCAGTTAAACTAAACAGAAAAGGTATACATAGTATAAATGAATATCCATTTAATCTACCAATAGTAAAAAACTTATATCAACTTGAGTTTCATAAAAACGTAACTTTTATAATTGGTGAAAATGGAAGTGGAAAATCAACATTATTAGAAGCAATAGCTATTGAATATGGATTCAACCCTGAAGGTGGTACAAAAAACTTTGGCTTTAGTACTTATAATAGCCACTCTGAACTTCATAAATATATAACAATCACAAAAGGACCTAAAAAACCTAAGCAAAATTTTTTCTTGAGAGCTGAATCTTTTTATAATGTAGCTACTGCAATAGATAAAGCTTCTAGGTTTTCGTCAGGAGTAAAAACTATAAACTATTATGGAGGAGTATCATTGCATGAACAATCTCATGGTGAATCATTCTTCTCATTATTTATTCATAAATTTTCTAAAGAAGGAATATATATATTAGATGAACCAGAGGCAGCACTTTCACCTGCTAGACAGATGGCTTTTATAACAAGATTACACGAATTAGTAACCCAAAATTGCCAATTCATCATAGCAACACACTCACCCATATTAATTTGTTATCCTAATTCAATCATCTATGAAATAAATGAGAATGGCATTAATAAAGTTAAATGCGAAGATAGTGAAAATTATCAACTTACTCAAGATTTTTTAAATCATAAAGAAAAATTCTTAAACATGTTAATTGATTAGTAATCCATAAGACAAACTTTTTAAAATAAAAATTTAAACTTCTAACTATCTCAATTTTTTATTTTATAAGTATATACATAAAAAGACTATATTAAATTAGTTATAATACAAATTTAATGTAGTCTTTTACAAAGTTCATTTTACATCTTAGTATAAATTATAATTTATAATTAATCTACTTCCATATTAAACTTTAATGCTCCTGTAGGACATACCATTACACAAGGTGCATCCATACCCCACTCATTTCGTTCAACACAACCATTACACTTGTTTGCTTTACCATCATTTCCATAAATCAAAGCTCCATATTCACAAGTTTTTTCACAAAGTTTACATCCTATACAATCTTGATTATCTAATATGACAAATTTATTTTCTTTTTTAAAACAATCTTTAGGACATACATCTACACATTTTGCTTCATCACAATGAACACATGATAATGAAAAATATTCTACCTTTTCTTTTTCTTCCACTGTAAATACATGTCTAAAAAATTCACCATTATCTATGTCATTATCATTTTGGTCTATACAAGCAAGCAAACAAGCCCCACATGCTGTACATAACTCTTTATTGAATTCAAATAAACTTTTCATTATATCCCCCCAATTATTTATTCACTTTTTCAATCTTACACTTACAACTTCTATATGCAGGGAATCCACTATAAGGGTCAAAATTATCACAGATGATACTATTTACATCAGCTTCTCTATATCCATGATACATATGTATGTTTTTATATAAAACTCTATCAGTAACATTGACCTTGACATTCAAACTTCCTATTTTAGTAGTTATTTTTATATAATCTCCATTATTAATACCTAAGTCTTTTGCATCTAAACTAGAAATGTCACAACTAGCCTCATTTTTTAATATTCTCGAAAGCTTAACATCATGAAGTCTTGAGTGTAATGCATTTGGAATTCTTGCACCTGATGTTAATAGGTAATTATACTCATCTATATCATCATTAAATTCTTTGTATGTTGGTAATGTATCTAATCCAAAATCTTTATATTTTTCAATAATTGTAGATTTTAATTCAAACTTAGATGTACTAGTATCATAACCTTCCATTGTATACGAACCTACCTCATATGATTTAAAATCTTTACATTTCAATGGTGAATCACTTTCTTTAAGTTCATCTACATCTACACAAGTTCCTTTAAACATATGTCTTATACTTGCTTCATAACCTGCTTTTAAGAAATCATCATCTATGTCCATAACATTTGCTAAGTCAGAAAGTATTTCTACATCTGATTTTGAATCATATAATGTATCAATTACTTTTTTCGTATATGTAATATATCCACCTGGATAACTCTTACATTCTTCTCTTTCAAAAGATGTGCATGCAGGTAAAAGTATATCTGCATATTTTGATGCATCTGTCATAAATAAATCTATATTGACAAAGAAATCTACAGTGTTTAGAGCGTTAAAAAGCCTACCTGAATTAGGAAACATTCTAGCATTTATACCATGACAAAACAATGCTTTTATTTCATAAGGTGTCTTTTCTTCTATTTGTCGAGTTAAATCCATAGCTTGAAATTGATTTACCATTTCATTCCAAAGAGGAAATCTTTCCCCACCAATTCTTTCATTTATATTTTTAGGTAGCACTTCTTTTACAAACTCTTTTTCTAATGTTTGAAATCCTCCTACCTTACCAGCAAAATAATCTTGTTTTGGTATGTTACCTCCAATTTTATCATAATTACCTGTTATAGCAGATAGAGACATCATTGCCCTATAATTTTGAAATCCATTTTGGTGATGAACTACTGGAGCAGCACTTTCATTTATACAAAATGGACCTTTCGATAACATCTCTACAGCTTTTACTATATCATCTTTAGAAACCCCTGTAATTTTGTTGACAGTATCTAAATCAAATAATTTTACATATTCCTTGTATTCATCAAACCCATGTACATGTTTTTCTATGTATTCTTTATCTATCAAATCTTTTTCTATAAATAAATTAGCCATTCCTAGAGCTAAAGCTCCATCAGTACCAGGCTTAACTCTCAAGTGCAAATCTGATATTTTTTGAGTTGTTGGTGTTATCCTAGGGTCTACAATTATAAATTTTAAACCTTTTTCCTTTAGTTTACTTAAATTTACACTATTTAAAAATTTAGAGTAGTATGGATTAAACCCCCAACCTAAATAAGTATTTGCATTTTCCATATCCTGCATTGTAAAATTTCTCCCAGTTGCAACATTTCCAGCCATCTGTGCTGATGTTGAACAGGAGCTTGATTCTGTACCATAATTAGGAGAACCAAATGAAGATGCAAACCTTTGTAAAAACGGTCTATACCACTTTCCATACCCTGTAAAAAATGCTACATGTTTTGCTCCATATTCGTCTTTTATTTTATTTAATTTTCCCCCTATTTCACTATAAGCTTCTTCCCATGATATTGGCTTAAACTTTCCTTCACCTCTTTTTCCAATCCTCTTCAGTGGTGTTTTTATTCTATCTTCTCGATACATATATTCTCTATTACAAAGCCCCTTTGTACACAACAACCCTCTGTTCATTGGATGCTCTTTTGTTCCTTCTATTTTTATTACTTTGCCATCTTTGACATATGCATCAATTCCACAATGAATTCCTGGAGAACAAATATCACATAAAGTCTTCTTTATTTCTATTCCTGTTTCCTTACATGGTATCTTAGCCTTAATCAATTTATAACTATCCATATCAATATCTTCCTTTCCCAATGATAAATATAAAACACTATAATTATTATACATTCTTTTAATTTAAATATCATAAACTTAAAATATGTTTTTAATAATTAAATTTTATATACATTTATAAACTACTTAAATCATTATTTTTCACTCCTAGTTTACAGGAGATTACAATAAAAATCTAATAGCAAATTGTTATTTATATATATTTTGCAATAGATAAAAGCTATTTATATATGCTTTAATTTAAACACTGTATTTAGAGTGTAAATTGAATAGATTTAGATTATAATATATACAGTGAGGTAAGGTGAATAAAATGAAAATAGATATGATATATAAATTAATCAAAAGAAATACAGAACCATCAAGATGGTCAAGAGGTATAAAATACTATAGTAATCAATTAGTTGATTATATAGACATTGATATTGATGACTTACAAAATAACTTGCTAACATTTCGTGGTGGAGTCAATTCTGAGGATAATTATAGCTTTTATTTTAATTCAATAACAATAGATATAAAACACTTTAAAATAATTGAAAGTGACTGTAGTTGTGTTGATTGTCAATCAAATATTACAAATCGAGGCATCTTTATATGTAAACATCTAGTTGCTATTGTGATAAAAAGCCTAAAGCAAATAAAAAGTAAAAATGACATTCCTCCTGTTCTAATAGATATATTAGATGATGATAAAGATAAACTTTCTAAGACTGATTCTAAAGTCGGCTTGGACTTAAGTAAACAACTACTTTCTTTTTTAAATGATACTAAAAAAGAAAGAGTCAATTTAGATGTATTATTAAACATTGATTCAAACAAAGCAATTGCTGAGTTTAAAATTGGAATCGATAAAATGTATGTTTTAAAAAATATCACTGAATTTGCATATTCAAAACTTAATGGATATGAATTGGAGTTTGGAAAAAAATTTATTTATAATCCTAACATCCATTATTTTGCTGATGAAGATGAGAAGTTAATAGATATGATAGAAGAATATGGAACAAATCTTTCATATAATTTTTCTTCGTCATACTCAAAAAAGTTCATGGAAATAAATATGAGTTCTCTGAAACAATTTTTGAATGCTCTTAAGGACAAGGATTTTACTCTAATTTTTTCTAAGAAAGAATATCATCCAAAAGTATCAAGTGATATTTTACCAATAAAATTTAATTTTAAAAATATAGAAGATAAAATTGTCTTATCCTCCAAAGACTTACTACCTGTTCCACTTAGTAGAAAAGGTGATGTACTTTTATATGAGAATAATATCTACTTATTGTCTCATAAAAAGGCTCGAGATTATTCAAAAATCTATCAAGTATTATCAAAATCTAAGGAATTAAAATTTGATAAAGAAGACTCTAAAGATGTTTTAGGGCTATTAGTGCCTAAATTAAAGTCAATATCCAAAGAAGTTTATTTGGATGAAAACATAAAAAATAATATAGCAAATAATTTTGAAACAGAGTTTTACTTTGATATAATTGATGGCAATGTATGTTGCGACATAAAGTATATCTATGATGATGAAAGTGGTAAAAAATTTATACTTCCCAATATACAAAAGGAGGCTAAAATTGAAAATAAAATGCTTTCTTCACAATTTGTAAAAGAAAATAACAGATATACATTTAAAGGAACTGACTATGACCTATTTACATTTTTAGATTCACAGTTAGAATCTTTAAAGGAATTTGGAGATATCTATTATTCTGAAAAGTTTAAATTGAAGAAAATATATAATTCTTCATCAATTCAAGCTTCAATTAATCAAACTAATCAAAATTATCTAGAATTTAATTTTAATATATCTGATATAAATCCAAAAGAGTACAAAGATATTCTAAAAGCTCTCCAAGAAAAACGTACTTTTTATAAGCTAAAAGATGGAAGTTTTATAGACTTATCAGAAAAAGAAACTAAAGATTTTTTTGAACTGGTTGAAAATTTGGATGTAATTGATAAATCAAAAGATAATAAAATTCATAATAATAAAGCTCTATATATAAATGAAATGATAAAAGGTAAAGATTTAAAATTTATAACTGGTAAAAATGAATTAGAAAATACATGTGCTAAATTTAGAAATTTTAATGTTATAAATTCAGAAATTCCAAGTAATTTAAAAGCAAATCTACGTGACTACCAAATAAATGGTTTTAATTGGTTTAAAGTTTTAGATTTTTATAAATTTGGTGGTATATTAGCTGATGAAATGGGTCTTGGAAAAACAATACAAACTATTACATTTTTACTATCTGTATTCAATAAAAAAAGTATTATTGTTACGCCAACATCACTTATTTATAATTGGAAAAATGAATTTGAAAAATTTGCTCCAGATATAAAAGTTCTATTGATACATGGAAATAAAAAAGATAGAGAAAAGTGCTTTAGAGAAATAAACGATTTTAATGTAGTCCTTACAACATATGGTACTCTTAGAAATGACTTAGAAAAATATAATGAAATAATTTTTGATTATTGTGTAATAGATGAGGCTCAAAACATTAAAAATCCAGTGGCTTTAGTAACAGAAGCTGTAAAAAATATAAATGCAAAAAATAAATTTGCACTTACTGGTACACCTATGGAAAACAATTTAGTAGAGTTATGGTCTATATTTGATTTTATAATGCCTGGATATTTATATAGTAGAGGAAAATTTCAAGAGTTATTTATAAATAAAGAAGATAATGTTGAAAATTTAAAAAGACTTATAAAGCCTTTTATTCTTAGAAGAAGTAAAAAAGAAGTAATGAAAGAACTCCCAGACAAGATTGAGAAAAACTTTTTTGTTGAATTAAATAAGGAACAGAAAAAAATATATAGTGTGTATGCAAAAGATATACAAGATAAAATGAAAGATAAAAATCTTAAGAAAGATAAAATAGTTATTTTCTCTTATTTAACTAAACTAAGACAGCTTTGTTTAGACCCAAGTATAGTGGTAAAAGATTATAATAAAAAAAGTTCAAAAATAGAAACATGTCTAGAAATACTTAGAGATAGTATAAATGAAAATCACAAGATATTATTATTTTCACAATTTACATCTGTCCTTAAAAATATAGGCAAGGAACTTGATAAGTGTAAAATTGCATATCACTATATAGATGGTAAAACTAATGCTAAAGAAAGGCTTGAACTTGTAGATAAATTTAATAATAGTACTGACAAAAAAGTTTTTTTAATATCTTTAAAGGCAGGTGGTACAGGATTAAATCTTACAACTGCTGATATTGTAATTCACTTTGACCCATGGTGGAATCCATCAGTAGAAAATCAAGCTAGTGACAGAGCTCATAGATTCGGTCAAAAAAATGTAGTACAAGTTATAAAGTTAATTGCTAAAGGCACTATAGAAGAAAAGATAATAAAATTACAAGAAAATAAAAAAGAGCTTATAAATCAATTTATAAATGGAGAGCTTTCTAACGAAGGTGTATTAAGAAGTTTATCTGATAGTGAGATAATGGACTTGTTTAATTGAAGGTAAGATATATAGTAAGTAAAAATAAAATACTACTATGTTATTTGTAATTGATAAACAGGAGTTTCCTAAAATATAGGAGACTCCATAATATCTTAAGCTTTGCAAATTATATGTAAATCTTTCTTTGCTTATATATTAACCTTCTTTATAAATATACAATTAATCCAAACAATCCAGATAACACCATCATAAGTATAGGTCCAATCTTATATTTTCGTAAACAGTACAATGAACAACAAAATAAAATAACAGCTATAATATCTATATTTTTGAAAATATTGGTAGTATAATAATTTGAAGAACCAAAAAATGTCAACAATATAATTGTAAATCCTGCTGAGATGATTAATCCTAAAGAGGATGCTTTCAGTCCATTTAAAATTTCAAAAACAAATTTCGAACTCTTATATTTTTTAAAAAATCCATATAAAAACATAGAAATAATTATTCCTGATATTATACAACCAACTGTTGCTGATATAGCACCCTCAATTCCTGCCACTTGCATACCAACAAAAGTAGAAGTATTAACAGCTAATGGACCTGGAGTCATTTGAGAAATTGTAATAATATCAGTAAAAACCTTTTGTGTTATCCATCCTTGCTTAAAAACTACCTGTTCCTGTATAATTGGAATAATAGCATAACCACCACCTATACTAAACATTCCTATTTTCAAAAACGTAAAGAATAAATTTATAATCATATACTCTCCCCCTTTTTTCGAAGTTGAATATATATAGCAAATAAACAAATCAAACAACTTAAAAGTAATACGAGTATTACATTAATTTTAAGGAAAGTACAAGCAATAAATGAAAATGGTACTAATAGATTTAATAACATTGATTTTTCATTAAGAATCATTTTATACATATCTATAGTCAAATCTACAATCAATGCAGCAACGCATGCCTGCATACCTTTTAAGATTGCAATTATATAAATATTTGAAGAAAACGCAACATACCACCTTGAAACAAGTCCTAAAATTACTATAGGAGGTATAATTGAACAAATACAACTGATAATTACTCCTATAAATCCAGCTGTTCTTTTACCTGCTAAAATGCTTAAGTTGATTGCAATTGCTCCAGGTGAAGATTGAGCAATTGTAGCCATTTCCATAAGCTCTGATTCACTAAATATTTTTTTATCCATAACATAGTACTTTTTTATCATAGGAACAACAACGTATCCACCACCAAAAGTAAAGGCACTTATAAATAAACTTATATAGCAAAGCCATAAATACAATTTAATATTTTTTCTCATAATATTCCTTTCTATGTGCACATGGACATATTATAAATGTTGTACTGCTATTTGTAAAATGATAAAATATTGTTGCAGACATGAATTTAATTCATGAGTAAAGGAGTCTAATTATGAATTTTAAACATTGCATTATTTTTAGAGAAGTTGCAAGAGTAGAAAATTTCACTAAAGCTGCAAATAATCTATTTATTACACAATCAGCAGTTTCCCATGCAATAAGAGAGCTTGAGAATGAGGCTGAAACCAAATTATTTGAGCGATTACATAAAAGTGTTAAATTAACAAAAACAGGAGAACTTCTTTTACAAGAAATTTTGCCAATACTTGAAAATTTAGAAAATGTTGAATCAAGGATTAAAAACTTAGAGTGTGAAACGCCCATACATATTGCGTCTTGTATTACGTTTGCTCAAATATGGCTGCCTCAATTAATAAGGAAATTTCAAGAAATATCTCCAAATACTAAGATTAACGTTGAAGTTCATAGTGCATTAAAAGCATTAAAATTATTGAAACAAGGAAAGGTTGATATAGCTTTTATTGAAGGGAAAATCATACAAGGCGCATTAGAAATCAGAAAATTTTCTTCTTATGAATTATGCATTGTATCTTCACCAAGCTATTGCAATACTGCCGAGTTAAGTTTATCTCAACTATTGGGTATGGATTTACTATTACGAGAAAGAGGAAGTGCTGTACGTGAAACTTTTGAATCAGCTGTAACCTTGCAAGGTTACAAAGTACATGCAAGCTGGGAAAGTGTAGATTCACAATCCCTAATAGAAGCTACTAAAAATAGTTTAGGTGTTTCAATTCTTCCTAAAATTCTAGTTGAGCAAGAAATAGAAAAAGGAAACCTTCTACAGATATTTATTCCTGATTTTAAACTTTTTAATGATATTACTGTAGTAATAAATAAAAATAAGTATAAATCTGCCTCATTAGAAAAACTCTGTAAATTAATTTAGCATTTAAAAGGATACTTGATAAATTCTATGAGATACTCAAGTATCCTTTTTAAACAATGTTTGTTATTTTTTATAAGTCTCTCTTCCATTGTTTGTTATTCATTATTATATACAAAAACTTTTTAAATTACTTCTTAAGAAAACCTTTAGCTATTTTTAAGAAAGCAAGACCATTTGATAAAATTGTAGGATGACCAATTTATTAAAAAAGTGTTATCAATACATAATAGATATGTCTAATTACATATTTTAATAACACCCTTTTTAAATTTTTTGTAATATAAATAAAAATTTGTTTGTGTTATTATTTAATCCCAGCTCTGTAATTCAATAATATTTCCTTCTATATCTGTTGCATATACAAATGTAGCAACTTGTCCATTAGGATATTTTGTTTTAACAATTTCTCCAACTTGACCTCCACCTGCACTTTTTATTTTATTTAGGGTTTCTTCAACATTTTCAACTTCAAATGCGATGTGTGAAAAACCATAATTATTTATATTTTTTTGAAGCACTTCACCATATAAATTATATGAAAATATTTCTAATGTTGGTAAACAATCATCATATCCAGGTAAAGCTAAGTGCACACCTTCAATATGAGCATCTTTTATCCCTGTCAATCTATCCAACCATTCACCTTTTAGGTTTTCTTTGTGGTGGTACTTTTCTGCATTCAAATACATCTTTATAAAATTCAGACAGCTTTTCCCAGTCTCTTGCTATTATATTTGTATGTACGTATTTCATATATTCCAACGCCTTTATAAAATATAAAGTATTCTTTATTTCCATAACACACTCTATTCCATGCTCAAATTATATCATTAAATTATTCTTTTAAAAATTTCTTTGCTACATTTGAAAAAATTAATCCATTTGATAAAATAGCTGGATGCCCACCTTTATTAAACAGATGCATTTTTCCATTTTTAATTTTTTCAAGAAGTGATGAAAAAGTATTTTCAAAGAAATCATGAGCTACTAAAGATACAAATTCATCTTCTTTACTTCCTGTTAAAAGTACATCTGGTTGCATAGTTTCTAGAGGTTTATGAAAAAATTTACCTATAGTTTTATAATGTTCAAAAATAGCTTCTGTATCATTATCTACTACTTGCTCCCAATTTTCGCCTTGATTGTAAATATAAAAAGCTTTTGCATCATCATCTTGCTTTGATGCTTCACGCTCTAATTTCACATTTTGCACAAAGGACTCTAGAGGAGCTTCTCCTTCAAAACTATCTGCAATTACCTTATTCACTAAATCGGGTCTTTCAAGTGCAACATTTAATGCAACAAGAGCTCCTCCACTACTGCCAATTATATTTACTTTTTTATAGTTCATCTTTTCTAAAAAACATATAACTTGCATAGCCTCATCAAACCATAAATCGACAGAAAACTTATCAACCATTTGAGATTTGCCATGACCAACAAAATCAATTAATATTATTTTATATTCATCTTTATAAAAATCGATTATATCATCAAACATCTTAGATGAGGCTGTATTTCCATGTAAAAAAAGTAATGGTGTACCATCTCCAATTTCATTATAGTAACACTGTTTGTTATTATATTTAAAGTATGCCATATGTTTCCCCCTTTAATATTTCTATAAATATATGTTTATGATTTACATTTAAAATGACTATTGTCATAGACACTTAAAAATAGTATAACTTAGAGTATAACCAAAATCAATAATACCTTAGTTGATTTGTTGTTTACTTAAGTTATTATAATCTAACTTCTGTAAAGTTTCTTTTTTGTACGAAAATGTTCTTTCCATTTGCAACTTCATTTCGATAGCAAAGCAATTCATTAGTATTGATACTTTTACTTAAATTCATAATTTCATCATCAGAGAGAGCATTTCCTGTATCTGTAATAAAAATATTCAATCTCTCTTTCCATTGTTCATTAAAAATTTGTTCTTTTTGGGCAACTAGTACATTTACTGTTAAATCTTAAATCCTTGAGATATGTCACAAAACCCATGCAATAGTTTCGTCTTTACTTGTTGGCATAATAGCATATTCATTTCTGTTTAAGTCATTAATAAGTTTGTCCACTTCATTTTTTTCTGTATTTGATATTTCTGAGAGATGTAATTTTGAATGAATTTCTAAAAATAGTGCTTTTACCTGTTCTATTTTTTCTTCTTTACGTATGATTTTATTTAATTCTTTGTGTACTTCACTTAACCCATTTCCAAAATATTTCATATAGTACCTCTTAATCAAATTCTTTTTTCTTCTAATTTTATTTTATCTAGCCTTTATAATCTCATTATACTTAGAAAATACAAAACCAATGCAATTTATTATAATAATTAACTAATAATGATAATTGAATTATTGTATATCTCTTTTTACCTTAACCATTTTTTTCTTTATAGGAATCTCTTTATATCTTTTCAATATCAAGTCTCCCTTGTAATTTAATATATCTATATATGAACATAAATCTTGAACTTCGATTACACCTATATCATCATTAGTAATACCTTTTATATTACTAAATGCTCCAACTATATCTAAGACCCTTATCTTCTTCTTTTTACCAGCATTTAAATACAATTTAACTACTTCATTTTCTAGATTTGATTTTATATCTTTACTTTTGTTTGAATTTTTAGCAATTTTTTTTCTTTTCGATACTTCTTTCAAAATTTCTTTTGAATATTCTTCAAACAAAACTTTACCCTTAATAATACTACTTTGTTCTATATTAGTTAACTCATTTATTTTATATCCTACATATGTTTCTATATTATCTATATATTTCTCATCTTTTTCATCTACTATAGTGATAGCTTTTCCACTATTTCCTTTTCTACCAGTCCTACCTATCCTATGTATATAGTTTTCCTTATCTTGTGGCACATCATAGTTTATGACTAAAGAAATATCATCAATATGTATTCCTCTAGATGCTACATCACTACTAACTAATACATTAAACTTTATATTTTTAAAATCCTTAATCACAAATATTCTTTTTTCTTGTGATAAATCTGCATGTAACTCTCTTACCAAAAAACCTTCCTTACTCATTTTATTATATAGTTTAGATACTTTTTCTTTAGTATTACAAAATATTATTACACTCCTTGGATTTTCGCTGTATATTAATTCTTTTAAAACTACATACTTATTTCTTTCCTTTGACTTGATTATTTTATCATCTATTTGTCTTAATCCTTCATTAGTGTTACTTTCATTTCCTTCTACATTTATAATGCCGTAATCTGGCGTATATTTTTCACATATATATTTTATCTCTTCACCTATTGTAGCTGAAAAAAGACCTAAGGTTCTCTCTTTAGGTATATTTGTTAATATTGTTTCCATCTGTTCAAGAAAACCTTTATTAAACATTTTATCAGCTTCATCTATTATTAAATACTTTATTTTTTCTAAATTAATAGTGCCTCTATTTATATGGTCAATTATTCTACCCGGAGTAGCTACAACGACATGAACCCTTTGCTTTAACTCAGCTACTTGTTCTTTTATAGATTGTCTACCAAATATAGCACTACATCTTACCTTCTTTAACCTTCCTATACTTGATATCTCATCTTTTACCTGTAGCGCTAATTCTCTCGTTGGTACTACTATAAGTGCTTGAATATTATTGTATTCTATATCAATATTTTCACATATCGGTATTGCAAAACTTGCTGTTTTCCCACTTCCTGTTTTTGATTTTACTGCTATATTTTTACTATTTAACAATTCTGGAATAACTTCTATTTGTACCTTAGAAGGTACATTATATTCTAAATTTTTTAATGACTTAAGTATCTTTTTATCCAATTTAAAACTTTCGAATGTATATTTCATATATTACCACCTTATTATGTTTATTTTTATCTTATCAATTATATTTTTCTCCATTATATTATTATAATGTAAGACACCGATATTTTTATACTTTTTATCATTATATATAGATTTTAGCAGAAAAAATTATGAACTAGTCCTTAAATCAAAATAAAATCTAAAAAAATACCCCTTATTAACATTGATAAGTCAATATTTTCAAGGGGTATTTTTTTTAGATAATTAAATTGATTTAAATAAACTGAATTAGTATACTTCTTAGGTTTAATTTATATTCCTAGACAATTTTTCAATTTATATCTAAGATTAAAAGGTATTAATCAATACCTAAATTACCATAATCTCACATACCTATATCTTTATTCAAAATACCTTCTGTAATTAATCGTGCTATATAGTCATAACCTGCTTCATTGGCTTTATTGCAATCATCCACATTATCACAGAAAAAACTTTCAATTTGTATTGCAACTGGATTCGTGTTTCTCAAGATATATAAATTTTCTCTTTTTTTAGCTCCTCTATTTTCAAATAATTCTCCAAGTTTATTAGATACTCTTTTAGCATATTCTAATCCTTCATTACCATAATAAAGTACTTCTGCACCAAAGCTTTTTCCATCACTTTTATTTAAATGTAGCTCTACTAGTAAATCATATTTGCCACTATTTACTTTTGGAACTCTATAAAAAAACTCTTCTTTTTCTGCTACAAAATGTCTTTCTGGACAAATTATTACATCTACTGTATTACCTTGACTTATGAGCATCTCTGCTAACATAGGAGCTAATTTTTTATTATAACTATACTCATCAACTATTGCATTTACACCTGTACTTTTTCCACCTTTTAGTATACTATGACCTACTGTTATGCATATTTTCATTTACTTTTTGTCACCTTCTTTTAAAGCTAAAATTTGTATAATAGTAATATGATTTTAAAGCTATTACTAGTAATAATATATTAATTGAAGATGGCAAAAGTTCTCATAACTTATCATTTTTTTAACATATTTGTCTTATTTTAGCATAAATCTAGATGCTTAATTTTATTTATTACAATTATTATTTAACTCTATTTCATAATAACTACTGTAAATCCAGTATAAGTATTATAGTTCAACACATTATCTAACAGTATATGTTACAAACATTGAATTATTTGGTGTATTCCTAAGAATACTGTGGTTATTAAATTTATATTTCTATATTTATTACAGATATATTGCAAGCTAAAATTTCCTCAAGAATCACAAATTTCTTATCTCTAACTTTTCTAACACTTTTATTCTTAAACTATATACTTGTCATTATAATATTATAATAAATTATTTGATAATAGCTTATTGTTAAGGCTTTATAATCAATTTATAAGTCATAAATACTTGATTAACTGATTTTTTATAATTGATGCTATTTTAACAATAATTATCACCTTATATCTAATCTATAATAATATTTGTATACATTAAACCATATAATTGTTTTAGTAATTTTAAATTTTATGTACAACCAATTAATAGTATAATAAAAGCGATGTATTTATGAATAATTCACCATTATTCAGTTCATTTATTGATATATGTTCAGTTTTTATATTTATACTTTTTACATCTTCATAAACTATTCCAACAGGTGAACAAATAAAGCAAGAGAAACCAAAGGTTTTAGTAACTTTTTTAACTTTGCTAGGAGTAATATTAATTTGATTTTTGTAATTTTCTATATTTTCATTAGCCATTTTTATATTACTTCTATAGTCCTTATCTTCTTGAATGTTATAACTATTATCTAATTTATTTACTGATTTAAATCTACTATAATTTCTACAACTATAGTTAATTTCAAACTCTATACTTCCAACAATTATTAAATTGCATAGTTTTAGATTTTTGTCTTTATTTATAGGATTTTTTATAAGTTTTATACTAAGTATTTTGCTATTTGTCTTCACTTTTAATATATCTTTTAGATTTTTAGGTGCTTTTAAAGTATTGCTTATATTTAATTGTTTAAATACAGCTTTTTTAATACTTGTATAAACACGATTACTTTCTATTGATATTTTCATTGGAAATTTTTCCATATCATACTTATAATAATAATATATATTAGCGTGGTTTTCTATAACCCTACATGCTGAATTTGCTAATACTATACTTTTAAAAGATATTATTTTTTTACAATTTCCATTTATTTTACCTATGTAAAAACCTTGTTGTGGATTTAATCCACCCTTTCTGATACCATTAACTTCTACAGTATTATTTATAAATTTTATGTACTTAGAAATATAATCTTTAAAAAATATATTCCCAGTTTTGCGATTACTCATATTTGTAACAATAATAGTATATGTTAAAATATCAAATACAGATGCACATTCTTTATCAACATATTTTTCTACCTCTAAAATATTTCCACTCATATCATTTGAAACAATATTACTAAAAGTAGTTTTTGTTATTATAGGGCTTCTAGATAATAACTTATAACTAAAATCTCCCCCATATTCATTGATACCTCTCATTGCACCCACCTTTCTATAATTTAAATATTATCTTATTTTAAAATTATTGTCATAACTTATAATTGTAGTTACACTTATAAATAAATTATTGTCATCTAAAATGGATGATGTTATATCTTGTATAATATACTTTAAATTAATTTTATCGTTATTTTTTATTCCTCTAGGCATTTGTATAAATGTACTAAAAGGTATTTTTAATTCAAGTATATTTTTCTTTGTAAAATTCCTATTTCTTTTAGCATTATTTATATTTTCTAACCTTATGTTAGTATTTATATCGCCAACTAAAATTAACTTTTTACCAGTCATCTGCTCATCCTCTAACGACATACATTCTATTGTATCAATCAATTTTATATCGTGGATATTCATGCCACAAATAGATGTATCTAATAAATTTACTCCAGATTTTTTAGAAACTAGCTTAAAATTTTTATATGTATTAAATTGAGAGAAGTAAAGTGTATTTTCTAGACTCTCACATTCTTCCAGATTATATATAACCTTATCTTTTTCATGCATGATTTCATCAATCTCCCTATATCTATATATTAATACTATTCATTATAACTATTTCAAATTACCATTTTTAATTTTGTATGAAAGAAATATCGCTATTTATAAGATATGATATATTTTTGATAGATATCATACCTTTTATTTAAAATAAAAATATAATTTTAAAATTATAAATTAAATATTTCTATTGACTTTTTATTTGTGATTGATTATAATTTTTATAGACCGACGGTCAGTCTTAAAAAGTGAGGTGTTCTAGAAATGCAAGATTTAAATAAAATGAATAGTTGTTTTAATAAGAATTTTAATTTAATAGTACTTGGTCAAATTGTCTCTATACTTGGTTCATCGTTGTTAAGATTTGGACTTTCCACTTATATTTTAGATATGACAGGACGTGCAGACATATTTGCAACTTTATACGCAATATCAAGCATACCTCTTTTATTTTCTCCAATTGGTGGTGCAATAGCTGATAGATTTAATCGTAAAAATTTAATGGTTATATTTGATTTTATTAGTTCAGTTATTATTTTTACTTTTATTTGTCTTCTTTCTAATTTAAATAATTCTATTGTATTAATTGGGGTTATTATGGTACTATTATCAATTATTAGTTCTATGTATCAACCTACTGTGCAAGCAAGCATACCTTTAATAGCAAATGAAAAAGATTTAGAACAAGCAAATGGAATTGTAAACGGAATAAGCTCTCTTTCAAGTATGTTTGCTCCTGTACTTGGAGGTTTGTTATATGGCCTTATTGGAATTAAGATGCTTCTTATTGTAAGTTGTATTGCATTTTTTCTATCCGCAGTAATGGAAATGTTTATTCATATACCTTTTAATAAAAGAAAAGTTAATGGAAGCATAGTATCAACAATAGTCAGTGATATGAAAGAAGGATTTTCTTATGTTATAAAACAATCTTATATTAGTAAAGCCATGATTCTAGCTGCTTCTTTAAATTTATTTTTGACTCCATTCTTACTTGTAGGAATACAATATATTTTACGTATAACAATGCATAGTAGTAATAATATGTATGGCATAGGGATAGGAATTATTGAATTTAGTAGTGTTTTAGGTGCACTTTCAATAGGTCTGTTTGCTAAAAAAATGAAAATGAATACACTGTATCGCTGGTTAATGTTAATTAGTATTCTGATGATACCAATGGCTATTTCTATTTCACCTTTAATGCTTAGACTAGGATATTATCCATCTTTTATATTGTTATTTATTTGTGTTATACCTATAGCCATGTCTATGACAATTATTACTATATTCGTTTTAACTATTGTTCAAAAACAAACTCCTAATGAATTATTGGGTAAAGTAATGGCTACTATTACCGCTGTATCACAGTGTGTTGCTCCAGTTGGTCAAATTATGCATGGAAAATTATTTGAAATTTTCAGTTCCACAGTCTATATACCTATAGTATGTATGTTCATAATTATGCTATTAATTTCAATTCTTGCTAAGTATCTATATAAGAATGAATCAAAAGCATAAAGTATAAAATAATTAAAAATTATTTTTAAATGTACAAACCGATTGGAAAACAGACTTTAATCATCCACAAAATGTTAAAAAGCAACAGATAAATAAAGTATGACGCATTATTATCTGTTGCTTTATTCATTAGAACTACCTTTATTAAGTATACAATTATACTTCTATGTCTTCAACTTTTGAGATAAGCCATAAATACGAAAGTCCAGCTAATACTGCTGCTACTATCCAGACAATAATAAAAGGAATATATGTGTGAATCATAGTTGTTATAATGTTAGCAGTGCAGGAAGCAAGAATAACAGAGACTATAATCGTTGTTTGAATGGAATATTTTCGAAATCCAATGCTAGCAGAAATTACACCTATAAATAAAGAGAATACAGCACACAAAATTGTTTCAATAATAATCTTAAAAAACAATCCAAGAGTAAAATTATCAGAAATCATAGGAAAAAAAGCTTCTGTAACCATAAATATAAGGAGGGAAATAATCGTCCCAAGCAACATAAAACTCAAACATAATGTAGCTATCAATACAATCTTTGAATTCAATAAAGTCTTTCTATTTATTGGATAAGTAAAAATCAAAATTGCATTTTTTACAGAATATTCTTTTATAACAAATGTGGAAAACAATACAGCTGATAAAATGGCATAAGCTGACATTTGTAGAACGTTAGTGATTACCCAAATATTATGGTAATTAGAAAACTCAGCAGAATCTGTATCCCCCCCTGTATAAGCAATCATAGCAAATGTATACAAAAATCCTAATACACATAAGGTAATGATACCCATGGCATGAAGATAAGGGCGAATATTATTTTTTTTTAGTTCTAATTTTATAAGTTTATACACAGTTGTTTCCTCCATTCATTATTTCAAAAAAATACTCTTCCAAGCCATTAGGAAATTCTTGTTTTACTGTAGACATAGGAATTTCTTTTAAAATACTTCCATTCGAAATAATGCCTATTGTATCAGCTATATACTCTATTTCACTTAATATATGACTTGAAATAATAAGTGTCATATCATATTCTTTTGCAAGTGTTCTGAATAAATCACGCATTTGTTTTATTCCCATAGGGTCAAGACCATTGATAGGTTCATCAAGTAAAAGAATATCTGGATTATGTATCATTGCACGAGCAATCCCCAACCTTTGCTTCATACCCAAAGAAAACTTACATACCTGTATCTTTCCAGTATTTTCGAGTCCTACTTTTTGTAAAACAGCATTTATATCTGCATCATAAAAATTCATGTAAGCATTATGTATCTTTAAATTTTCCTCAGCTGATAAATGTTCATAAAAAATTGGTGTTTCTATAATACATCCAATTTTTCTTAAAATATTATTACGATTTTCTGATATATTCATATCAGAAATCATTATATTCCCAGTGGTTGGTTTTAATAAACCTGCTATCAATTTTAGTACTGTAGTTTTTCCAGCTCCATTTGCACCTAAAAATCCATAAATACTTCCTTTCTCTACATTTATATTGCAATGTTTTATGACCTCTTGATTATCAAATACTTTTACCAAATCTTGAACTTTAATGATTGTATTCATTTTCTTTAATATTTTCCCTTCTCTATGAACCAGTATTTATTTTTAGTGTTTATTAAATCTTTCAAATTTGCTTCATTCATAATTCATAAAATAATATTACTTCAATTAGACAATATAGTGTCTTATCTAAGAATACTATTTCAAATGCAAAAAGTCAATATATTGTCTAAAATAAAAATAAAACTTATATTTATTAAGAGGCACAATGAGTATGACATATGTTAGAATAATGAGAATATTTAATATTACTGAAGTAAAGCTTTCAATATTAAAAATGATATAAAAATAGTGACTATCTTAATTATTAAAATTAATTATAATCACCATTTTGTATAGTTTAATTAAATATTATTTTATATGTGAGTTTGATAGAATTTATTTTCATTAAATCTATTATTCTGGTTTATACATAATTTTCTTATTATTATCATATATTACCAAAGAATTTGATTTTACAATTTCATTTTCATATTTAACATCTTTTTCAGAGAAATTAGCTACTACTTTTAAATCATCTCCATATTTAGTCATTTGAACTAATCTATCATCAGAAATAAACTTAAAGTCTGTCATTTCTCTTTTAATAGCCTTTTTATTGAACTCTGACCATACTTTATCATGAGAAATTATTTCACCTTTATGTTTTTCCCATTCAGTTCTATCTATATAATACATAGGTGGTGTATTATATAATACTTCTTTCATCATTCTACTTCCAACTTCATCCTTAATTTTGAAAGTTCCCCATAGCCATTGATGAGAAGATACAACAGAATCATTATAAACTAATCTAAATAAAGGTAAAGAATAAGTTGGGTCTATAAATATTTTTTTATATTTTTCTTTTACAGGTATCTGCTTTGAAAAGACTTCTGGCACTCCTCCTGTTGGAGAATAGTATCTACCAACATAATATTCACTTTCTTTGTTCTTACTCATATCTTTATCTACCCAAGCAAACGCTGGTGTTTCAAGCCCATGTGCAAATGCTATAGTGCTACTTGCAAAATCATTTCCTCCTTCTGAACCTATAACCATATTTGCATTATCTCTTATATATGACATTCTTTCAAGTCTAGCTTTTAAATCTTGTGACTGTGTTGTTATATGATTTGGAGAATAATCATCAAAAATTTCTCCTGTAGCATCACAGTCTATAAACCAAGAATTAAATTCATACCCCTCATTCAATATACTTTTTACTCTCTCTTTTACACTTGGTAAAGATAATGTAGGATTTAGTTGTCTTCCTTCTCCTTGAAATCCAGATTCTTTTTCACCTTTTTTATTTTCTATAGTAGCATTTTCATATAGTGACTTATCTTTAAATGATGCTGTACTCCATTTTTCTTCCCCTTGCTTGTGTATAGAATGATATGAATCATATGGTCCTACAAGATAACCTAAATCATTAGCTCTTTTGACTATTTCTGGTGATACATAACCTTCTTCCATATCATCAAACCCTATCCAAGCATTATCAATACCAGATTTATTCATATCATTAATTACATCAATTGTATTATATCTTGCCCATGTATCAATTTTATTCACACTATTCCCCAATTTTGACTTTAATAACGTTTTGTTAAACTCTATAAGTTCTACTCTATTTAATTTAGATATTCCTTTATCTAGTACTTTTTTTATTTCTTTATCATTACTATCAAAAACCTTACTATTATAAAAAGTATTTAGTTGCATAACTTGATTAAAGGCTTGAACTATTTGATTTTTTTGATATTTATCTATATAATCTTGGGTTTTTATTTGATTAAGTACAGTTATAAATTCACTATTATCAGGTTTTTTACTTAGGAGTTCTTTCATCCAATTAATTAAATCATCTGATAAATTTTCCTTTAATTTGTCCCATTTAATATCACCTACTGTTATTATAGATTTGTCTGCAAAATAAATCTGAGGAGCTCCATAAAGCTTTTCAATGTTTTTATTATCCTTAGATTTTTCTTCTAATGTTTTAAACTCACCTTTATCAACTATATAATTTTTATAGGTTTTTGCCACATCTGTAATATTTTTATCAGTCAAATATATTTTAAATCCATACTCTTTATTTTTATTTATACTTGGATATTCATGTGTAAATGTAAAATTAATTTTATCTTTAGAATTAAATTTAATCTCATTATTAAATTCATTTTCAATAATATAAAGCACAGAATACTTTGTCTTATTTACTGCAAAAAACTGCATCGAAAAGGATTCTATGACATTGTAAGCTGATTCATTTAAATGCTCTTTCCAGTATTTATCATCACTTGGTATAAATTTACCTTCATAAAGTGGTAACACATAACTTTCGCCTTCAATTCTTGGCCAATTAAAACTAGCTTCTTTTTCTGAATTAGATTTAATATCTACATCTAAATAGCTTTCCTCTTTTTTTATATTTATGTCTATGTTTTCATCAGGATATGTCCATGATGTCTCTGTTTTTGTCTGTTTAAAATTTGATACTTTCCTTTCTTTTAATGGTTCAGATATCTTTTCCTTTAAACCATTAGATTCTACTGATACCTCAAAAGTTTCTGGTTTTACTTCAAAATTAAAGTCCAGATTTTTGACATTATACATAGATGATGTGTCATTAATAACCTCACTACTACTACATCCAGTGATAGTAGTTGCAATAATCATACAACTTGTAAATACCGAGAATATTTTTTTCATAAAATCCACCTCCTCGATAAATATATCACCCTTATGTTACACCAAAGTTACAATTTACTTTGAATTTCACTATCTATTAATTGAAGATTATATTGTTGAATTAATTCTATTAGACGTTCTGCATATATGTTACTTCCACTTTCATCTTTTGCAGTGCTATAACCTGCTTTTTCTAATGCTTTAGCTTGATAGATATATGTTTTTGCATCAAATACACCATTGGCTTTATATCTTTTATTTGTAGCTAAAAATTCTGCATGGTCTTTTATAGATTCACTTTTATCATCATATATTCTAAATTTATCATCTATAATTGTATCTAAATGTTCTTTTGTTTCTAAAGTAACTGATTTTCCTTTCCAATAGGCATCAGCCTTTATACCAAATAAGTTATTATACTCTTTTGCTAAACTTGATTTACCCCAACTAGACTCAATTATTGCTTGTGCAATGGTTATAGATGGCAATATTTTATAATTTTTATAGTTTTGTATAGCAGATGTTTCAATCTCATTAATAAATTTCATATATTGTGTATCAGATTTTAATCTTTCTGGCTTTATTCCATAATCTTTAAGGTCCTCTATATAATCATTAACCAATCTTTTTTGTTTATTATTAAATTTCAACTCATCTAAAACACTACTTAAATTTTCTACTTTATTATTTTTAGAAAAATCTTTAACAAATAAATCTGATACTTCTTTTATTTGTGAATCATTAACTTTTTCTAACTTATTTTTATTTAATACAGCAATGATAGAAGCCACATACTTCCAATTAACTTGTGCATTATTTTCACTTGCTAAATCAGCATATTCTATATACTTACTAACATCTATATCAGCCTTATTTATCTCTTTAATTGAATATTCTTTTACTAACACACCTATTCCAACTATTATTATCAGTATTGCTATAATGAACTTCTTATTCTTCATAAATTATTTCCTCCCTTATATTCTCTACAGAATACAATATACCCTACTTTTGTTACATATTCTTTACGAAATTATGAAGATTTTATGAAGATTTATGTAATATATTTAATTTAAAGCACGATTATTGTTATAATATATAGGTTTGCATTAAATAAAAAATAGTTAAAATAAATTTAAAATTAGATAAATTTATTTTAACTATTTATACACTAAGACATTATTTTAATTTACTTCTATTAATTTCTATAGATTTTTCTAATACATACTCTTCTCCATATACAATAATTTTTATTGATTTTCCCTTTAAATTTTCTATCTTAATTAAATTACTATATACATCAACATGGATATTATTATCTCTATAATTTATATTGAAAGAATAATTATTCCATTCTTGAGGTAACTTAGGCTCAAAATATAGTGTTTCATTCCATGTTCTCATCCCTGCAAATCCATGTACAATAGAAAGCCATGAGCCAGACATTGAAGTTATATGAAGACCATCATTAGTATCATTATTATAATTATCTAAATCAAGCCTAGCTGTTCTTGAGTATAATTCATAAGCTTTTTTTAAGTCATCTACTTCAGAAGCAATAATAGAATAAACACTAGAAGATAAAGAAGACTCATGTACAGTATATTTTTCATAAAAATCAAAGTTTCTCTTTTTCTCTTCTTTAGTAAACATATTCCCAAAATAATAAATTCCTTGTAACACATCTGCTTGTTTTATAAAACATGACCTAAGAATCTTGTCCCAAGACCATTTTTGATTAAGAGGAAGATTCTCTTTTGGCAAATCCTTTACCTCTATAAATTCCTTATCTAAAAAATTATCATTTTGAACTATTATTTGTAATTCTTCATCATATGGCAAATACATTTTATTTGATATTATTTTCCAGTCCTCAATTTCCTCTTTACTTACATTATTTCTTTTAATACATTCACTGTACTCTTTTTCTAATTTTAAGATATTTTCTACAGCATATTCTAAACACCACTTAGCTATATAATTAGTATACCAATTATTATTGATGTTATTTTCGTATTCATTTGGACCTGTAACTCCATGTATCATATATAAATCTTTTCTTGTAGATAAATGTACCCTACTAGCCCAAAATCTAGCTACTTCTACTATTACATCTATTCCCTTTTCTTTTATATATCCAAAATCACCTGTATAATTTGTATAATTATATATTGCATATACTATACTTCCATTGCGATGAATCTCTTCAAATGTTATCTCCCATTCATTATGACATTCCACTCCATCGAAAGTAACCATTGGATATAGTGCTCCCTTAAGTCCAAGTTTTTTGGCATTATCTTTTGCTTGCTTTAGCTGATTGTATCTATATACTAAAAGATTTCTTGCTACACTCTTATCTGCTACACCTAAATAGACTGGAAGACAATATGCTTCTGTATCCCAATAAGTAGCACCTCCATATTTTTCACCAGTAAAACCTTTTGGCCCTATATTTAATCTTGAATCTTCTCCATAATAAGTCGAGAATAATTGAAATAGATTATATCTTATACCTTGTTGACTACTCTTATCTCCTTCTATCTTTATATCTGCACTTTCCCATCTTTTATTCCACAATTTTGTATGTTCATTTAAAATTTCTTCATACTCTTTAGATATTTCTATATTTAAGATATCATCACATTTCTTTAATAACTCATTTTCACTATAATCTCTAGTGGAAGTTATTGTTACATATTTTTCTATTCCAATAGTTTCGTTTTCTAAAACATCCATTGTTATTGAATTTTCACAGTAATTATCAGTACTTAAATAAGATATATCATCTACTTTACCTCTTGTTTTAATATGCATCGTTGCACCTACTGTAAATATGGGTGTCTTAAATGTATTTTCTTTTGTACGTGAAAGTATATTTCCTCTATATTCTGAGGAGCTTGAAGAAACTGCATTCCAAAATTCTTCTTCGTAATTTGAATCTTCGTTTTTTATATTTGAATCTAAGTATGGAATAAATTTTATTTTAGCACTAGAATTCAAAGCTTTTATATCATACTTTATTACAGCTAATTCCTTAACTGATACGCTTAAAAATCTTGTTATATTAGCTTCAAATTTTTTACCATTAATATTCACAGTAAATTTACGCTTTAAAATACCATTTTTCATATCTAATTCTCTATAAAAATTTTCAACATTACATTTTTCAAGGTCTAACTCTACCCCATCTATGAAAATTCTTATCCCTATATAGTTAACTGAGTTAGGAATTTTACCAAAGTATTCTGGGTATCCATTTTTCCACCATCCAACACGAGTTTTATCAGGAAACCATACTCCAGCTATATAAGAACCTCTATGGCTATCTCCACTATATCTTTCCTCATAGTTTCCTCTCATACCCATATAACCATTGCCTATACTCATTATAGACTCTGCTAATCTATTTTCTTTAATTTCAATCTTGTCTTGTATAACTTTCCACTCATTTATATTATCAAACAAACATTTCATATAATGCTCCTAACTATATACTTATTATACTCACTTAATATATACTTAAAATTTAACTGACTTGTTGAATTTACAAGTAAATTTGCTTTTTTTAGATTTTTATAATCTCCAACTCCAACAGAAAACATATTGGCTGAGTTTATAGCATCAATACCTGCACTTGCATCTTCTATTCCTATACAATTTTTAGGATTTACACCAAGTCCCTTTGCTGACATAAGAAATATATCTGGATATGGTTTGGTGTTCCTACATTTTGACGCATCTGCTATAAAATCAAACTTATCACTTATGCCTAGATGTTTTAATACATTTGTAGCATTCTTGCTTGCAGAAGACAACCCTATCTTTACATCATTAGATTTTATATCATCAAGTAAATTTTTTATACCTGGCAAAATATCATTTGAAGTTATTTTGTTTATTAAAGATACATAATAGTTATTTTTGTCTTCTGCCATTTTCATTTTTTCTTCTTCTGAAAATAAATCTTTTTTATATCCATATTCTAATATTTTATTTAATGACTCCATTCTACTTATACCCTTTAAAGACTCATTAAATTCTATATCTATATCTATGCCAATGTCATCAGCTAGTTTTTTCCAAGCTAAATAATGATAATATGCTGTGTCTGTAATCACTCCATCTAAATCAAATATAAATGCTTCTAGCATTCTTGTACCCCTTTCTCTATAAGGATTTTTTAGACTAATAATTAATTTATTTTGTGTCTATACCTTATATTTAAGATATTCTCTATAGAACTATTTAATCCAATTCACTCTTTAATTCAAAATCAACTTCTATTTCACTCTCTTGCACACCATATTTTTTTATCATTTTAGAAAAATTTGACCACATTTTTCCAGAAAAAGCATTTAAATAATTTATATTACAAATAAATTTGCCATCTTCAATCTCTTTCTTATATAGTTGTGGACCCACTATATATACAGGAAACATAGCCCATGCTTTTTTTCCTCTGTATTTTTTTATAACTTTTGTATAGTTGCCATTCTTCATAATACATACTAAAAATACACATACAAATATTTTTTCTTCAACATCTATACCAAAAGAAAAGGATATATCTTTTCCAAACTCCTTTTCTATTTTACACAAATCCTCTTTAACCTGTTTTTCAAGTTTTCTTGAAGCTTCATTGCAAAATTTTTTAATCTCACTAGATGGAATTGGAATCCAAAGTGGCATATCTGATATATAGTCTATACTTTTATCATCAAATGGCAACTCTCTTCGCTTCATTTCTGCTATAGCAGACATATAACTTTTATCCGATACAAAAAAAGTTGCAATTTTATTATTATCCACATATATATTAACTGGACATTCCTGTTTCTTATTATTTATTGAAATTCTAGTAATATCATTATATGAATACTCTTTTTCACTCCCTATACATTTACGAACTTTAATATTATATAAATCAAAAATAATATACTTTCTTGTATATTTGAGAATTGAAATTAATCCATACATTGTAAGTACAAGAGTAATTAATAATATATAATACTGTTTAATATATACATAAAATACAATTAATACAATCCCAATTGATAAAAATATTAAACCTAAAATTAGATTCACGATACTAGATTTTACTGTAACTATATATTCTTCATAGTCATTCATGTTTTCTCTTCCCTCTACTTATTCAGTAATTATACATCTTTACTTAACTACAAAATAATTAAAAATTTCAATATTAATTTTTATTCAAATAAAAACTTTACTTAACAAGTTTTACTGCAAATAATTTGTATATAAAATTATACTGAATTCACTTATTATAATTAATGATACTTTGTTTAAATAATATAAAAAGTTATAGTATAATCTAACAAACACATGGTTATATTATTTTAAAATAATAAACTTGTATTTTTTTAATGTTATTTCTTCCTTTAAATCAACTATTTTTTCTTCATATAAATCTTTTACTTTTCTATTTACCAAATAATCTGGTAATCTTAAGGTTAAATCTTTGGATGAATTATTTATTATTATTGTAATAGATTCTTTCCTTAATATAATTGTTCCATTTTCTTTATCTGCTAGTATCCATTCATTTGATACAGTTCTAAGTTCTCTATTTGATTTACGAAGTCTAATAATCTTCTTCATAAAATCAAGTATATCTTTATTCCACTTTCCTTCATTCCATTCCATACATTTTCTTTGTCCTTCAGATACTGGACTTAGTTCTCCTTGCATTCCTATTTCATCACCATAGTATATACACGGACCTCCTGATTGTATAAACATAAACAAATATGCAAGTTTAAATTTATCCACATTTCCATCAGCATAGCTCAATATTCTAGTAGTATCATGACTTCCAAGTAAATTAAAAATAACTTCATTAACTTGCATTGGATAGCTTACTATTACATCATTTATCATGTATTTAAATTCTTCAGCATTTATCTCATTTGTACAAAAAAATTGTTTCATAGCTTCTGACATTAAATAATTCATAACTGAGTCAAATTGGTCTCCCATCAACCATGGTAAACTTCCATGCCAAATTTCTCCTAATATATATATCTCAGGTTTTATTCTTTTAATCTCTTGTCTGAATTTTCGCCAGAAAACATGATCTACTTCATTTGATACATCCAATCTCCATGCATCTATATCAAATTCTTGTATCCAATACCTCCCTACACGCAATAAATATTCTATTACTTCTGAATTTTCTGTGTTAAGTTTTGGCATATATTTTTCACACCCAAAAGTTTCATAAGGTATGTTTTTTTCATCTATTTCTTCTATTGGAGTATCAACTTTACTCATATCTTTTATATAAAACCAATCTTTATATCTCGAATTATTCTTATTTTTAACTACATCTTGCCACTGCTTAGAATAATATCCTATATGATTAAATACAGCATCCAACATTATTTTTATATTTCTTTTATGGGCTTCTTCTATTAGTTTTTTCAAAGTAGATTTATCACCTAAGGTAGGGTCTATTTCCATGTAGTCCATCGTATCATATCTATGATTAGTTTTTCCAACTGTAATAGGACAAAAATAAATTCCATTTATCCCTAAATCGCTCAAATAATCTAGGTGGTCTATTACACCTTGTAAATCTCCACCTGTAAAATTATCTCTTGTTGGAATAGCGCCCCATATATCTACTCCTTCTGGATTTATAGATGGATTTCCATTTGCAAATCTATCAGGAAATATCTGATACCAAATAGTTTCCTTTACCCAATCTGGAACTTTAGGTATATCTATATAATTCAAATATGGATATCCAAAAAAATTACTTATTTCGCATAACTCTTTTTCATCATTTTCGTTTCCTAATTTTATTATCTTTTTCTCTGTAAATAAAATTTTTTCTTCTTGACCTTCTATTATAAATCCATATCTCGAACGTTTATTTAAAGGCTTACACTCAGCTATCCAATAATCAAATAATTCTGTTTCTACTTCTTTGTTCATTGTTATATTTGTTCCACCAGACCAACCAAGTCCAGATGCATTTAGATTCCCTCCTCCTGCACCTCCTTTGTCCCATACATATTGGTCTCCTATCCTTAAGGTCACTTTTTTTGCCTCATTTTTTTTGGTTCTAATTCTTATATGTAATGTTTCTCTATCATAGCCATAAGCATAGTTGCTCATTGGTATATGTAGTATAGCCTCTTTTGTTAAAGTTTGTTGAGTTGATTCTGTGATTTGATTGCTTAAGGTTATATTTTCTTTATTTTTATTAGACAACTTTATCCCTTCTTTCTAATAATTTGCATGATTTAAAGATAGGTTAATGTATTTAACTATTATATCATAATAAAAAGATATAATAGTTAAATATAATAGTAATAGTTTTCTAATTTGAGACAATCATTTTTCTTAAACTTAAACTCTTCTCTATTATCATTTTTTACAAAATAAAAACCTCTAGTATTTTCCTAGAGGATACAATATTCTGCTATTAATTTTTATACTAACTTTCAAATTATTTAAAAAGACTCTATATGCCATATTAGTTCTTTATGCTATATTATTAGATTTAACTTTTTCTATGTTTAAAAAATAAGTTTCTCTTTCTTTAAATAATGATACATATTTAAAATCAAGATATTTAAGCATATCGTAAGCCACATCAAAATCTTTGCAGATATCTTCTACTCTATGAGAGTCAGAACCTACAGTAACTATAAAACCACCAAGTTCTCTATATCTTTTTAAGATATCTTCATTTGGATGTATGGCATTTAATCCATATCTATAACCAGATGTATTTAACTCTATTCCACTTCCATTATTAATTA
The DNA here is from genome assembly GCF_020662275.1 of Clostridioides sp. ES-S-0006-03. Classification (NCBI taxonomy): domain Bacteria; kingdom Bacillati; phylum Bacillota; class Clostridia; order Peptostreptococcales; family Peptostreptococcaceae; genus Clostridioides; species Clostridioides sp. ES-S-0006-03. The sequence continues at coordinate 148,215 of NZ_JADGMM010000008.1, forward strand.
TTGACTTTAAAACTTCATCAATAATATCTTTAAAATCATTATATATTACTCTGTTATCTGAATATATCCCATATCTAGATATATAATCTAAATGTCCATATATATTATAATCTTTAAACTCATGATTAGTTTCAAGTATGCTATTAAAATATTTATAGTACGCATCTTCTTTGCTAAGTCCTTCAAAGTATTTTTTTGATGGAACAGGTACGTTATCAATTGTATGAGTTGAACACAATATAAAATCAAAAGGATGTGAACTTATTACATCTTTTATTTCATTTTTTAAATGTTTTCTATATCCTACTTCAACACCTAACAATAATTCTATATCCTTTTTATACTTTTCTTTTAGTGTATTAAACACTGGGACATAGTTGTTATAATCTATACAAAATCCCTTCCCTTCATCATGTTCTAAATGGTCTGTAAAAGTTAAATATCTAACACCTATACTTATAGCTTTTTTTATTGTATCTTCCATTGAATCCTTTCCATCACTTGAAAAATTAGTATGAATATGATTATCAATTAAATTCATATTATCCCTCCCTTTATTTTATCTATCTTAATTATACTACAGGTTTATTGTATACAATTGTTAAAAGAAAATGATAATAGTTAAATTTTATTTACAATACTTCCTCTTAAATAAATATTTTATTTTTACAATAAAAGAAGTGTCTATCTTTTGATTTAAAAAAATCAATGCAGACACTTCCTTAGTAATATATTTTGGTTAATTTATCTTTTAAAAATTTGCATTTTTTGACAAATTTTAGTGGTTATATATCCAATCATATAAAAAGCGGCATAAAGTAAAATATAGATATATGCTGAATCATTTAAAAACATATACATTAATATTATATAAGTTATTAAAGATACTACAAGTGATAAAATCCAGTTGGTTTTACTCAATACACAAACTATCCCTTGAATTAAAAAGGCAATTGGAAAAATTAAAATCATCCCTATTACAAAAATCCCTTTAGAATGAATATCTGGTATATTGAATATATCTGTAGCAAAAGTCAAAAACACCAATAACATTATGATTGTAGGAAATATAATACTAAAAACATTACTCTTTTTCATAATAAATTTGCCTTATTTGTAATTTTGAATTGGTTATTTAATGAAACTCATTAAATATAACCATTAAATTAATAATTTAATTACTTTATCGCCTCAATTTCTCCCATCATTCTAACTAAGTCTTGTCCATATTGACCACCAGCCCAATTATTAGAAAGACTTTCAACTGTTTTAGCTTTCCCAAACAAAGATTTTTCATGTCTAGGGTCTACTGGATTTGAAAGTGGATAACCCTGTTGTCCTGCATATAGACATAAATGTTGAATTTGAGCTAGTATTCCCTCTTCCCAAGTATCAAATTTTGAGTGTGCATTTTTGTCAGTATCAGAACCACCAACAGAAGTCTTAAGTCCACAAGGATTCTTAAAAGATGCATCTAATACTCCACCAAAATTACAGAAACCAGTTTCTTTTGCTGATTGAGCTACAGCTAAAACAGGATTTACACCTTCTTGAACAGCTGTATCATACAGTATTGGTATTAATTCTATAAATAAATCATTGGCTTTTTTAGATTTTGCCCATTTTAAACAAGCTTCTAAGCTAGCTGTTGGTTCACCTAATATACTTGTTTCATCTTTCATAGGTGAATCCCCTTTTGTAGACGAATCACCATTATTCTGTGCAGCAGAAACACACTTATTATATACACTATCGCTTATTGAGCCTAATCTAGTAATCTTATCTGCTCCTGCTAGTATGGATTTATCACTATCTTCTGATACTAATACAATTGGATTATCTTTAGCAATTGTAGAACCTGTAAGAGCATTTACTAAATCATATCCATCACTTAAATAAAATTCTGATGAATCTGGATAAAATTCTTTTATAACTTTTTTATTTGTATCATATCTATCTGAACCACCAAGTCTCTTAGAGTTAGTCTTGTTAACTAAACTCGTACTCATAGAAATACTTCCACCTACAGCATATGATTTTACATTACTTGTTGAAAAAGGAACACTTTTTCCATCTGTAAGTACTATAGGAGCTACATCTCTTACTGAGACAGGTGCAGCACTTATAGTATCAGCCTCTCCTTTATATGCATTAGTTAATATAACTTCATCAACTTTTTTAATGCTACTTACTTCTTTGGCAACACTATAACTAGTCTTTATTCTATCATCTCCACCTAATCTAGTTACTTGTGCTCCTGTATTTTTCAGTTCAGTTTCTACTGACTTACTTATTGATAACTCTTTACCTATTATGTATATCTTTTTTACATTTTTTAATCTTTGTTTTGTCTCATTTGGTATGTTACTTTTTTGAGCAAGTAAAATCGGAGCATCTACAGCACCAGCAAGACCACTTGCTGAAAGACCATCTGCTATAGAACTATCCATATTTACCACAATTGCTGTATCATAACTCGTTTTATCTGCTATTAATCCAGCCGTCTCGTATATGTTCTTACCTTTAATGGTATCTGATGTTAATGCACTTACATTAGGTGCGTTCATTAGAAATATAGCTAATGTTAAACCTAATGCTAAAACTCTTTTAATTGTTCTCATATTCTTCCCCCTTGATATATCAAGTTTAATCCAAAAATGACTATAACATAGTAATACATCTACGCTATAGTCATTTATTATAATTTAATAATTATATGTTTCTTATTATATCATAAATTACAAAAAGTTTCCATAATATTAGATAGATTAGAGAAAAAATTTACATTTTAGTTACAATTTTCCATTTTTTAATTCTAATGTATACATATTTGGTAACAATTTGTAATAAAAGATAGTAAATACACTTTGTATTCATTTTAATATTATACAATAATGAAATTTATTGCATATAAAAATTTAATAAAAATTATATAAGACTTTCACTATTGAATAAACATATTATAAAAAGCAATAAAAGATATCTTTTATTGCTTTATTTGAATAAACGAAATATAATGTATTGCGTAGGAGATAAGAACCAAGGAGTCAAAAAAATGATTTCTCTTCTGCTCCTATCTTTAATACCTGTACTGACTGGTGGTACTGTAGCTCTTTTCAATAACAGCACAAAGACAATTTAGGATTTGTTTTTTTCAAAAATCATATTATCATTTATCATTTGCATGTTATTTGCTATTACACTGTTCTTTCTATTTATTGTACTAATTGTTATTTTACAGTTAATGAGAAAAATAACAATCAATATTTCACTGCTTCTTTCTTTAATGTTCGGTTTTGCTCTTGAAACCCTTATTATTGTATTTGTAACTACATGTGCAGGAACAATTGTAATAAATTTAAGCAGAAATATTATAGTAACAAGTGTAGTAGGTATGACTAATCCTTCATCATGATATTAAAATAGAAAATTTTAGATATGAAAAAGTTAAGAAAGGGCACAAAAATATAGCATTTAAGTGGATGACTATTATTCTAATTGATTATATAAAATGACTTTCCCATTTTAGAAATAGGAATAATTATTTTTTCAAAATAACCTAAAAAATAAGCTTCTAATAACTTAAAAATCTGGAATCTAACTTCTTCTATTAATCTCGTCTGTTATTAATGATTTAGAAATATACATTGCTTTTATTATATTTCTAAATCGTTTGTAATTAGTAGTACCCTCTGCAAATTTTGACTGTGCTTTTTCACATTTGCCTATACTTGAAGATACGGGTCGTAGTGCTTCTATTAATTCTTCTTTTGTATATTTATCAATTATATTTTCATCTGTTATTAATGATTTTGAAATATACATTGCTTTTATCCTATTCTTAAGGAGTGAATATTGAGAAGTCCCTTCCATAAACTTTAGTTGTGCTTTTTCACATCTTACGATAACTGAAGATACAACTCTTAGTGTTTGTATCAATTCTTCTTTTGTATATTTATCTATAGTATTTCACCTCAAATTCTAATTTATTATTGTATACCTTAACTTACTTTAATATTTTTTCATCCTATTATAGCATATTTTTAGTGCTATTCTAATATATAATGTGATATATTCTAATTAATGGTATTTTCGAACTTAATCAAATGTTATTCTATTATAAGGTCATAGTATATATATGAAAATACATAAAAATACTTAACTTTTTTAAGGAGATCTACGATGAGCAACAAACAAGGTTCTAACATAAAAGATGTAAAAATTAAAAATAAGTTAATAATACTGAAACTACTTTCTACAAATACTCCTATGTCTAGAGTTGATTTAGCTAAATCTACAGGTCTTACTAAAATGACTTTATCAAACCTAGTCACTGAACTTATTAATGAAAATATGATTAGAGAGATAGAATCATCAACTTTAAATGCACATTCATCAGGTCGTAAACCTATTTTATTAGATATTTCTAATATCTCTCCTTGTGTTTGTGGCATTTTGATAAGAAGAAATATTTGTAAGGTAATCATTGCAGATTTAAAAGGTAATATTGTCAAACAACTTTTTGAGACTTACCCTAAATATCTGTCAAATGACGTTTTAAAAGATATAATAAAACGAATGTTTTCTAAAATAATGAAAAATAACAAAAGAGATATAATTGGAATTGGGATTTCTTCAATAGGTCCTGTAGATAATATAAATGGTATAATATTAAATCCTCCAGACTTTGGAAACGTATCAAACCTAAACATAGTAAATTTTATAGGAGAAATATCTGATTTACCTATATTTTTGATAAATGATGCTAATGCAGGTGCTTTGGCTGAAAAAATGTATGGTCTAGGTAAAGATATTCCAAATTATATATATCTACATATAATGAATGGAATTGGAGCTGGTTTAGTATTAGAAAATAAACTTCACACTGGTAATTTAGGGCAAAGTGGTGAAATAGGGCATACATCTATTAATTTTAGTGGTCCAGTATGCAGTTGTGGCAATAATGGATGTCTAGACTATTATACAAGTGTGAGTAAGTTAATTAAAAGAATTGAATCGTTAAGTCATATTTATCCAGATTCTCCACTAATTAATTGTAAAGATTTTTCTCTAGTCAAGTTAATAGATGAAGCCAATAACAAGGACAATCTAGGTATGTTTTTACTTGATGAATTTTGTACATATATATCATATGCATTAGTAAATACACTTACCTTAATTGATTGTAGTTCTATAATAATAGGTTATGACTTTAATATTCCTGGTACATTTATAGAAAATACATTATTAAAGAAATTGACTGCTTCAGCAAGTTTTTCTAAATATAAAAAAATAAATGTAAGGCATTCAAATTTTGGAGCAAATGCACCACTAATTGGTTCTGTAGCCATAGTAAGCTATAATTTTTTTAATGGTAGTATAAGTTTTGATTAAATATGTAAAATATTAAAATATTTAATCACTTTTGTTGAATATTTTTCCATTTAATATTATTATATCTTATAAGAGCGTTTAAAATTTGGAGGTATAAAAATGATTTCAGCTAAAATGGAAAAATTACTTAATGAACAGATTAACCATGAATTATATTCTGCATATCTTTACCTTTCTATGTCTTCTTACCTTGAAGCAGAAGGACTTAAAGGATTTTCTAATTGGTTTTATGTTCAATATAAAGAAGAAACAGACCATGCTATGTATTTCTACAAATACTTACATAATGTAGGAGGAAATGTTCAGCTTGATGCTATACCAATGCCAGATGCAGATTTCACTTCTGCAATGGATGTTCTTGAGCGTACATTAGCTCATGAACAAAAAGTTACTGCTTTAATAAACAATCTAGCTGCTGTAGCAAACTCTGAAGCAGACTTTAGAACTTCTCAATTCTTACTTTGGTTTATATCTGAACAAGCAGAAGAAGAGACAACTTGCGAAGACAATATAAAACGTGTTAAACTTGCTGGAGAAGGTGGGTTATTCTTTGTAGACCAAGAATTGGCTACTCGTACATATTCAGTACCAACAAATCCACCTGTAACAATATAAAAATATTACCATTAAAATTTTTAGTATAATAGATAAGGTGTATTAAATGTGGGGTGACTGAAAATCACAATCTATAAATTAGTGTGATTTTCAGTCAGTATTTTAATTATGGTTGAATACCAAAACTTGTTAACTATTTATATTTAACTATTAAGGCGTCTACTGCACATACACCTTTTCCTTTAGGATATACGAACACAGGATTTAAATCTATTTCCTTAACCTCATCCTTGTTTTCATAAGCATATTTACCTAATTTAACCATCATATCCGCAAGAGCATCAACATCACAAGGTTCACTACCTCTGTATCCATTTAAAAGCTTAAATGATTTCAACTTCTTAAGCATCATTATAGCTTCATCATGATTTATAGGCAAAGGATATAAAGTAGTATCTTTAAATACTTCTACAAATACTCCACCTAAACCAACCAATAACATTGGTCCAAACTGGTCATCATTAGTTATACCAATAATTATTTCTATTCCACTTTCAACCATTTCTTGAACCAATATACCATCAATCTTGGCATTTGGCTTTGCTTCTTTTACGTTAGTTAAAATCTCATTATATGCGTTTACTGCCTCTTCTCTATTATTAATTCCTACTTTGACTCCTCCAACATCAGACTTGTGTAATATCTCTGAAGAGTTTATTTTTAGGACAACAGGATAGTTTATATAATTTAAAATTTCATCCAATTCATCAATACTTTTTGCAATACCTTGACCTGGCACTGGTACTCCATATTTCTTCATTTCAATTTTACTGTCTAATTCCGATAAAGCTACTACATTATTTGAGTTTCTTTTCTTAACAGCTTCAAATTCTAAAGTTCTCTTTGAATAATCATAATCTACAAATTTAGCCATTTTATTGAAACAAGTAAATGTAGTCCCAACTGATGACATTATAGGTACTTGGCTGTTTTCTAACCTAGCCCTATAATTCAGATATCTATTTCCTTCAAGTGTAGGAACTGCAAATACAGGTTTCTTTAATCCCTGCTCTCTAGCTTCGCTTACAGCTTGACAAAGAGTCTCATGCATTTCATTTTCTTCATCTCTTATATTTGCACCTATCATAGTAAATCCAACACTATCATCTTTATCAAATGTGTGTAATAATCCTACTATCATATCTTTTTCATGGAATAGTGCAGTCGTAGCATCCAATGGATTTTTAGGTGTTGCAAATCCTGGAAGATATTTTTTCATCTCTTCTTTAGTTTCAGCAGATATTTCTGCAAGTTCTACGCAATTTTCTTCTGCTAAATCTGCACAAATAGTATTTTCTCCGCCTGAGAAGTTTATTGCTGCAAAATTAGAATTTTTAGGTAAATTACCCTCTAAGACACTAAAAGCCTGAGCTAAACTCATAAATTGTTCTAAATTCTCTACAGAAATTACTCCATACTTTTCAAAAATACTTTCAAAAGCTTTACTTGAACCAGCTAAGTTTCCTGTATGGGAAGCAGCTGATATAGCTCCTTTTTCTGACCTTCCTGACTTCAAGATTATTACTGGTTTTCTTTTTTGAGCTGCTTTTTTTAGTGCATTTATAAATTTTTGAGGATTTTTTAGTCCCTCAAGATAAATAGCTATTACTGATGCATAATTATCATCTACAAGAAAGTCTACTGCATCTTCTAGTGTAACTATATTTCCATTTCCTGTTGAAAAACCATAAGATATATTAAAATAATCACTTGAAACAATTTCTGCAGTTATAAATCCACTTTGCCCTACAATTCCTATCCCTGGTTTTTTAGTATCCAAATCCCACTTAGAACCACCAGCCCATAGATTAACTTTATCTATACAGTTTAGTAATCCCATACAGTTTGGACCTAATATTTTCATATCATATGTATTAGATATTTCTATAAGTTGATTTTCTAAATCTACTCCATCTTCTGTTCCTTCTTCTGCAAATCCACTAGCATATACCACTGCCGCCTTTGTTCCTAATTCTCCAGAATCCTTTAATACAGATGGAACTACATTTCTAGGTGTGCATACTACCACACAGTCTACAACTTCTGGAACTTCTTGTATTGTCTTATAACATTTTCTGTCAAATAACTCTTCTCTTTTTGGATTTACATAATATACTCTATCTGTATCTTTACTTTTTACTATGCTAAGTGCAGCACTTCTACCAAAACCAAGTTTATCAGTAACTCCTACTATAGCAATACTCTTTGGTCTAATAAGTTTTTCCAAACTCATAAATTCACTCTCCTATATGTTTATAGTTGTGATTTTAAGTGAATTCCATCTCAAGATAAAGCTTCTCTTGGCACTTAAAATCTGCTAAATCTTGAGATGAATCACTTAAGATAAGGGTAATTTATTAAATGGCGTTATTATAGCCTTCCATGAATGCTGCTTCATTTTGAACATTAAATTTGCCTTTTCCTTTTTCCTCAAAGAAATCACACATAGTTTTTATAGCTAATTCTTTCTCAAATAATCCTGTTTTTGCAATCAATGCTCCAAGAACTACTACATTTGCGGCTTTTGGATTGTTTGCCTTTTGAGCTAATTCCTGACAATTTATTTTAACTACATTTACATCTTCTCTTAATACTATATTTTCATCTATCGTAGACGTATTAATAACTACTGTTCCTCCTTCTTTTACTAAATTTATATAATCTAAGGATGGCTTATTCATTGCTACTAAAACATCTATTTCTTCCATATCAGGTCCACCTATACTCTCATCAGAAAACTTAACCACACTGTATGCTTTTCCACCTCTCATAGTTGGACCATATGCTGGCATCCAAGTAACTTGTTTTCCTAATTCAAGTGCTGATTCAGCCACAATTAAACCTAAAGTTAAGACTCCTTGACCACCAAATCCTGCAAATACTAACTCTTTTTCCATAACTATTCACCATCCCTTTGCTTAAATTCGCCAAGAGTATAATATGGCACTATTTCTTCTTCAATCCACTGGATAGATTTTTCTAATGATACACCCCAGTTAGTTGGGCAAGGTGCTAATATTTCAACCAATGAATATCCCTCTCCATTCAATTGAGCTTCTATAGCATTTTTTATATATTTTTTTAGATTAATTATTTCTTTTGGACTATGAACTGAACCTCTTGCTACATAGGCTACATCAAAGTAATTTGCCACCATTTCAGGAACTTTTAATGGACTACCAGTAGTTTTTATATCTCTTCCATTTACACTTGTTGTTGTAACTTGACCTGGCATAGTAGTCCATGACATTTGACCACCAGTCATTGCAAAGTTATTGTTATTTATTACAAACACAGTTATATTATGATTTCTATATGCAGTATTTAATGTTTCAGAAAGACCTATAACATATGCATCTCCATCACCTTGATAAGTCATAACTAACATATCTGGTCGTGCTACTTTTACTCCTATAGCTGTAGATGAAGCTCTACCATGTGCAGTTTGCATCTTATCTCCATTCCAGCTAAAATTCATATTACAAACACAGCCAACGCCTAAAGTTAATACATGATTTTTTTCATATCCATTTTCTTCTATCACTTCTGCTATTATACGGTTTACTATTCCATGACCACAACCTGGGCAAAATTTATTTGGTATTGAAACAATGCTAGGTGTTAATCTATCTGTAGCCATATTAGAACACCTCCTTAATTTCGCCAGATTTTATTTTGCTGTAAGTGTCCATTACTTGTAATGTTTTTGGTATATGATTTCCACTAAATAATCCATAAACAGGTACATTTTCTTTGCATATTTTCTTTGAAGCTAATGCAACATCCTCTACTAACTGCCCTGTATCAGTTGACTCTACTGAGATAAATCCTTTTACATCTTTATTTACCTTTTCAAATGCTTTATATGGGAAAGGCCACACTGTTATTGGTCTTATTATTCCAACCTTTTCGCCTTGTTCTCTAAGTCTTCTAACCGCATTCATAGTTGTTCTTGATGGTATCCCGAACGCTACAAACACATATTCTGCATCTTCAACTTGATAATCTTCCCATTGTTGTTCATTTTCAGTTATTCTCATACGCTTTTCCATACAAAAAGCTGGTTTTTGGTTATCTGGAACTTTTGCATGGTCTCTATTGCTTCCATCATAAGTCCAACCTAAGTCTTCTTCTCTTTTCTTAAATTCAGGAAACTCTACTGGTTCCATCATTTGACCTAAAGCTGCTTCTGTCAAAATTTCAACAGGCACTCTATATTTCTCCGCTACATCAAATGAGTTATACATTAAATCTACAGTTTCTTGAATACTATTTGGTGCATAAACTATTAGATGATAATCTCCATTTCCTCCCCCTCTAGTGTCTCTTAGGTAGTCTGTTTGTGCTGAATCTAGTGAACCAAGACCAGGTCCCCATCTTTGCACATTTACAATTACACAAGGATAATGATTTGCACATAAATATGAGATTCCTTCTTGTTTTAAAGATATTCCTGGTCCTGAAGAACTTGTCATAGACCTCATTCCACTTGCATATGCTCCATATACCATATATATAGCAGCCATTTCATTTTCAGATTGTATAAAAGTTCTTCCAAGTTCAGACATTCTATGTGATAAAAATTCCATTACCTCTGTTTGTGGTGTGATTGGATATCCTGCATAAAACTCACAACCACCTCTTAGAGCTGCTTCTGCAATGGCGTGATTCCCCTTCCACATTTTTTTCATATTCTCCCAACTCCTTTTAAGCCTCTTGACATGCTTCTTCTTTAATTATTTCAAATACATTGTCTGGACATACTTGATAGCAGATTCCACAAAGTATGCATTTGCTTTCATCGACTTCTACATGAGTATATCCTTCTGTGTTTATATTATCGGATATTTTTAATGCTCCTTTTTTACAAGATATAACGCAGTATTCACAGCTTTTACATCTCTCTGCGTTTATTTTTAAACTCATAGTTACACCCCATTTCGTAATATTTCTATCTATTAGCCAATACTTGGCTCTTCCTTAAGATTTAATATTTCTTTTAAAACTGCTACAAATTTCTTGTTTTCTTCCATAGTTCCAATACTTACACGTGCATGTGTAGCATTTGGTCTTATTACAAAACCTTTTTGTTTTAAGTCTTCAAATAGCTTAGGTATATCTGTTTTCATATCTACATAAAGGAAGTTTGATTGTGAATCTACAACATCAAATCCCATTTTTGTGAACTCGTCTTTGAAATAATCCATTCCAACTCTATTTAACTCATATGTCTCCTTTATAAATTCATCATCATCAAGTGCTGCTGTTGCTCCACTTATCGCAACACGATTAGCAGAGAAAGGTTCTTTTACGGTAAATAAAGTTCTTATTATCTCATCTTTAGCAATACCATACCCTACTCTAAGTCCTGCAAGACCATATATTTTAGAGAAAGTTCTTGTCACTATAACATTGTAATTTTCTCTTACATATTTAAGCCCATCCACATAATTAGGTACTGTTAAAAATTCTATATATGCTTCATCTAATATAGTTATAATATTTTCAGGGACTTTCTTTAAAAATTCTTCCAATTCTTTATCATCTACAATTGTTCCTGTTGGATTATTAGGATTACATACACATATTAACTTTGTTTTATCTGTAATCTTATCTAATATACCTTGTAAATCATACTTATAATCCTCTGTTAAAGGTACCTCTACTGGTATTCCTTCATTTTTAACAGTTGCTGTTCTATAAGACGGGAATGTTGGGTCACAGTATATAACTTCATCCCCTCTATTTATAAAAGCTTCACCTATTAGCGTGATAACGTTATCTGCTCCATTAGCAACAATGAAATTTTCTGCTTTTAGATTCAATTTTTCAGCTAATTTTCTTCTAAGTTCATTAGCTTCTGGCTCTGGATAAAGTTGACCTTGTTTTAACATTTCAATCATAGCTTCCATTGCTTTTGGTGATGGTCCTAGAGGATTTTCATTTGAAGCTAGTTTTATTATTTCTTTTACACCATATTTTTCTTTTACTTTTTCTATTGGTTCACCTGGAACATATTGATGTAATTCTTTTACTGTATTTCTCAATAATTTTTCTATCATTTTTAAAAGCCCCCTCTGTATATGTATTTTCATTTATATAAACGCTATTGCGTCTACTTACTCTCACAACTAAACTAAGTCATTTACTCAAATTTTTTATTAAGCGTTTCTTTGATTTAATTCTTCTCTTATTTGATTTAATTTTTTATCACTTACTGGATATAAGATTGCTATAACAACAGCTATTATTAAAGGTATTGCCATAGAGTAAGAAATCATATTTATAAAACCTGTTTTAACTGCTGCTGTAACTACCATATCAGCTTGATATCCCATTGAATTCATTAAAATTGTTCTTATAGTAGTCGCAAGTAATACACCTACTTGTATTGCAACTGGATATAGTGACATACTTAAACCTGGTAAATCTTTTCCTGATTTCCAATGTCCATAATCACAAGAACCAGCAAAGAAGTTAAGATTTATTATTGATACTACATTTGAGAAACCTCCACCAATTGCCAATAACATAGTTACACCTAAAGTTGTTCTCCCCCAAGGAGTCCATGCAACTAACAAGTGACATAATGCACATATAGAGAAAGAAATTATTGAAGCTAATTTTTGTTCTTTACAAATTCTTATAAATACTGGTGCGAAAAACATAAAGCCTACACTTACCAAAGGCATTATTGCTAAAAATACTGCTAATCCACGTTCATCTTCTATTACATACTTAAAGTAATAAGGAGCTAAAGGTCCTAGCCCTATAGATCTTATGCATATAAGAAACTCTAAACAGAATGCCATCATAAGTGGTACATTAGTAAATAAAGCTTTTAGCATTTCACTTGCTTTAATTTTTGGTTTTTCTTCTTTTTGAAGTACTTCAGCTTCTGCTCCAGACTTTATTATCTCTGTTGAAGAAAACCAAAATACTAGAAGACATCCTACTGCAAAGAATAGATAAGTACCTAAATAACCCATTCCTTCTCCACCTAGTACATCTGCAAATAAAACTAATAATAACGGATATGAAAAACCTACTAAAAATTTTCCAACTTCTTTGAATATATTTGTAGTAGTCGAACCTATAACTCTGTCTCTAGGTGTTTTAGTAACCACAGGGTAAATAGCATAGATTATAGTGAAAACTACTTGCTGAGCACAAGATGCTATTAACAATAATGCTGTCATTAAAGGTAAAAGTAATGTTGGACTTATTTTCATTAATGGAACTATGAAAAATACTCCATATGTTAGTGCTAATGCTGCTGGTGTATATCTAAGCCAAGGATAATATTTTCCTTTTTTAAATGGTTGTTTGTCAAATACAGTCCCTGTTATTGGAGCCACAGCCATCTTTATGAAAGATTGTATTATTTGCATACCACCTGCCATAATTACCCCAAGCTTTGCTACATCAGTTAAAAATATGTTTGTTACTGTTGATACAAAGTAGCCTATAAAATTATATGCCAAATTTATAGAACCTGAGTAAGTGTATACTGCTCTCTTTTTAGGGTCTCTCATATCATCTCTAAAGTTTGATATAAGGTTTCCTTTTGGTTTGCTTTCTTGACTACTCACATCTACCCCTCCTTAATATAATTTATTCTTTATTTATTTTTATTCACGTATAATAATTTGAATTTCAAATCCATCTCTACACTTTCTATAATTCGAATCAAATTTTTATATGTGTATAATTTTAATTTAATTATATTCTTAAAATTCATAATTGTCAAACACTTTTTGGTTTTATTTTTTCATTACTCAAATGAACCAAAAAGGCATTTATACTTAATTTAAATCGTTATTTTTATTAATATATCCATATAAAGTGTCACCAAAGCATACATTCCAAATTATTTTATCAAAATTTTACTTATTTTAAATTATTATAAATTTATTCAAGAATAATTTTTATCTTCTTTTTATATACTACAATCAGATATTAAAAATATTTTTTCGCCCTTTAAATTCCTTTTATTTTTATACATGTACTATTGATTTTAAAATAAAAGCATGTTACAATTACAAAAAAGAATATATCAAGTAAACGTTTATTATAATCTTTAATTTCAGAATTTTCAATTTTCTTATTTTATCTAACTTTTACATAACATAATATGTTAAATTATTGTAGCTACACTAATCCAAAGCCAGTTAAAGTCAATATTGTCTTACTTTTATATAAAATATATTTTATAAATATATTTTATAAATTTTATTTAAAAAATATTATATAAGGAGAAAAAATTATGTTACTTTTAATTGCTACATGTGCAGTGTACATATGGATTGGCTTTTATTTTTCTAAAAAAGTTAAAACAGCATCCGATTTCCTAATTGCGGGTAGAAATCTTCCTTTACCCATACTTGCCGCAACTATTGCTGCTACGTCTTTTGGAGGAGGATGTTTGGTTGGTGGAGTTCAATGGGGAGCTGAAAGAGGACTATGGGTTGGTATGTACTCTACTATAGGTGCGGCTTTAGCTTGTTTTGTAAATGCGTTTTTTGCAGGAAAATTAAGAAGCTTATCATGTGATATAACACCTGCTGACTATATTGAAACTAGATATGGTCATAGTATATTCTTAAGAGCTTATCAATGTCTTGTAACACCAATATCAATATTAGCTATTATGGGCAGTCAACTAATATCTTTTGGTTCTGTATCTACTGCATTTGGTATCCCTTATGATATAGCTGTAATTGTAGGAGTCATAGTAATCATTATATATACTTATGCATCAGGAATGCGGGGAGTTGCAGTATCAGCATTTATTCAACTTGCTATTTGTGTAGTATTTTTGCCAATAGTAGCTTATATAAGCTTAAAATTAGTTGGCGACAATCCTTTACTTATGTTACAATCAATGGTAAAAGAACCATTCTTCCCAGGAAATAAGTCGCTTAGTGATTTTATGTATACAGTTTTACCATTGGTTTTAGGCTCAATATTTTCTTATGAAAGTTTTTTGAGATACCAATGTGCTGATAATGCTAAAAATGCAGTTAAAAGCAGTGTTATTGCAGGATTTATACTATTATTTCTTGCTTTCCCTATAGGCATAATTGGAGCTATTGGTGGTAGTTTATTTCCAAACATATCATCTGTTCAGGTTTTACCTCAAATGATATCAACAACTCTACCTCCTTTAGTTTCTGTATTATTCTTAGCTGCTATATTAGCTGCCATAATGTCCACTGCTGACTCATTAATGACCTCAATGAGTGCCATAATATCGAGAGATATTTATAATAAATTATTACATCCTAATATAGAGTTTAATGATTTAAAAAATACTCTTAAATACTCTCAAATCGCCTCAGCTTTAACAGCTATAATAGGAGCAATTATAGCACTCAAGTTTGACAGTTTATTAGAACTATTATTTTGGCCAGCACCATTATGTACAGGTGTGATATTTGCACCATTTGTCATTGGTCTTTCCTGGAAAGGTGCTACAAAAAAAGGAGCTATCTGTGCTGTCATAGTAAGTGCAATATTAGCATTTTTAAATATGATTGGCCTCCTTACTGTCTTTGACAGAATTTTAGTACCTATAATAGGTGGTTCGGTTACGATATTTATAGTTAGTAAATTTTCAAAAAAAGATTGAAAAGAAAGGTATACACAGTAAATATGTCAAAATCAGAAAAAGGTAAGGAAACAAAAGCTAGTATTATAAGTGCTGCTAGAGAATTATTTTTTGAACAAGGTTATCACAAGACAACCACTAGGCAAATTGCAGAAAGAGCCAATATAAATTTAGGCTTAATAAGTTATTATTTCTCAAGTAAAAGTGAAATAGGAGCTATAATATATGAAGATATAAGGGATGAAATGCAATCTTTAATCTATAATTATCATGAAGAAGGTACAATGATGATGTTCTTTCTTGCTATGAATGCTGACCTTTGTTTTCTTTTAAAAAATGAAGCGTATAGAAACTTTTATTTGGATATAGCTTATGAGGAAGCTATTTTAAGCTATCAACGAAGTGTAACTGAAATGGTCATGAAAAGATATGTTAATGAAAAAGAATCTATAGAACATGACGAATTGATACTTTCCTGTATTGGTATACTCGCTATGAAACCTGAGATAATTAGGGTCTATACTTCACATAAATATGATATATCTTATCAATCTGTAATAAAATATTTTACAAAACAGTTTCTAATTAACCTTGGTCACAGCACTGATTTATGCGAAGATATTTTAGAAGAATTGAGTAAATACTATATAGATATAGTTGATAATTTTACGCCAATAATAACTCGCATAAGAACTTAATAAAATTTTATTGAACTTTTAGAGACTGAAATTTTGAAATCATAATTGTATTTTAATATTTCAGTCTTTATTACGTTTAAAAATACTTTATAATATTTTGCTCTAATGACAATAAAATGCTTATCCAATTGCATCTATAAATTTCTTTATCCATAAATCCCATAGACGCCATTCATGACCACCAACACACTCTTCATATACAATATCAACATCTAAAGATTCTGCATATTTTTTAAAGGTTTGATTATTCTTATATAAAAAATCCCTATCACCACAAAATTGATAAATTTTAGGAATATCTTTATTACTCTCTTTAAGATTCTTAAGTATGTAAAGTAAATCATTCTCACTATTTCTAGCATCTTCTGGTTTCCCAAAGTCATGGAATAGAATATCAGCATTTGTTTCTATTTGCTGATTTTCCAACTCATGAATCATATCAGGTGAACCAGAAAAACTTGCTACTGCTGAAAATTCATTTGGTTTTGAAAGTGCTAATTTTAAAGCGCCATACCCTCCCATAGACATTCCAGCTACAAAATTATCTTCTCTCTTATCTGATAAAGGAAATATAGCTCTAACAAATCTAGGTAACTCTTCACTTACAAAGGTGAAATATTTATGTCCATATAACATATCTGTGTAAAAACTAGTTTCTACCCTTGGTATTACTAAAGCTATATTTTTGCTTTTGGCATAATGTTCTACATTAGTGTATCTAATCCATGAACTTTGGTCATCTTCTAGCCCATGAAATAAGTACAATGTTTTAAACTTACCTTCAAAGTCATATATCTCTTTGCCAGTAAATAGTTCTTTTCCATTTGCTATAGGTAAAACTACGATTATATCAGTCTCTCCTCCTGTATATTTTGATTTAAATTTACATTCTATAAATGCCACAAAAAACACCTCTTTTATAATGAATTTATTATCTAAAAAACACCAAGATTTTAATTGTCTCAGTGCTTTAAATATTTTATTAATTTATATATTTTTAACTACATATAATCAGAAGTATCTGTTGGTAATCCTTTTTTATCTAATTTACCCTCAATAATATCTTTAATTATAGAATAAATTACTGCAAATAGAGGAACTCCTATTACCATTCCAACAAAGCCTAATAATTTACCTGCAACCAACAATGAGAATAAAATCCAAAATGCAGATATCCCAATTGAGTCTCCAAGTATTTTAGGCCCTATAATATTTCCATCTATTTGTTGTATTATTAATATAATTAACAATAACCATAGTGCTTGTATTGGAGAAACAAACATTACTATTATTGTAGATGGTATTGCTCCAAACAGTGGTCCAAAGAATGGAATAATATTTGTAATACCAATTATTACTGATATTAATAATGTATATGGCATTTTTACCACTGTAAGTATTACAAATGTTAAAATACCTATAATAAATGAATCTAGTATCTTACCACCTAAAAATCTACCAAATGTATAGTTACTTCTGTGAGTTAATTCTAGAATTTTAGCAGCTTGTGTTTCTGTAAAAAGTGCATAAGTTATTTTTTTACTTAATCCATAGAATTTTTCTTTATCAATTAGCAAATATACTGAAACAATCAATCCTAGTACAATATTCCATATACTAGAAGCTATATCCTTCAACATATTTCCTAATATTGGTATTAAATCTGTTACAAATTTTATAATGTATGTGACAAATTCATTCCATTTATCTACTGCTAAATTAAAGTATTGTTCATCAAGATTTAAATCAGTCATTAATTTATCAAGAAGCTTAGTTGCGTTGTTTACATACATAGGTATATCATTTGCTAATCCAACAATACTCTCAATTACTTGAGGTAATACAAATTGCATAAATAAGTAAAGTATCAATGCAGCTGTTGCATATGTTAATAAAAGACCCAATCCTCTTTTTGATTTTTGTTTTAGGTTTTTTAATTTTTCACTTTTGATAAAAAGTCTTTCTTCATAAAATTTCAAAATAAAATTCAGAAGATATGCAATAGCAAACCCTATTATAAATGGCTGTAATGTTGTAAACATAATATCTAAATTGTTAGAGAATACATCAATTTGTGATGATATAAGATAGAATATAATACTACAAGCAGATATTATAAACGTATAAATTGCTATTGTCGTGTACTTTGTATTCCAATTAATTTTCATTTTTTCCTCCTTATTTCTATATAATTAAATTTTATCACAAAATTACTACTTTTATAACAAATATGCCAAATTAAAATTTTTAATTTGATAAAATATAATCAAAATATATATTTTTAATTTGATTTGTATTTTTTCTACAATATAGTTTACATCATTTTTTTAAGAATTTTAATTAATTTATCATTATATGGTGCATATCTAATAGGAATATCTAAATTTAATTTTTTCAATACACTTTTGTAATGCGTAAATGTATCAAATCCTGCTTTACCATGATATGAACCCATACCACTTTCACCAATACCTCCAAATGGTAAGTAGTTGGTAGCTATATGGATAATTGTATCATTTACACAACACCCTCCTGCTGGAATCATTTCTAAAACTTTATTTTCCAAATACTTATCTTTTGTAAATATATAAAGAGCTAGTGGATTTGGTCTTTGTATAATTTCTTGCAAAATTTCGTCTAAGTTTTTGTATGTCAAAACAGGGAATACTGGTCCAAATATTTCCTCCTTCATTATATCATCATCCCAACTAGCATCATCTATTATAGTTGGCTCTATTTTTAATGTATGGTTATTATAATTACCACCATATACTACCTTTTCCATATCAATAAGGGATATTATACGCTTAAAATGCTTTTCATTTATAATTTTAGGAAATTGCTCATTATCACATGGATTCTCTCCAAAATACTGTTCAATATAATATTTTATTTTCTCTATTAACTCATCTTTTTTATTCTCATGTACTAAAATATAATCTGGTGCTACACAAGTTTGTCCTGCATTTATTAGTTTTCCCCATGTCAATCTTTTTGCAGCAAGATTTATATCTGCATCTTCTAGTATAATACAAGGACTTTTTCCTCCTAGTTCCAAAGTTATAGGAGTTAAATACTTTGATGCTGCTTTCATAATTACTTTACCTACCGCAGTGCTTCCTGTAAAAAATATATAATCGAATTTTTCTAAAAGTACTTTTTCGCTTTCTTCTTGGTCACCTTGAACTACTGCAATATATTCTTTTGAAAATATACTTTCAAGTATGTCTTTGATTATATGTGAAGTTGATACAGAGTACTCAGAAAGTTTTATTATTGCACAATTGCCTGCTGCTAATGACCAAACCAATGGTATAAGAGCTAGTTGAAATGGATAATTCCAAGGTGACATTATAAGTGTAACACCATAAGGTTGAGGAACAACCTTAGATATAGATGGAAAATTGACCATACTTGAACGAACTCTTTTTGTTTTGCTCCATTTTTTTATATTTTTTATAGCAAAATTCAACTCACTATATAAAATACCTACTTCTGTCATAAATCCTTCAAAATTTGATTTATTTAAATCCTGTTTTAATGCCACAAGTATTTTATCTTCATTTTTTAATATAACTGACTTTAGCTTTTTTAACTGCTCTAAACGAAATGATACATCTCTTGTTTTACCTGTATTATAGTATTCCCTTTGCATCATTACTATCTTATTTATATCCACTATTTAAACCCCCCTCTTTAAGAATTAGACTACTCTATTTTTAAAACAAATTGTTTAAATTTCTATTAATATAATTTTTATACAATAATAAATTCATATCAATATAACATAAATTTACAAATAAAAAAAGCCCCCCTTTTAGATACAGGAGAACTAATAAAAAAATTGTATTTTTAAGAATTAATTACTCTATAAATTACAATATAGTTATAAGCTTGTGTTTTGAAGTTTATCCACATAATCAAGTATAGGATTTAGATACTTTTTATCACACCAATCAAAATCTTCTCCTAATAATAAAGGAGCTTCTATTGGATTAAAACCTTGACGTTGTTTTTTAGCTATTGACTTTTTAAGAAAACTACAAAGAGTGGTATCAAGCCATGACATTTTTGTTTCATTCCATTCGCCACGGCAGTAAAAACAAGGAATATTATTCAACTTATCCTTAAAATTAACTTCTCTCAGTTTTCTTATTACTGAATCATCATATGGAGATGCTCCTACACCAAAAACAACTAGATTTTTACCTGCTAATTTCTCATAGTGCTTTTTAAAAAAAGAAATTCCTGCTATATTACAAGCATAAAGACCTCCACCTAAAATAATTGTATCGTAATCTATAATCTTTTCTAGATTAACATCCTTAATTTCAAAAATATCACAAGCTAATGATTCTGAAAGCCATTTAGCATATTTTTTTGTTGAACCATACTTACTTTTATAAATTATCACTATATTTTTCATGTTAATTATCTCCTTAATCTTGATAATAACTATAATTAGTAACTAGTTACTTTATATTATAGTAATTAATTACTTTTGTGTCAATAATCTTATTTTTTATCATATATAATGAAGCGGTATAGCTTAGATAACTATACCGCTTTATACAAATTATAATTTATAATAATTTTACAACTTAACTCCAAACTAACTACTTTAAATAAATTCTAGATTACAATACCTTTTAAAAAGTTTATTCTAAAACATACTTTTTATACTTGTTATATTCTATATTACTACATTCTACATCTAAAAGAGTTCCCTCTTCCATATATTCTGTATTTATGACACTTGTATTATTATTAAAATAAGAAGCTACATTTCCTTCACTGTATGGAATCAAAAGCTTACATCTTATATAATCTTTAAATATGCTATCACAAATGCATTTTACCATTTTGTCTATATTTATATTTTTTTTGGCTGAAACAAATATACCTTCCTTGCCTATATCATCTACAATATCATTTAATAATTCTTCATCAACTAAATCAATTTTATTGTAAATATTTATTATAGGGATATCATTTGCGCCAATTTGATTTAAAGTATCTACTGTTACTTTAATATGATTTTTATAGCTTGGATTTGAAACGTCAATAACATGTAATAACACATCTGCTTCGCACACTTCTTCTAATGTCGACCTAAATGCTTTTACTAAATCATGTGGTAGATTACTTACAAATCCAACTGTATCAGACAATAAAAATTCTTTATTATCTTGAAGAACTATGCTTCTAATAGAAGTTTCTAATGTCGCAAATAACATGTTTTTTTCAAATACTTTCTTTTCTTCAGAGTTTTTAAATATATCAACTAATTCATTCATTATTGAAGATTTTCCGGCATTTGTATATCCAACTAAAGCTACATTTGGAAGATTAGATTTTTTTCTCATATTTCTTTGAGTTTCTCGTTGGAATTTTAAATCATCTAATTCCCTATTTAGAGAAGTTATCTTTTCTTCTATTCTTCTACGGTCGAGCTCTAATTTCTTTTCACCAGAACCTCTATTTTTAGTACCTACTCCTCCACTTTGACGCCCTAAATTTTCATTTGAGCCTATAAGTCTTGGTAACATATATCTTAAACTTGCTACTTCCACTTGAAGCTTGGCTTCTCTAGTTTTTGCCCTTTGTGCAAATATATCAAGTATCAATGCTGTTCTATCTATAATTTCACAGTTTAATTTTTCTTCAAGGTTTTTAAGTTGTGATGTAGAAAGCTCATTATAAAACACAACTATATCTGCTTTTTCTTGTTTTATTATATTTAATAATTCTTCAACTTTACCTATACCAATATAATATGCTCTATTAACCTGCTTTGCATTTTGAGTTATACTTCCTACAACATCAATATTGCATGCAGAGCATAAGTTTTCAAGTTCAATCATTAGTTCGTTGAAATCCTCAGATTTACTATTTATGTTTAGTCCTACTATTATTCCTTTTTTTGCCATATCCATATTCTCCTTATATACTATTTTTTATTTAATATATAGCACGAGATTATGGCTCTATAATTAAATTCATTAAGAATTTGCTTGTTTAATTTTATTCTTAAATGATACTTCTAATTTAATATTATAATAACCATAATCGTGCGTTATTTTCTTAATCTTATATAAAAAATCACTTTAAAACACCTCTCCTCAATTATATTATGTAGTTTTTTCAATAAAAAAACTCCTTATAAATCTAAGTAATACAAAACAATCTACTTACATTATAAGAAGGATTAAAATTCTAAATATATATTAAAAATATGTCAATTTAATTGACTCATATGTGATTATTATATTATATTTAACCCAATTCTTAAATTTAAGTAGTTTTTTACACAACTAATAAAAGTAACTAAAGTAGATAACTTTACATAATTGTTAACTATTAAAATTAAATTTTATTATTAATAAAATTTAAAGAATACGATTAAATATACATTTTGATAATCACCTCCAACATTTTCCTTATTATATATTATAACAAAATACATAACTTTGTAAATACATAAAAAAATAGATAAGATTATATCTTACAAAATATAATCTTATCTACATAGTTTATTCTATATTTCTCTTACAACGATACTCATATTTTAAAGTAAATTCTTACTACATTGCTTCATCTTCTTCAAATTGAGAATTGTAAAGATTAGCATAGAATCCACCTTTCTTTAGAAGTTCCTCATGGTTTCCTTGTTCAACTATATCTCCTTCATTCATAACAAGAATCATGTCAGCATCACGTATAGTTGATAATCTATGTGCTATAACAAAGCTTGTTCTACCTTCCATAAGATTATCCATAGCTTTTTGAATTAATACTTCTGTTCTAGTATCAACAGAACTTGTAGCTTCATCCAATATTAAGATTTTAGGGTCTGCTAAAATGGCACGAGCTATAGTCAATAATTGTTTTTGACCTTGAGAAACATTGCTTGCTTCTTCATTTAATTTCATGTTGTATCCATCTGGCAATGTTTTGATAAATCTATGAACATGTGCAGATTTAGCTGCTTCTATAACTTCTTCATCTGTAGCATTTAGTTTACCATATCTTATATTTTCCATAATTGAGCCACTAAATAACCATGTATCTTGAAGAACCATACCAAACATTTCTCTAAGCTCACTACGATTGAAATCTTTAATATTATGACCATCAATTAGTATTGAACCACTATTAACATCATAAAATCTCATTAAAAGCTTAACTATAGTAGTTTTACCTGCTCCTGTAGGTCCAACAATAGCAACTTTTTGACCAGGTTTAACATTTACTGAGAAATCATTTATTATAGTCTTATTTGAATTATATCCAAAATTAACATTTTCAAAATCAATCTTACCTTCTAAACCATCTATTGAAACTGCATTTTCAACAACTTGGTCTTCTTCTTCCTCTTCTAAAAACTCAAATACTCTTTCAGAAGCTGCTGCTGTTGACTGTAGTAAGTTAGCAACCTGTGCAATCTGAGTCATTGGTTGTGTAAAGTTTCTTACATATTGTATAAATGACTGTATATCTCCAACCTCAATTGTTTTCTTAATTGCAAGCCAACCTCCTAAGATTGATACCATTACATATCCTAAGTTTCCAATAAACATCATAAGTGGTTGCATTATCCCAGACAAAAATTGAGATTTCCATGCTGAATTATACAAACTATCATTTAATTTATCAAATTCATTAATTGCTTCTTCTTCACGATTAAATGCTTTTACTATTGTTTGACCACTATAAGTTTCCTCAACTTGACCATTTACATTCCCTAAATATTCTTGTTGGGATCTAAAGTATTTTTGTGATTTCTTTACTATTCTTGAAATTACAAACATTGATATTGGTAATATTAAAATTGCCACTAATGTCATAATACCACTTATAGATAACATCATTATCAAAACACCTATCATAGTTGTTACTGATGTTATAAGTTGTGTCATACTTTGATTTAAACTTTGGTTTAGAGTATCTATATCATTTGTAATTCTTGATAGTATTTCACCATGTGTTTTAGTGTCAAAATACTTCATTGGCAATCTATCCAATTTTACTGAAATCTCTTGTCTTAAATTATAAGATACTTTTTGAGAAATTCCACTCATTATGAATCCTTGTATAAAAGAGAATAGTGCACTTACCAAGTAAAGGCAAAGTAATAATGCTAAAATTTTTCCAATTGCGTCAAAATCTATACCTACATTGCCTCCAGAGACTTTGCTCACTAATCCTTCAAATATCTTTGTAGTCGCCTTACCTAAAATTTTTGGACCTACTATAGAAAACGATGCACTACCAATAGCAAATACAATTACCAAAATTATTGATATTTTAAATTTAGATAAGTATGCAATTAGTTTTCGCATGGTTCCTTTAAAGTCATTTGCTTTTTGTCCTGCTCCTATAGATTTTCCCATAGGACCTTTTCCCATTCTACTCATTAGCTAGCTCCTCCTTTGAAAGTTGTGATAAAGCTATTTGCTCATAAACTTCGCAATTTTTTAGAAGCTCTTTATGTGTTCCTATTCCAACTATTTTTCCTTCATTTAAAACAACTATTTGTTCTGCATGCAAGATGGTACTAATTCTTTGTGCAACTATTAATACTGTACTTTCAGCAGTTTTTGATTTTAAAGCTTTACGAAGAGCTGCATCAGTTTTTAAGTCAAGAGCCGAAAAACTATCATCAAATATATAAACTTCTGGATTTTTTGCTATTGCTCTTGCAATAGAAAGTCTTTGTTTTTGACCTCCAGAGACATTTGTTCCACCTTGAGAAATTTCAGTTTTAAAAGCTTCTGGTTTAGAATCAATGAATTCTGTAGCTTGAGCTATTTCAGCTGCAGCTCTCATTTCTTCATCTGTTGCGTCTTTTCTGCCATATTTCAAGTTGGATTCTATGGTACCAGAGAACAATATTCCTTTTTGAGGTACATATCCAATTTTTTCTCTTAAATCATGTTGAGCAACATCTTTTATATTAACTCCACCAAGTAATATTTCTCCCTCAGTAACATCAAAGAAACGAGGAATTAAATTTATAAGAGTCGACTTACCACTACCAGTACTTCCTATAAATGCAGTTGTTTCTCCTGGTTTTGCTGTAAAGGATATATCTGTCAATATAGCTTCTTCTGCATCTGGATACATGAATGAAACATTTTTAAATTCAACAAGACCTTTTTTATCTTCTTTAAATTCTTGTACTTTTGATTTTTCTGGGTCTTTGATACTTATATCTGATACCAACACTTCATCTATACGTGTAGCTGAAACAGATGCTCTTGGAAGCATAATAGATATCATTGATATCATCAAGAATGACATTATTATCTGCATTGTATATTGTATAAATGCCATCATATCTCCAACTTGCATTGCTCCAGAATCAACACTATATGCACCTCTCCAAACTATAAGAACTGTAATAAGGTTCATTATAAGCATCATAGCAGGCATCATACATGTCATAACTCTATTTACAAAAAGATTTGTTTTAGTTAAATTTTTATTTGCTTCATCGAATCTTTTTTCTTCATGTTTTTCAGTACTAAAAGCTCTTATAACTGGAATACCTGTAATTATCTCACGGCTTACTAAGTTTAACTTATCGACAAGCTTTTGAACCAATTTAAACTTAGGCATAACAACTGAGAATAATACAATTATTAAAGATAAAATGGCTACTACTGCAACTGCTATAATCCAAGCCATTGAAGTATTAGTATTTAAAACTTTTATTATTCCACCTATAGCCATTATTGGAGCATAAAAAACTATTCTAAGTAGCATAACCATCAACATTTGTATCTGTTGAATATCATTTGTACTACGAGTGATTAATGATGCTGTAGAAAACTCATTCATTTCACTATTTGAAAATGACATAACTTTTCTAAAAACTCCACTTCTTAAATTTCTTCCTACGCTTGCTGCTACTCTTGCTGCTAAAAATCCAACTGTAATTGTAGCTATCATACTAATCATAGCTATACCAAGCATTTTTGCACCAGTAAGTAATATATAATTATTTTGCATATTTTCTGTATCAATACCTATGTTTTCATATTCTGCTTTTACATATGATACTGAACTTTGTGTTATCATACTTTCTGGCATACTTTCAAAGCTTTTGCTCATCTCTTTAGTTAATTTGTCTAATTGTTCTGTTGGCATCATTGATAACACTTTAAATATATCAACTTCTTCACCTTGAGTCCCTTGTGTAGGAAGTTGACTCATTATCTGAGATTTCATTGCTTTTACTTCCTTACTGTCCCCCTCAAGCCCTGATACAATTAAAATAGATTTACCAAAAATAGTATTTAACTCATCTATAGTATCCTTGTTTTTAGTATTTAACTCATAAAGAGATTCGTCTCTTAAATTTGGATACTTCTCTTTATACTTGCTGTAATCTTCCTTATTCAATAAAGTATAATTGTCTAATATTTTATCCTTATTATCTTTATCCATAAACAAAGTAATCTTATCTAATTCACTTTTTCTAATTATAGATGGAACAGAGTTTTCTACTCCACCTTGCTGTATCCCTATATTTACTATATTAGATGTATATTTTGGTAAAGAAAGGTCACATACTGCTTGAACTACCAATAAGCATACTATTATTACTATTGATAAGGCTGACTTCTTTAAATATTTAATTAATTTAAACATACACTTCTTCCCTTCTGTAATATTAATTAGTCTGATAGCATTAAATTGAAAAACATTGTTTTAAACTTTAGAAATATTTTTCATGCTCATGTTTATGACATCCTGCTTTTAAATTGTCTCTAACTTGCATTAGAAGTCTTCTAAGTACTATTTTTTCTTCTTCACTAAATCCTAAAAAGATTTCTCTTTCTAATTCTTTGTTAAATTCCTCAACTTTCTTACATACTTCTAGGCCTTTATCTGTTAAAAAAATTCTAGAAATTCTTTGGTCCTTTTCATCTTGTTTTCTTTCTACAAGCCCAGTTTTTTCCATTCTTTTTATCATAACTGTCGTTGTAGATGCTTTTACTTTTCTTTTATCTGCTAATTCTTTTTGACTTTGACCATTTTTCATCCTAAGAGAAAAAAGTATTTGTGGCTGACCCTGGTACAAGCCTAATTTATCAAAATAAAAATGAGTTCTTATAAAATATATTCGCATCAATTGCAAGAAAACATCATTTAATTTTTCTTCAGAATTGCTATTCATACTTACCCTCCTTATTTTTATATTACTTAGTCGGCTAATGATTATTTTACTATAACAGCTATCTTTTTTCAATATATTTATAAAAAATTCATATAAATTTCATTTATTAAATATTTTTCTATTGATTAGTTATGATTTTAATAGCTAATAATAAGTTTTTTAATTAGCTAACTACTTATATTTTTCATTGAAACCTTAAGATAAACCTTTTCATAAATTTATCAATTAAAAAAGGTTGTCTCAAAATAAATTTTGAAACAACCTCTTATTTAATAATATATTACTTATATACTATAACAATATATTATTTATCCTCATATCCATTTACAACAACATCTATTTTTCCAGTTTCCGGCGATATAATCAACCCATGCACAACAATTCCCTCTGGAATTAAAGGATGATTTTTTATTAAATTAATACTATCTTTTACAGAATCCTCTGCTGAATCAAATCCATGTAACCATTGTTTTGTATCAATTCCTGCACTA
The DNA here is from genome assembly GCF_020662275.1 of Clostridioides sp. ES-S-0006-03. Taxonomy (NCBI): domain Bacteria; kingdom Bacillati; phylum Bacillota; class Clostridia; order Peptostreptococcales; family Peptostreptococcaceae; genus Clostridioides; species Clostridioides sp. ES-S-0006-03. Next base: position 176,208 of record NZ_JADGMM010000008.1, read on the forward strand.
CGAAGTGTAAGTATTACATCATTTGATATTCCTCTATCTAAGATTTTATTTAGTAATTTATCCGTATCCACATTGCACATACCACATCCATGATGTCCTACAACCATAACTTCATCCACATCAAATTCATAAATTGCAACTAAAATACTTCTCATAATACTTCCAAATGGATGCATTATAGTAGCACCTGCATTTTTTATCAGTTTAACATCTCCATTTTTAAGATTCATGGCTTTAGGTAAAAGTTCAGTTAATCTTGTATCCATACATGATAGGACTACTATTTTTTTATTTGGATGTTTTGAGGTTGCATACTGTTCATATTCTTTATTTTTTACAAATGATTTATTGTACTCTAATATCTCTTCAAGTCTTCGCATATGTAATCTCACTCTCTATAAAAATTTTTTATATTATTATATCACTATTGGACTACAATATATACATATATAATTTAATTTATATTTATCATCTATTTTTATAAAATTATTATTTTTCCATAATTTCACATATTAGTTATATTAGTAAAGACTCTTATAATAATCTTTTAATAATCAAAATTAGAATTATATATTTTTGTTATTTAATTAAATAATTCTTTTAAAACTTTATTACCTAAATTTAATCCTATTATAGCTACTTTTCCATCCTTAACTCCGCTATATTTAAAAACATTAGTTTTGCCAGAAGAATAGCTAAATTCTAAATATACATCAGATGAATTTACAAAACCTTATGCCTTTAATATTTTTTTAATGAGTGTAGTTTTTCCTACTCCTAAAAAACCTGAAACAACATCAACCTTTATCATATATACTCAAGTCTTTTAAACTAATTAATACTTTTATGTAATATACGTAGTATTGAATTTAGTTCTTCAACTGACATTTGACCTGGTGCAGAAACCTTTTTAACTGCTCCAAAAGTCAATGCTGAGCCAAATATTTCCCCACACAAACGACTTATAACTCCCATTCCTGCCATAGACATAGTTATTATTGGTCTATCTGCATAAACTTGAACCATTTCATTTGTAGCTGTAAGTAACACCAGAACATCTCTTTCATTTTTTGGCATAACAGCTATTTTAGGTAAGTCTGCTCCTAGTTTTTGCATTTTGCATAAACGAGATATAATCTCTTCTTTTTTGGGAGTTTTATTAAAATCATGATTCGACATGACTACTTTCACTTCTTTTTCATGAGCAAACTCGACTATTTCATTTACAATTTCATCTCCCATAAATAGCTCTACATCTATTAAGTCTATTAATCCTGTATTAGAGATTTCCTTATTTAAAATAGTATAATAATCTTTTGATATTAATTTTTGTCCACCTTCTTTTATACTTCTAAATGTAAATAATAGAGGTGTATCTGGTATATATTTTCTTAATTCATTAATAACTTCTTTAACTTGTTGAATATTTTCTACATTCTCAAAGAAATCAACACGCCATTCTACAACATCCAAACAAATTTCCTTTAAGTCATTAACTTCTTCAATAATTTCTTCTTTAGTTTTTCCAACTATTGGTACACAGATTTTAGGTATACCTTCTCCTATTCTAATATTTTTTACTTGTACTATATTATTCATATTTCTCCTCCACACATATAGAAGTTTTATCAGATTTTATATTCTTTACATCACAATATTATTATATCGTAAAAATACTATAAGTCATAACAATACTAATTCTACAGTAGTACTTCAACTTCATTTTATATACTTACATTTAATTTTTTTACACTCTTTCTTGTAATTTCATTATATTACTTAATTATTATTAATAAAATACATATTATTCTTAATATTGATAGAATTAATCTATGAATTATGGTATAATATGGTATAATTTTGTAGAAATAACCCGAATTTTATTTCTTATGAAGGGATTGAATATCAATGAACCTAAATCATTTGCATTACTTTAGAGTTTTAGCCAAAGTTGAGCACTATACAAAAGCAGCTACACAATTGTCTATAACTCAACCAAGCTTAAGTCATGCTATATCTGCTCTTGAAAAAGAACTGGGAACTTTTTTATTTGAAAAACAAGGTAGAAATGTTCGCTTAACTAAATATGGTAAATTTTTTTTAACTTATGTTGATAAAGCATTGAGTGAATTAGAAAGAGGAGAAAAAAAGCTTAGAGAATATACAAGTATATCAAAAGGTGTCATAGACTTAGGATTTATTTATACATTGGGAGCTTACTTCATTCCAGATATACTTGGTAAGTTTTTAGAAAAAGAGTCAAATAAAAATATTTCATTTTCATTTGGTCAAGGTACTACTAAAAAGATTATCCAAAGTTTAAAAGATGAAAAATTCGATTTAGCATTTTGCTCTTTTGTTCCAAATGAACCCAACATAGATTTTACAGCTATACTTCAGGAAGAATTGGTTGTAATAGTGCCATATAACCATCCTTTAGCCTCAAATGAAAGTGTAGACTTAAAGGATACAAAGGATTATCCTTTTATATTCTTTAGTGAAGATAGTGGAGTTAGACCAATTATTGATAAGCTCTTTGAAAAAGTTGATGTAAAACCACAAATTGTATGTGAAACAGAAGAAGATACAGCTGTCGCAGGTTTAGTTTCTATTAACTATGGTATAGCAGTTGTTCCAAATATTTTTGCTCTTAAATATTTTAATGTAAAGGTTTTATCAATAACAAATCCTATACATGAAAGGTACATATATTTAGCTACAATGAAAAATAAATATTTAACTCCTGCTGTTAATAGTTTTAGAAACTTTGTTATTAATTACAGTAAAAACAATAATCTAATTGATAAAATGGAATAAGAACAAGTTAAAAAGGGATTGTTTCAGAGTAAATACTCTGTACAATCCCAGACACATTTTAAAATTTATTAAAGTTTATTAGAAATAATCTGAGAAATATGGATTTTCACGTTCAATAAGATTTTCTAATAAATCTACTATTTCTTTATCACAAGTAATTCTTTTTATTCTATGAAGATAAGTTGGTCTTTTGTAACTAAGCAACATAGTTGTAAGTGTTTGTATATCAAGCTTCAAATCATACTTATCACCACCAGAGGTTAGTATACCTTTACCTTCTTTAGAAACACTTAGTGTAAATACTCCTGTATTCCAATCTAATAAAGGGTCTTTTAATTGAAATACTAACTTTACTTCATTTTCTTGTTCTTTAAATGGATACTGATTTATAAATTGTTCTATATCAACAATTCTACCCATAAAGTATGGTTTTATATTTTCTTCTATGTCTCCATCTTCAAGTAAAAATGCCAATGGTTCATCTGTATATGTATTTCCAACCACTTTATTTATCATTGAAAAGTGAGCACTTATAAAATTCCATAATCCTGTACGTGCCTCTTCTTCTACAAATACCATTTCTTTAATATAGAATATTTCATCAGAAATCCAATATAACACATAACCTTGTGCTTCATGGTTTTTATCATAATAAATTGCACATGTTAAGTCATCTAAATCCCAACGCCAGTATTCTTCCCATGCCAACTCACTTCTAATCATAGATGCATGGCTCTTTTTAGAAAATCGTTCATAAACATTTCTGACATCTTCGTGTTCTATACTTACACGCTCAACTTCTCCTGATACCGCTTTAGGTTTTGGCAACTGAGTATCTTTAATTTCAAAAGATATCTTATCTGATATTATTTCCCATCCCTTACGGCGATAATATGGAATTGAGTATGGAAATAAATAAGATATAGATTGTTTTCTTTTTCTCATATCTGTTAATGCTTGTCGCATCAATTTATCCATAAGACCTAAATTAGAATATTCAGGATATGTTCCAACACCAGTAAGACCACCCATATCGTATTCTTGACCAAATATATTGATTTTAAATGGATAAACAGCTATTTGAGATACTAGTTTATCCTCATCAAACCAACCAAATACATCTGCTTGTCTTAATACAGGTAGTTTAGCAAGAGTTATTTCTCTTTCCTCCCAACCTACTTGTTGTAAATCATGGTTTGTCACTTGAAATACATAACGTAACAATTGATTGAATTGTTGCAAATGCTTAGTTTCTACTTTCTTCATTTCGAGTCTCTCTAGTCGACTCATAATAAAACCTCCTAAAAATAAATACATATAAATACTATCTATTTATATAATATAGATAATAAATTTACATAAATACTACATAAATATTTATATAAACATAATTTTATCATACCCAATATATTCTAGTCAAATCACTGTTGAAAATTAAAGTTTAATTCAATAATAGCATTATTTAACTTAATAAAAAATGATTTATATTTAGTATATCTTAAATACTTGTAATTTTTTATCACTTTGATATAATCAAATAAATAGACAATTGTAATAAAATACAATTTAGTTAAAAATATTTTATTTAAAATAAAATAATAAACTATAAATAAATAAGTAATATATAAGGAGTGATTCTGTGAAGAGATGCATTGTAATAATGGGATAGTCAGGAAAACAACATAATATAAAGGAGAGATTTAAACATGACTATTCCAAATTCAGATAAAATATATCCAAGAAGTAATGATTATCAAACTATATATCTTAAAAATGTGATTACAAGAGACAATATAAAAGTTGGAGACTATACAATATATAACGACTTTTATAATGACCCAAGGGATTTTGAAAAAAATAATGTACTATATCAATATCCTATAAACAATGATAAATTAATAATCGGAAAATTTTGTTCAATTGCATGTAATGTAAAGTTTTTAATGACTAGTGGAAACCACACTATGAAATCACTCTCTACTTATACATTTCCAATCTTTTATGAAGAATGGGATTTAGACATAAATCATATAACAGATGCTTGGGATAATAAGGGTGATATTGTAATTGGAAATGATGTATGGATAGGCTATGATGCTGTAATTATGCCAGGTGTAAAAATTGGTGATGGAGCAATTATTGGAACAAGAGCTGTAGTTACTAATAATGTCCCTCCATATTCTATTGTTGGAGGAATACCTGCAAAAATTATAAAGAAAAGATTTAATGATGATATAATTTCAAAATTATTAAAAATTAAGTGGTGGGATTGGTCATATGAAAAAATCCAATCAAGTATTCAACACATTCAATCAGGAGCTATTGATAGATTAGTTTAATATTTTATGACTAATTTATCTTAAAACGAGATTTAGGGGAAATCTTTTTAGGAATTCCCTTAAATCTACTATATTGCCAATAGTCTTACTTGATATAATTAAAATTAAAAATAGTACTAAGGTTATAAAACAAAGATAAATTAACTTTTCTAAAATTACTTTACTTTTATTATTTATTCTCTACAAGAGATTCGACTTTTCTAAAATCATCTCTATTATTTATTATCATAAAAGATTTAACTTTTCTAAAGTTGTTATTATATTTCTTCCTTCTCTAACTCCATCGATTATTCTTCGAGCTATTTTACTATCTCCTATATTTAGAACTTCCACATTTTTAGCTTCAAAATATTTCTTTAAATTATTCAAAATTGGATTATTAGATTTCATTCCTAAACATATAAATCCATAATCAAAATTTAGTAAGAACTCTTCTTCATTCTTCTTAACTTTAAAATTATCATCCTCAACTTCCAATAATGCTGTATTTGTATAAACATCAACATTGTAATCTTTTAACATCTTCATCATTGTCACCTTTGTTATAGGGTCTAAATCTTTGCCCACAACTGGTAACATCTCAACTATAGACGTTTTAGCCTTATTTTCTGAGAAAAATTCTACAACATCTAATCCAACAGCTCCACCACCCACAACTACTACTTTCTTATTTTCTAAGTCTTTTGTTTTAAAATATTCTATATCATTAAATAGCTTAAATATTGAACTCACCTTTCCATTTTCTTGGTCTATCCTATCCATCAAACCAGTTATTGGTGGAAGTAATGGTTTTGAACCTGTAGCATTTATAATTATATCAGGTTTTAAATTTTCTATAAATTTAATATCGGCCTTTGTATTTTTAAAAACAATTAAATTTTTTAATTTATTAACTCTCTGTTTTAAATACTTTGGAAAATCATTTATTCTACTTTTATCCGGAAAAGTTGATATTGTCTCAGCAAGCCCTCCTATATCTGCTTTTTCTTCTAATAAAAATACATTACAGCCCACCTCTGCTGCTGTGGCTGCGGCTTCGAGACCCGCCGTTCCTCCACCTATAACAACCACATTTGTTGTCTTATTTACTTTTCTTTGTTTATATTCTTCTCCATTTATTAAGTCTGGATTTACTGTACATCTTATAGGTCTATTTGCTCCAATTCTATTACCTGCACATCCTATATTACATGAAATACACTTTCTTATCGAATCTTCTTTTCCATTTTCTACCTTTTCAGCCCAATTAGGGTCAGCTATAAGGCCTCTTCCCATACCTATAAAATCCGCTTCATTATTTTCAAGTATTTTTGATGCTATCTCTGGATTCCTTATATTTCCAGTTATTATTGTTGTTTTTCCAAATCTTTTTTTAACTGCTTTAGACATATATGAACGCCACCCATCTTCTAATGTCATTGTATCGATTTGAAATTGTATAGAATCATTTAATGCTGCTGATACATTATATATATCTACTTCTTCATTTAAATATTCAAGAAGCTTTAAAGTATCATCTAAAGTATTTCCTCCCTCTATAAATTCATCAGCACTTATCCTTAAAGATATAGGAAATAAGGCTCCTACTTCGTCTCTAACTTTATCAATTACTAGTTTTGCAAATCTCGCTCTATTTTCAAGACTTCCACCAAATTCATCTGTACGCTTATTGTAAATTGGGGATAAAAATTGACTTATTAGATATGAGTGTCCAGCGTGTATCTCTATAGCATCAAAACCAGCTATTTGAGCTCTTTTTGCTGCCTTTCCATATTTTTTAGCTATATCTAGTATTTCTGCTTTCTTTAATTCTCTTGGTATTGTTCCTCCATTTTTTGAGGGTATGTTCGAAGAAGATACTGGAGTTAATCCATTTATTCTATCTGGCATAGCTGAAGCACCTGAATGATTAATTTGTATAGCTACACATGCACCATGTTTATGTAGACTCTCAGTTAACTTATATAAAGCAGGTATGTATCTGTCATGGTCTATTCTTATTTGTGTAGTTCCATTAGAACCTAAAGGAAAATCTACACAAGCATTTTCTACAATTATAAGTCCAGTTCCACCTTTAGCTCTTTGTTCATAATATTTAATGTGTTCATCTTTAAATTCTCCACTTTCTCCACCAAAGTTTGTTCCCATTGGTGGCATAACTATTCTATTTTTTACATTCATCCTTTTTATAGTTAATGGTTCAAAGATATTTTGATATATTTTCATTTCTATTCCTCCACACGTTTTTATGTTTATAGTTTTTGTGTTTTAAATTTATGTCTCTATTATAATGCGTAGAAATCTATTAAACCAGTGCATATTTTCATCATTATTGATAGATTTTTTCTATAATTTTATGATTATGTTTCTTAACAAAAAAATCATGCTACATTAATAGTGATACACTATTAATGTAGCATGATTACTTAAACTCTAGATAATTTTAATATTTTACATCTACACATATATATTAAGAATAGCTAAATTTTACAGTCTTCTATACTCTTCTCTTTTTAATTTTAAGTTACTTAGATAATAATCTATCTCATCAATTAGACGTTGTTTATCCTCAGGTAATATTCCTTTTAAGTTAACATAATTTGAGGCATGATTACTTCTAAATACGACTTTTTCATTGGTATCTATATTTTTTATCATTTCTTTAATTTCTTGTAGCACAGCTTTATCTTCCAATACTGTAAATTCACCTGATTGAAGTAAATCGTAAAGTTCAGTATTAGGTTCTACCATTAAACTCAATACACCTACATAATCTGGTGAAATTGCTCCTAGCATTTTTCCTGTATCAACTCCATGTTGATTCGTTTTTTTAGTTCCTCCAAGACCTGCTATTACAGTAGCTGATAATTTAATACCATTTTGCTTAACTTTTCTACCAACTTTTATAAGTTGTTCACTATTAAATCCCTTTTTAATATCTTCTAATACCTCATCATTTCCACTCTCAAGCCCTAGATAAATCATCTTAACACCAAGTTTTTTTAACTCTTTAAGTTCATCATCAGTTTTTTTCTCTATAGACTTAGGAGAGCCATATAGAGTAATTCTTTCACACTCTGGAAAAACTTCTTTTATATACAATATTATATCTCTTAGTTTTTCCATTGGTATTATCAATGCGTCTCCATCTGCTAAAAATATTCTGTCTACATTTTTATAATGTCTTCTAAATATATCAATTTCATTTTTTATTACTTCTAATGGTTTTATTTTAAATTTCTTTGATTTGTACATACTACAAAATGTACATTTATTATGAGAACATCCTAGTGTAACTTGTATTATAAGACTATAAGCCTCACTTGGCGGTCTATAAAGTGGCATATCATATTCCATATTAAAATCCCCCTTTTAATCAACTCTTAATTTTATTATATTAATAATATTTACTTAAAATAATACTTTATATATATTATAAACTTCAAGCTTTTGTTTAAGATATATTATTTAAAAATTTAATAATACTATTTGCAGTAATCTTAAGCTGTTTTTCTTGACTTATAATAGCATCATTGTCTCCCTTTTGTTTTCCATAATCTCCAAATTGTGCATGATTTCCCCCTTCAATTTCAACATAAGTTGTATCATCAGGAAGTTTTTCTTTTGCTTCTATAAGATTTTTAAAATTAACTACTCCATCTTTACTTCCCCATATAGATATAACCTTTTTACCTAGCTGTTTTAGTTCATTGCCCATTGGATAGGAAGATAAAAACACAACTCCATCAATTAATTTATTGTCACGTGCAAAATTAGATGCAACAACTCCACCCAATGAGTGACCTCCTATTACCCAATGTTCTATATTATTGTAAGAATCCATAATTTTCTGTGCTTTATTAGTTCCAAGTATAGCTAGATTAAGTGGCATTTTTGCAATTACCACTTCATATCCACTTTCTGCTATTTTTCTTGCAAGTGGTGCATATGATTCAATTTCTACTTTAGCTCCTGGATAAAAAATTAGACCTTTAGAAACTTTTCTACCCTTCGGTGTAAATGAAATATTTTCATTTATGGTTACCTCAACTTTACTATTGCTAACTAATGCTTCTTTTGCTAGTTTTTGAGGTTCATATGTTTTGTTTATCCATATGAAAAAACTAAGCAGAATCAATACAAACAGTATCCCTATTCCCATGAATATTTTCTTTTTTATATTAAATTTTCTATTATCATTTTTATCATCTTCGTTTTCAACCTCATCATAAAGTAAAGGTCTTTCAAGTTCCATAGTTATACTAAATGTATCATATTTCTTATTGCGCTTTACCTTTACATCTTTACTCATAAATCTAACCCCCATAATATTTGAATACTATTATAGTTTATCCTAAGTAAATTGTTTTTTCAACCAATGAAAAAAATCAATATTTTAACCTTTTTCACACAAAATTCATAAATATATGGTTTTTGTTTTTAATATACTATTTTCTGTTAACATTGTATAAAAGAAAAAGTCATATACTTTATTTTAAAGCTATGACTTTTTATATAATTTAATTAGATTAGATTAGAAAACTATGCAACTTCTTGCACTAACATTTTACTGATATTACTTATTCTATACATTTCTTTTACACCATTTAATGTTTGAAGTAAATTTAGACAAATTATTTTATCACCTAAACTTACTGTACTTTCAATACTATCTAAAATTACACTTCTTCCTTCATCATATTTATCAGCATCATAATTTGAAATATAACTAGTATCTCTCAATATTCTTTCTACATCTTCATCTCTAATATTATTCTTTTTGACATTTATATATAAATTGTACATATTACTTATTAGTAATTGTTGATTTTCTAAGAAATCATCTTGATGTTCATCTTTGTATATAGTATTTATCAGCATAAGTCTATCTTCAATAAGTGATGGCACTAATAATAGATTCTTTATATAATGAACATTGGTTGAATTTTCAATAGATTTATTAACTTCATTAATTATATTTTTAACTATACCTTTATACACATCTATAACATGCTGATACCCCATTTTTGCATCATATGGTAAAACAAATTTATTTATTATTAATGCAATAATTGCACCTAATACTACATATGAAATTCTACTCATAGTTAAAACATTAGGGTCTCCCATAACTGCTGCCGAACCAAGGGCTGAAACAGTTACACACACTATCAGTTTTCTATAATCAACTACATATGAGTTTATGTATCCTGCTAAAAGTACTATTAATGACCTTAATGTATTATCTTTTATTATTGAAAATGAAACAATAAATATTACCGCTCCTACTAGTGTACCTTCTATTCTTTTTCTGGATTTCTGCAAACAGTTCTCTGCATAAGGTTGCGTTAATGAAAACACAGTTAACATTATCCATCTTCCATCTTTTAAGTGAAAATAATCCATAATAAAACCTGAGATTGCTGCAGCCAAAGCGATTTTTATTGCATAAGAAAATCTTATAGATTTTAAATTAAAATGTTGTTTATATATTGATATTCTTTTAAATTCACGTGGTATCTTTATTTTTCTTTCAACTCTTTTTTCCTCTTTTGATTTTACCTTTTTGTACTCTAATAAAAATTCATATAGATTTTCTAAAGCACTATAAATTTCTTTCAAATTTATATTTTTAGTATCTTGAGCGACAACATAATCTCTAAATCCAAGTATTTCTTTATCAGTTATCTTATCTTTATTTTCTAAGCACATCTTGATATAATTTACTTCTTTAGATACTACAACTAAAACATCTTCTTTACTATTTGTACTACTTTCTTTTAGCATATTTTTTATGTCTTCATCCTCAAATTCCTTAGTATCTATTTTATATCTATCTAAGATTAAACTTATTCTTTCTAATGAAAATAAGATATTTATTATATCCATTCCTTTAATACTAATAAAAAAATCATCTTTTCTATTATCAAATATAACCATTTTAAGACCTTTTGATATAGAATTTATTGTGTAATTACAACTATCTATTTTTCTCATATTAGACTTATTTACAGAATTATCACTGTTAATAATATTTTTTAAAAGATTTATTTTTTCCAACAACTCATCACATATAGATATTAATTCTTTGTCACCAATTTTTTTCATTCTATTTCTATTCATAACAAATTGAGCAATCATTATGACAAGTGAACCACTAGCTAAAGCCGATAATCTTATAGGAAATTCGCTTAATCCTACAGGTATACTTATCATAAATATATACATAAGACCAAAAGGTACATATACAGCCCTTTTCAAGTCATAACTAAATAAATATCCTATTATAAATAATGCTATAAAATTTAATAAAATTCCTAAATACATATTTTGTACTGCAAAAAACGATAATACTCCTAATGTTACGTTTATTATCAAGTATTTCAGTAAATTTTTAATTGGAGAAATAGTTAAATCCCTTTCCAAAAGCATTAGCATAGCTGTTACTATAGCCACACCTATAAGTGTATTTTTACTTCCAAATAAAGCTATAAATGCAGATATAAATGCTATTATAAAAATAAACAATTTAGTTTTTGATATTATTAATTTTTTTGTCATCAAATACCTCCTTAAAAATTTCAACAAAGTCAATTTTATCACACTTATTATCGTATTCAAAATCGTCTTTTCTACGTGAGGATTCTAATTTTTCTATTTATAATTCTAATTTTAATTCATATATTAACGAACTTTATAATCATATATAACATATATATTCATATGCCAGCATACGTTTTTTCTTTCAAATATTTTTTTAAAATTAAAAACAACGCTCTCAATAATACAATATTTGTACTTATTGAGGGCGTTGTAAGATTTATCTAGCAAACTTGTTTAATTTTTTCTTTACCTAGTATGTAAGTACCAAGTCCCATAAATAAAGCTCCTCCAACAATGTTTCCAAGTGTTACTGCTACTAAATTATAAATAGCTCCTCCAATACTAACTGTTTGAATTGTTGGAGAAAATAATGAAACACTATAGATTGTCATATTCGCTACACTATGTTCAAACCCTGTTGTTATGAAAGCAAATAAACATAGGAATATCATAATTATTTTTGCACTATCATTGTTAGTTCTAAATGAACATAAAACTGAGACACAAACTAAGATATTACACAAAACTCCTCTAAAGAAAAGAGACATAAATGGCATAGATGCCTTGGCTGCTGCTGTGTTTGCAAAAAATTCTGCTACAGGACCTTTATCTACTAAACCAGTTCCTACAAACATTATACCTAAAATTAAAGCTCCTATTAAATTTCCTACCCAACTGTATATCCATATTTTAGAAGTATCTTTTATACTTACCCCTTTATTTAGCATACCTACAGACATTACCATATTATTTCCAGTAAACAGCTCTGTTCCTGTCATTACAACTAAACTAAGTGCTACTGCAAACGATAACCCCATCATTATCTTTGTCATAGGAGAACCTGCATCTGTCAAAATCCCTCCAATAGTAAATATCAAAAGTATACCGATACCTACATAAAGTCCTGCAAAAGCAGAAGACACTAAATATTTTATCTTACTTGTATTTAATAAATTTATTTTATTTATAGCTGCGTTAGTTAATTTATCCAAAGTTTCTTTATGCATAATTCCCTCTTCCTTCTATTAAATTTATAATTTATTTAAATATATTTTTTTATTACTTATAGATATTTAACACCACTCCAGTATATATTTTCATGTACTTTAGTTATTTCTTCAAATTGTACACCTTCAAGTGCCCATTTTTTAAATTCCATGAATCCAGTCCTGTCAATTATATATCCTATATGCTCTTTCCCTCCTGGTGCATCTTTATCTATATATTGCTCTACATATTTGTAAGTATTAAGTATTATTTTTATTATGTTGTCTTCATCTGCCCATAAAAGAAAATCTTCTGCTAGTCTTGGATTTTTCTTACCTGTTCTACCCATTATAGCTAATCTATAGTATTTTTTTTCATCTCTAGTCCATGCATTTGTTGGGCAATTTAGTACACATTCTCCACAACCTATGCATTTATCTCCATCTCTTACTACTTTATTATTTTCTGTTTTTAATGCTCCAACAGATAGTTTTGAGCATTTTTTTACACACGCTCCACAATTCACACATCTATCTTTTTCATATAGTGGTAAGGTCATTCCTATAATTCCAAAGTCATTCATTCTAGCTTTTATACAGTCATTCGGACATCCAGTCAATGCCACTTTAAAATGTAAGTCATTTGGAAAAATTGCTTTTTCTATTTTTTTTGCAAATTCAGTTGTATTATACTGCGCTTTTGGACAGACTTTATTACCTATACATGCAGCTATGTTTCTCGTACCTGCTGCTGGATAACCTGCATTTTTCTCACTTTGATTTATATTCATCTTTTCAATAACAGGTTGTATGATATTATTTATTTCTTCCATATCTTCCATATCTATTCCTAAGATTTCAAATCCCTGTCTTGTAGTTATGTGTATCTGACCATTACCATATTCATTTGCAATCCTAGAAACTGTGATTAAACTTTCAGGGTCAATAAGACCTCCTGGCACTCTAACTCTTAAAGAAGTTTTATATTTTGTTTTTGTAATTCTATAAGCATTTTTCATTACTTTTTTAGTATTTAAATCTCTTATCACAAACTCCACCCCCTAATCAATAAGATTTTTAGCATATGAATAATCAAATACTGGTCCATCTAAACATATATAAGTATCATCCATCTTACAGTGTCCACATTTTCCTATTCCACAACACATTTTTCTTTCATAAGAAACCCAAATATTTTTTTCGTCTAAATCTCTTTTTAAAAACTCTCCTACTGTAAATTTCATCATCATTGGAGGTCCAACTACAATTGCAGAAGTATTATTTATATCTTTTATATCTAAATCTGGAATATATTTTGTTACTAATCCTACATTTCCACTATAACCCTCATCAGCTCCATCCACAGTAACTAAAATATCCAATTTTTCACTCCATCTTTTTAAGTCCTCTGCAAATAGAACATCTTTTGGTGATTTAAATCCAACTATTAATTTAAACTTTTCACACTTATCTTTATTATTATAAAAATATTCAACTATTCCTCTTACAGGAGCTAATGCACTTCCTCCTGCTACTACTACGATTTCTCTTCCTTCATATAAAGATACATCAAATCCATTTCCATAAGGTCCTCTTATAAAAAACGAATCTCCTTCTTTGTAATTGAATAATTCACTAGTAACTTTACCTACATTTCTTATTGTAAAATCAATATAATCTTCTCCATATCCTGATACTGATATTGGACTTTCACCATATTTAGGTATAGATATTTCATAGAATTTTCCAGGCAGAACCCCTTTTGTATCACAATTCACTTTGAATGTCCATTCTTTATCAGTATGTTTAACTATGTCTAGTATTTTTGCACTTACTGGTATATATGAGTTCATTTATATCTCCTCCTTACTAGTTACTAAATCATTTATTTTTTCTATACATTTTGAAAATGATATATATTGTGGACATGCATCATCACATCTTCCACATCCAACACACATGTTATATCCAAATCTTTTTTTGAAATCATTTATTTTATGCATAGTTTTAAACCTCATTCTTTCTCCTTGTTTTTTTCTGAAAGAATTTCCACCTGCTATGTCTGTATATCCATCTACTTGACATGAAGCCCAAACTCTTCTTCTTTCACCTACATTTTCATTTTCCTTATAAAAAATATCCTGCATTGTAAAGCATGAGCATGTTGGACATACAAAATTACATCTTCCACATCCAATACATCTTGTGTCATATTCATCCCATATTGGATTTCCTATTATCTCATTAGAATCAATATTTTCTGGTATATCTATAGAAATTAAATTTTCTGTTACATGACTAACATCAAATTCTGATGGCTCTCCATTAAATACTTCAAATTCATTGTCTTTTATGTCTAAGTACAATGTTTCTCCTTCTATATTCAATCCAAGTGAATAGTTATCAGTTTTATTAGAATCCATACTTACACAAAAACAATTTCTAAAACTCTCTTTACATCCTACAAGTGCAAATTTTATTTTTTCTCTAATATGTTTATAAAAATAATCTTTTTCTTCTCCATTATTTAAATATATTTCATCGAGTCTCTTTATTCCATTTATGTCACAAGCTCTTAGAAAAATTAAAATCTTTTTATTGTCTAAATCGCTTTCCTTAAATTCTTTTTCAGTAAAGTAAAATAAGACTTGATTAATAGGAAGCACTACTTCTTTTGGTGAAAAGTTTGATTTTTGAGCAAATTCCATTTCTTCAAAAGTATTTACTTCCTTGTATCTTATCATGTCCGTATCTGAAAAAGTACCTTTAAATGGCATTATGACTGGTGCAAATATTTTGTAGTCTTTTTTTAGGAAATTCAGACCTTCATTGAATTTGGATGAATCTAATTTTAATTTCATTTTTATCACCTTTCTTATATTTTAGTTTTGCTTACTTATTATCTTGTTTAAATCTTAACACTTTATTTTAGATACTTCTGTGATAATTATCACAGTTTTAAAAATAATAAAAAAAATATTACTAGAGTTTATTAAACTCTAGTAATATTTCTTTATTATTTATAACTTTAAATTAAAAATCTGTTCTTTTAAATACAAGCTTTTCAAATGATTCTATATCCATAGGTCTTGCAAAGTAAAATCCTTGTCCAATATTACAGCCTGCATTTTTTAATAAATTTAATTGACCTTCAGTTTCTATTCCTTCAGCTACAATTAGCATATCTAAATCCTTACCTAATGTAATTATATTCTTTATAACTTTTTCTCCACGTGTAGATGTAATTGTCTCATTTAAAAATTCTCTATCAATCTTCAATACATCAATTGGTAATTTTTTTAAAAGACTAAGTGAAGAATATCCACTTCCAAAATCATCCATAGATACAATAAATCCAATATCATGCAAATCATTTAAAATATCTAAAAGCATGCTTATATTTGACAAAAATAAACTTTCTGTTAACTCAAGTTCTATTAGATGCGCTGGTATATTATGCTTATTGATTAAAGATTTTAAACTAGTTACTATATTTCTATTATTTAAATGAATTCTTGATACATTTATAGAAATTGGTGGTGGCTTTATTCCATTTTTTATCCATTTTGACATTGTACTAAAGACATTATCCCAAACATACAAATCAAGTTTTTCTATAAATCCATTTTTCTCAAATAGTGGAATAAAATCATTAGGCGATATAGTTCCCTTAATTGGATGAATCCAACGAACAAGAGCCTCTGAACCTACAATCTCATCTGTTATAAGGTTAATTTTAGGTTGCAAATAAACTACAAACTCTTTATTTAAAAGTGCATTATCCATATTATTTTCAATTTCTTTTTCACGAAGTATAGAAAGCCTTATTTTATCATCATAAAAAGCAACTTTACTCTTATAATTGGTTTCTATTGTTTGACAAGCTATCTTAGCTCTATCAATCATTACATCAATATTTACATCATCTTTATCAATTAAATACGCTCCACATTTAAGTATTATATCTATTTTAAATGTATTTTCTTTATCACTATTCACAATCTCAAAAAAATCATTTGCTCTTTTTCTTAAATTTTCTATATTACTTTTTTTAGTCATTACAATAAATCTATCGTCTGATAATCTTGCATATATTTCATCCTTAAAAATACTTTCACCTATTTTTCTTGCTATATATTTTAAAATATTGTCTCCAAATTCAAAACCAAACATATCATTTATATATTTAAATTTATCTATGTTAATATAATATATAACAAAGTTATACGTTCCATATTTTTCAAAAAGCTTATTAGCATCAATTTTAAATTTCAATAGACTTCTTATACCTGTTACTTCATCAACATATGCTATCTTTTTTAATTTATTCATTTGTACCTTATAATTTACAATAAATATTCCAAAAACTATAAATATAATAAATAATATTATCAAAATAAATGCCATAATATTATGCTGTATAAAATCTAATAGAGTAACTGTATGCTCTAAGTACTTCGTACTGCCTGTAACTGCAATTGCAACCTCTTCTTCTGTAACTCTATTGATGGATTTATTGAGTATTGACAATAATGCAGGATTTGCTTTTTCAGAAACCCCTATTCCAATATCCACGACTTGATTTTTTATTGGCATAAACATAAGCCCATCAGATTCTTCAGTATTAATTATATTATTTAGGATATAGTTGCTTCCTATAAATACATCACTTTCTTCTTTCTTGACAGCTTCAATACATTTACTAGCATTTGGATAAAAACTTACTTCTTGATTTGGATAATATTCTTTTACGAATGATTCTATCCCTGTCCATTTAATCATTGCTACCTTAGTTTTTTCATCCATTCTAATATCATTTTTTGCCAAACCTAACATGGTAGTTTCAAGGTAGCCATCAGTAAATATAATATTATGCTCTAACTCAGTACTCCGTGACATAAACATATTTGCACAAATATCTACCTCACCATTTTCAACCATTTTTAAACCCTCTGAAAAATTATCTACCTTTATATACTCAAACTTTAAACCTGAGTTATTTGAAATTGATTTTAATATATCTATTGATATACCTTTGTAGGAATTTGTATTTTTATCAAAAAAAGATAGTGGTGACGTATCAGGACCTGATACAACTTTTATTACAGGATGTTTCTTTATATATTCTTTTTCCTCCAAAGTAAATACTTCTTTAGCTATTGCAGTACTCTTATAATGTTTATTAAATAAATTACCATCATAATATATATCTTCTCGCTTAATCTCATTTAATGCATAATTCAAACCATCTAGTATTTTTTTGTTTCCCTTAGTTGTTGCATAATAGATAGGCTCTGATGAAAAACGTAATACTACCTTTGTATTTGGTATATCTCTAATGCTTCCTGTAAGTATCATATCAATGGTTCCTTTTTCAAGTTCCTTTTGAAGTTCTTCTGCACCTTCTATGTACTTATATTTTACAGATATTTTATTTTTTTTACAGTATTCATCAAATACACTTTTAAAATGATTATCTGAAACTGTACCTACTACTTTTCCATCAATCTCTTTTAGATTATTATAAGATATTGTATTGTTTTTGGAGTTCACATACAATGCTCCATATTCATATCCAAAATTTAAATTTGTATAATCATAGTATTCTTCACGTTCTTCATCCTTTTGCAATGCTCCAAATATATCAATTTTTCCCTCTTTAAGCATTTCTAGACCTTGACTCCATCCACAAGGTATATATTCTAATTTCCAATTATTTATTTTAGCGATTTCATTCATATAATCATATGTATATCCATATAACTGACCATCTTTTGTAACAGAAATTCCATAACTAGGCCAATATCCAACCCTTACTTTTTCTTTCTCAGAAGTGGCTAAAACAAATGATGTATTTAATATAAGTAAAAAAATAACCATAGTAATAGTAAATCTATATTTTCCATTCATAATATGCCTCCATTTATAACTAAATCATATCAAGATAGTTAAAATATTCTTATTCAACTTAATATTCTTTATATTAAAAATTTAAGCCCTCCATTTGCATTTAAACTTTAAATAGAGTCATTAAATATAATAAATCTATCTTTTCCTTGATTTTTTGAATGATAAAGAGCTTTATCTGCTTTTTCATATAATTCAATAAAAGTTGTTCCATGATTTGGCATAATAGATATTCCAATACTACAAGAAACTTTATATGACTTATTTTCTCCAGTATAATAATTTCTAAATGCATTACATAGCTCAATCGCTTTGTTTTCAATAAATTTTATATTCTTCATATTTTTTATGAAAACTACAAACTCATCTCCACCAATACGTCCAATTATATCATCCTCTCTAAAAATAGAAGTTAATTTTTTTGATACTTCAACTAATACTTTATCACCAAAGACATGCCCTAAATTATCGTTAATAGCTTTGAAATCGTCTAAATCAATAATAAAAAATGCATGACTACTTTCTTTAACTCTGTCTAAACTCAAAAATCTCTTTATTAGAGTTTCAGTTGTACCTTTATTATAAATTCCTGTTAATATATCACGTTCAGCTTTAAATTTAAGCTCAATCTCTTCTTTTTTCTGTTTGTCTATATCTTTAATGTACGCAAATCCTTTAAGTTGATTGCTTTGGGGGTCTTTAAGTAAATGCATTGTACAAAGTTCCCATAAAATCTTACCATTAATGTCATATCTTCGATACTCTAACTTTAACTCATTTACTCCCTTATTATATGAATCTAAGACATTTTCATAATAAAATACTTTTTTAAAGTTTTCCCTATCTGAAATAAAAACTATATCGTCAACAATAGCCTCCATTACTTCAGAATATTTTCCAGCAGGTCTTAAGCCTAAATTGTTATCAGGCTTTATATTACTTGATATAAATTTATCTTGAGAAAAATTAATTTCATATATAGCAATTGCTTCAGACAACATAGCTTTTCTATATTGCTCTTCTTGATTATATTGCATTTCAGCTTTTTTTTGCTCATTTATGTCTTCTAGTAGACCTATCGCTCTAATTGGAATTTCTGCTCCATTAAATAGATTCGTTAGAGTCATTCTATTCCATATATATTTTCCATTGACTAGTCTTGTTTTTATTACAGATACTACACTTTCTTCACCTTTTTCCATTTTATTAAAAGATTCTTTAAACACATCAACAAAGTCAGGATGTATTATCCCAGAATCTATAAAATATTCTATGCCATTTTCAATATTTTTTTGTAATCCATATATTAAAGAGACATCACTAGAGACATGTATAGATTTTGTATGCATATAATAGTCAAATACTATGTTAGAAGTCTTGGATAAGGCTATTCTAAGCCTTTCTTCATTAATCTTAAGTTCTTCTTCTACTTTTTTTAAATCTGTTATATCAACCAACACACAGTAGAAATACTCTTTTCCATCAGAATCTTTTATAAGCTCACACTTATTTACAACCCACACAAAATTCCCACTCTTAGTAATCATTCGATACTCTATTTCAACTACTTTTGATTCTAATATTTGAAGTGCAAATTCATTTTTCACTCTATCTACATCATCTTTATAAATTACATCATAAAAATTATTATTAAACATGGATTTTATCTCTTCTTTAGTATATTCAAACAGGTTAATAAATCCATCACTTAAAAACACAAATTCATATTTTTCACCTACACTACATTTAAAAACACCTCCTGGTATATTGTTAGTGAGTGAAGATATCTCTAGATTTGCTTTTACAAGCTTTTCTTTGGATTTTTTCTCTTTATAAAATACAATTAAAATCAAAATTGAAAGTGCTATGAAGTTTTTAGTTGTTAATATAATTGCAAGTTTGTTTATCTTAGAAATCTCTTTCACTATCAAAGTCTTTGGAATAAAAGACAATACATACCAATCATTTATACCAACTGGAGTATACGTGGCATATTCCTCTTTTCCTTTGAATTTATATTCTAAAAATCCACTTTTCTTATTTGATATATCTTCAATAAAGTTTTTATAACTGTAATCTTCTCTAACATAAATAAAATCAAAAAAATCGCTAACATTATTTATGGTGTCATCAGTTTCTCCTGGAGTAGATTTTAAGACAAGATTTCCTGATTTTTCAAATATATATGTACTTCCTTCTCCATTAAAACTAGTCACATCTATAAATTCACTTAATTTACTTGTATAATAAGAACCATACAGAACACCTATCACTTTACCATTTTTGTACATAGGAGATGCTACTATAAAACTATTTTCATTGTTAACAGATGATTTTATGATTTCTGAAATATTGCTTTCCCCTTTCATTGCTTTCTTAAAATAGCTATGTTGTGATATATTATAGACCTTTCCATCACCTGTATAGGCTGTACCATCTGGATATGCAATATAGATTTTTTCAAAATCAGATTCCTTTGATACATCATTTAGCAATTTCATTATATCTTCTTTCTTCATACCCTCTGACTCTGAAATAATTTTAGAAATACTATTTATAAACTTTGTTAGTGAGTTAAGCTTAACATTTATAGTATTTGAACTTTGCAATGACAACTCTTCTAAATGCATCTTTTTACTTTTTTCTACTAATGAATTAACATTATAGGTAAAATCCCAAAGAGAAAACATCACAAATACACATATAAAAATCAAACCTAAAGCATAACCTATGAATTTTTTATTTTTCATTTTGATACATCCCTTTCTGAGTATAGAAGCTGTGTCAACATCTGTATATTTACTGTTCATATTAAATTAATTATACTATCAGAATTAAGCTGTTTCAATAAACTTAAGGCAAATATTATCATTTTAGATAAATAAAAAAGAATCTATGGATAGATTCTCTTAATAATATCTTTATTTAATTATAATTAATTATTTTTAAAGTATTTTGATAGTTCGGCTTCTTTTACATAAAAACCTTTATTATCAATCTTTATAAGTTCTTCTTTTTGCAATACTTTTATCATTCTAGAAACTGTCTCTCTTTTACAGCCAAGCATATCAGCTAAATATGTAACTGTAAGATTTACATTTAATAAGGTCCATTCTCCACAATAAATTCCAAACTCTTTACTTAATCTATACAATTTTGCTGCTAATTTCTTATCTACTTTTATAGATATTGAATTTTTTAACTGTCTATATAAACGTCTTGTCCTTCTCTCCATATAAGAAATAATATCTTTTGTAAGCTGAAAATCATTTTTCATAATTTCTGTAAATTCTTCAATGCTATAATAAGACACAATTGAATTTTCAAATGCCTCACATCCAACAGCAGAATTCTTCGTAAAATCAAAGGTAATGTCATTTATAATTTCTCCATTATTTAATATAAAAATCACCTTTCTCTCACCATTTTCGCTTATCTTAAAAATAGATACTTTCCCATCTAAAAGTACGTATACTCTGTCCAATTGTTCTTTTTCATAAAATAAAATTTCTTTTCTTTGTAATCTTTTTAGTTTAGCTTTTTCCTTAAGTTGATTCTTAGTTTCACTACATAAATTATTAAAAAGTATTACTTTGTCAATATCATAGTCTTTTAATTTAGACATGTAAAATCTCCCCATTACTAAATTTTTAAGAAAACCACATAAAGTATTACAAATATCTGATTTTATTCATTTTTAAACAGTTTTATAGCATTTGTAGTCTTGATTTTTCTTTCAATAGCTTCATTTGAAAGTTCTTTTACTACCTGTGTATATACTAAATCAATAATAAAAAATTGTGCCAATTTAGAGGATATTGAACCAGTTTCCAATACAGTTTCCCCAGATACATAAGATAAGTGCACATCTGAAATATCCTTTAATTCAGAATTTTTATTTTCAGTAATAGATATAATTTTAGCATTATTAGCTCTCGCAAGTTTTACAGTTTTTATAATTTCTTCAGTTTCCCCAGAATGAGAAATTGCAACTATTAAATCTCCTTCTTCCATTATAGAAGACATCATTATCATAGTATGACTACTATCAAAACTTACACAATTAAGCCCAATTCTCATAAACTTATAGTTTGAATCTTGTGCTATTATACCTGAATATCCAATACCAATAAAGTAAACCTTTTTAGCATTTATTATAAGTCTTGCACAGTCATGAACATCTACACTATTGATTATCTCAACAGTATTCTCTAAAGTAGTTATATTTGAGTTTAAAAGTTTCTTGGCTGTATCTAAAGCTGGCTCATCATTTTGTATATTCTTATTTATAATATTTTTTTTATTACTACTTGATATTTCTTGCGCTAAAGTAACTTTAAAGTCTTGCAACCCATTAAACTTCATTTTTTTAACAAATCTAGTTATAGTTGCTTCACCAATATTACTCTCTTTAGCAATTTGTGATATTGGTTTATAAAATACATCCTCTATATTTTCCTTTATATAAGCTATCAATAATTTATCTGACTTTGTAACTTTAAAAGCTGGTGATTCCAATTGTTCTAAAATACTCATTAAAAAACCTTCTATTCTCTATATTTTGTTTAAAAAATTATACAATGCCCCAAGCATACCTGCATCATTTTGTCTCTTTGCAAATTCTACATTAGTATTTTTATAAACTCTTTCTATAAGAATCTCCTTTAATGCTCTATCTATTTTAGGTTTTAGAAATTCTTCTTGTGCCATTATTCCACCACCTAAAATTACAACTTCAGGATTTATTACATAACATATATTTGCAATACCAATTGCTAATGATTTTATCATATTATCCAATTCTTTTAAACAATCTTCGTCATTATTCTTTGCTAAATCAAAAATTATTTTCCCATTTAGGTCATTTTCATCCATATTTTTTATTTTTGCTAATTTTTTTACCAAACTACTAGTTGATGCTAGTTCTTGGAAAGTACTTCCATTCATATTCATATATCCTACTTCACCAGCACTATTACTAAATCCATTTATAAGCTTATTATTTATTATAACACAACCACCAATACCAGTACCTATTGTCATACATATAGAAGAAGTTGCTCCCTTACCTGCTCCAAGCCACATTTCACCAAGGCCAGCACAATTAACATCATTTTCAACTTCACATTTTATATTAAATTCTTTTTCTATCTCTTTCTTTAATTCCATACCTTTATAGTTTGGAATTAATTCTTCTAACGCAAATACTATCCTACCTTCAATTGGGTCAACCATACCTGCAGTTGATATACATATCCCATCAATATTGTTTTCTTTCATATATTTTTTAACTATTTTCTTTATTTTAGATAATATTCCTGGTCCACCTTTTTCTTTTGCTTCAGTATCTAAACTGGATTTATCGATTATTAACCCATCTTCTCTAATAAATCCATATTTTATTGAAGTACCTCCAATATCTATACAAACGTAATTTTTCATAACATATCTCCATACAAATTATTTTTATAACCAATATTACTAATTAAAATTTTATATTACATGAATTTTTTATTTATTTTTTCCAACTCACAGATATATTTTCTCGCTTCTGATAAATCTATGGTATCCTTTAATATAATTTTTTTCTCAGTTATATGATATTTATAAATATTCTTACATAAATCTTCTCCCAACATATTAAGACCTTCTTGACTATAATGTACATCATCAATAGTTAGACCTTGGTCATGAAATTTCATAGCAATTTTGCTTCCTATGCTTAATATGTCACATTCATTACAAGCAAATTCTTGTGCTGCTGCAATTCGTCTTGTTCTAACAAAATATTCATCTTCTCCAAGCCAATAACCAGTTAAACTAACAAACATTTTATCAATGATACATTCTTCCTTTAGTCTATATGCAATTTTTTTTAGACTCTCTTTATAGTATAAAACATCACTACCATACTTTGCATCACTTTCACCTTGAATCCAAATAACATATTTATTTGTTATTTTATAATTCTTGCTTAAAGTATTACACCCTGCATTAAATTTTTCTATAGTGTCATTTAAAAACCAGTTATTATCATGATTCCAATTTTTTATTCTTGACCCATCCTTTGCATTGTGTATAAAACAAACTTTATTACCAGTAAGTCTATTCCACTCATTTGAAAATGCAGGTGCTATAGTACCATCTCCTTCAGAAGTCTCTAATTCACATCTCATGTTTATAATCTCGTTGCTACTTAAGTATTCAAAACAATTCTCATTTGGAATAACACTGTCTTTTGGATTTCCTAAGCCTCTCGCATTACTTTGTCCTATTAATAAAAATACATCTATTTTATCCATAAATTAACTCCTCTATACAATTCTAAACCTTTTAATATCTATTTAAACTTTCTTATAAAAAACTAAGGCTGAAAATAGTAATCTAACTAAAATTTACGAAATATCACTAATCGCTGAAAGTTAAATCACTATTTTCAGCCTTAGTAGTTATATAAATTTTCATTATCTAACCAAAACCTTAAAAATAGCTTTTTTTATATTTTCTTTTTCTGAAACTTTTATTGCTGTCATATGTGCATCTTCTGGATAACATACTAAGAAATCGCCTTTTCTAAGTTCAACATAGCCATTGTTTTTCCCATCAAGAGGCAAAAAGTCACTATCTTCTTCATATGTCTTTTGCTCTAAATTTTCTATAAAATTCAAATCTATTCTTTCGCATCCATCTAGCATCAAGTGTACATCTATATATTTCTTATGAGCTTCCCAGAATCTTTCTTCTTTTTCACAAGTTTTATACTCAACAATATTTACAAAGATATCATCACCATCTATTGTATGAGTCCCTTTTTCGTAATCTATCAATGAATTTTCTTTAGCATATTCAAAACACTTAAGTAAGTCTTCGTGTAATGTTGAATATGTCTTACTATGATTTATACTTCCAAATATCATAATCACTATCTCCCTATATAATTTTAAGTATATTCTACTTTCAGGTTTTTTACATATACAGTTCTTTATACATTCTTATAGAGTAGCTAGATTATTTATATATCTAATCACTCTAATCTAGCCACTCTATAGGATAATTTCTTATTTAAATTCTATATTATTTTTCATAATAAACTGTAGTTTCAGCTTTTGGTAAAGATACTTTTGCTTTAACCTTAGATTCTATTGCACTAAATACTGTTCCTACTACTACAGAAGTAGTTATTGTTATTAGAGAATAAGCCCAAGAAGTTACTTCTGGCATTCTATATTTTAGATAAACAACTAAAATTGCTGATACTGCAAATCCAATATATGCTCCCATTTTAGTTGCTCTTTTACAAAACGCACCAAGTACAAATATTCCTGCTAAAACTCCTAGAACTAGCCCCATAAAACTATTGAACCATTCATATGCTGACTTTATTTCTCCATTTGCTAAGATTATTGCAACAACTATAGAAAGTATACCTACTCCTAATGATATATATTGTGCAACCTTAGTTTGTCTTTCCATACTCATATCTTTTGTTATAATAGTTTGTATATCTAAAGTCCAGCTTGTAGCAACTGAATTAAGCCCTGTTGATAAAGTTGACTGAGATGCTGCATATATTGCTGCAAGTAGTATTCCTGTTATACCTACTGGTAATTCATAAGCTATATATGATGCAAATACTTGGTCTTGTTGAACTGTTTGTGCTAAATCTGGGTTTTGAGTATAGTATATAAATAAACAAGTTCCAATTAGATAAAATACTGTTGCAAGTCCCATTGATAAAACACCATTTCCATATGTCATTTTGTTAAGTTGTTTTATATCAGTTGTTGTAGTAAATCTTTGAACTATATCTTGACTTGATACATATGATGAAAAAGTATTAAGACCAGCTCCAACAAATATTATAAATGCACTTGTAGATAGTATGTTTTTATCAAACATAACTTCATTTGTTGCTAAGAACTTATGCCCACTTGTAAGAGTATCCATCACTGTTCCAAATCCGCCATTTATACTTGATATTAAATAAAATAGCGTACCTGTAACACCTACTATTAGTACCATGCCTTGTATAAAGTCAGTCCATAAAACAGCTTTTAATCCACCTGTATATGAATAAATTATTGCTATTACCCCCATAACTATTATTAACACATTTACAGGTATTCCTGTAAGACCTGCTAAAACTACTGATGGTAGATACATTATTATAGACATACGTCCTATTTGGTATATTATAAACATTAAAGCTCCAAGTACTCTAAGTCCTTTACTTTCATATCTCATTTCTAAGTATTCATATGCAGTATCTATCTCTAATCTACTGTATAAAGGTAAGAAGAATTTTATTGTTAAAGGTATAGCTATAAACATACCTAATTGTGCAAACCATAAAATCCATGTTCCACCATAAGAATTACCTGCTAGTGATAAAAATGATATTGGGCTTAATAATGTGGCAAATATTGATACTGATGTAACCCACCATGGAATAGTTCCATCACCTTTGAAGAACTCTTTTCCTTTCATTTCCTTCTTTGAAAATAACAATCCTGCAAATAAAACTGCCAATAAGTAAACTACTAGTATTGCAAAATCTATCCAAGTAAATCCTACCATTTGACCAATCCTCCCATACTAAAAGTATTTTTATTAAAAATACTTTCTGTATATTTCTTTCGCTCTTGATTTCATTTCATCAGTTGCTTCTTTCATAGGTTGTCTACAGTATCCAGCTTCAACGCCTTGTTCTTCAAGTAGTAATTTAATTGTTTGATATAGACCATTTCCTAATATATCTGTTATTAAATCATTTGTCACATGTTGTACTTCAAGTGCTTCTGATATTTTTTCACTCTTCGTTAGTTCAAATATTTGTCTAGCTCTGATACCGTTTACATTAAATGTAGAACCAATTGCCCCATCTACACCTAAAACTGTAGCTGGTAACATCATTTCATCAAATCCTGAAAATATTAATTTATTTGGGAATGTTTTTCTCATTCTTTCTAATAAGTAGAAATCTGCTGCTGTAAACTTAACACCTATTATTTTTTCATTTTCAAATAATTCTCCAAATTGATCTAAACTCATATCAACACCAGTTAAAAATGGTATAGAGTATATTATTAATCTATTGTCTACAGAATTTATTATTGTATTGTAATAATGTTTTATTTCTTCAAAATCGAATTTATAATAAAAAGGTGTAACAGCACTTATAGCATCATATCCTAAATCAGTTGTAAATTTAGCAAGCTCTACAGCTTCTTTTAAATTAACTGAACCAACTTGAGCTATTAACTTTATTTCTTCTTTTACTTCGTCCTTAGCTATTTCAAATATTTTTTTCTTTTCATCAGTTGAAAGCATGAAGTTTTCTCCTGTACTTCCTCCTACATAAAGACCATCTATTTTACAAACATCTATATTATGTCTAATTATTTGTCTTAACCCTTTTTCGTTTATATTTCCTTCCTTATCAAATGAAACTAATAATGCTGAATAAATTCCTTTCATATCTGTTGTTCTCATATCTTTACCTCCAATTTTAATTTTCAAATATAGTTAAATATAATTAATTTTTAATTAATTTCAATTGCTTTAACAAATTTTTCTGTTATCAATTGTGGTCTTGTTATTGCTGAACCTACAACTGATGAATGAACTCCAATTTCAAAGACTTTCTTTAAATCTTGAGGAGTATTTACTTTTCCTTCTGCTATTACAGGTATTTTTAAATCTTTAACCAATCTTTCCATCAATACAAAATCTGGACCCTCTAAAATTTCTGTATATGGAGTGTATCCAGATAATGTAGTTGAAACGCAGTCTACACCGTATTTTTGCGCCTTAACAGCTTCATCATAATTTGAAATATCAGCCATTACTAAAACATTATTTTCTTTTATATAATTTATAATTTCTTTTAAATCTTCATTGTTTGGTCTAACTCTATTAGTAGCATCCAGTGCTATCATCTCACATCCTGTTGCTAAAAGCTCATCTACTTCTTTTTTAGTTGGTGTTATATATATATCTGAATCTTCGTAATTTCTCTTTATAATACCTATAACAGGAAGTCCAGTAACTTTTTTTATTTCAATAATATCATCAACTCCTTGTGCTCTAATGCCAACTGCTCCGCCTTCTTGAGCAGCTTTAGCCATTCTACCCATTATAAAAGAACTGTGAAGAGGCTCATTTTCTAAAGCTTGGCATGATACTATTAGTCTTCCCTTTACCTTATCTAGCATTTTTTCGATTACCTCATTTCTGAAATTTATTTTCTTAATTTATGTATTAATAATAACATGAAAACTTTTTCTTTGCAATATTTTTTCATATTTTTTTATTAATTCTATTTTTTTATAGATTTATTCCAAGTATTTCCTTATATTTCACAGTTTTAAGAAAATTTATTTCATTTTTTTGGTTTTTATTTTCATTCCTATATAGATACAAATGATTTCAATAAAAAAACCCATGTATATAATACATAGGTTCCCCAATATTACTCTAAATCCATAATAATTTTTCTACCACAACATGGACAAAACTCAGATTCCGAATCTACTTCACTTTCACAATAACCACAAACTATAAAATTATCGCAATCATTATCTAATTCAAATTTTTTACCACATTCAGCGCAATATTTGTCATTTATATTTCCAATATAGCCACATTCACAAGTTACATTGCTTTCTGCAATTTCCATATCATTAATTTCCATATTTTTTTCATAAATTATCTTATCAAGTTCTAATAACTCATCACAGAATTTATCAAAACACTCATCATCAATAGAATTTTCTCTAATTTTTTGATAAGTCAACATTCCCATTTCTAAAAATATTTTACTCTTCTTTTCTTGAATATCATCAATTTCTCTATTTATCTTTGATTTTTCTTTATATAATTCAATCTTAAATTTTCCATTACCAAATCTTTTCTTAACCTTAGAAAATTTATCATCTACTGTCTTTTTATTATTTTCTTCCACAGAAGTTTCCTCCAATCATATTTAATCAGCTGAGTTTAGCTTATATCCTATTAAAGATATCACAAAACTGTATATAAATGAAATTATAATAGTTGAGAACAATTTAAATTGCATAACTAGAGTTGTTCCATAGCTAGTTGTATTAAAGAAGTTAATATTACTATCAAGTATAAAAGTACTAAATAGAGCCAACATACCCATTAAAAATGCATAATATATACTAAATATTATTACAGGTTTAATATTATCTGTATCATATTTAAATCTTAATTTATATCCATTTAATAAAATTATTAATGCAGACAAAGCTCCCATTGCATAAAACATTAATTTAGTATCTCCAAATAAAGAGGATGAGCCTAAGCTAAGCATTGAAACTGTTGAATTTATTATTGTTACCGAAATTCCATTTGCAAAAGCCCACATGTAACTAGCAATTTGTGGCAATACAGCAAATAAATCGATACCACTTGAATATCCACTCATATTCAATTCATTTAAATAACTACTATCAGATATAGTTAATATAAAAAGTATTGCTAACACTAAAGCATAACCTAATATGAATATTTTAATAGCATTTGAAAAAAGGGACATATACATATTTTCTTTTTCATAGCTTTTTCTATAATTAGTTATATATGTACATATAAATCCTAATACAAATCCATTTAAAAGTGCACTAAAAAATTCATAACTATACTCTAAAGCATATCCATACTCTAGCATACTATGTGAGCTAGTTTTAACATTAGTAAAAGTACATAAAATAGCTAAAATTAATCCATAGAAAATTCCCACTCCAAGAGAATTGGCTAATGTAGTTTTTGAATCCTTACATCTTTTTCTCATAAAAATTAAATTTGATATAATTAATCCTAAAACAGGAATTATAAGTAATATTAACAATCCTATATTTGCACTTATAAATCCAGAACCCATCATAGTAGACATAGATACGCTAATTTGACCTAGATTAAGGGCTAACATTATATGTGCTGGATTTATCATGTAACTGATATCATTAAATTGAATAGTAATTATAGCCTTAAATATTAACGAAATAACAAGCAATATGAATATAGTTGAAAAAGTCGTTAAAAATATCCCTCTTGTATTTGCGTGATATGAGAGTTCTTTTATTTTAGATTTTAAGTCAAGTTTTGTTTCGCTCGATTTTAATGATACTATTTCATAAAGTTCATTTCCACAAAATTTACAGTAATTATCTTTAGGATTATTTTCTTTGTTGCAACTAGAACAAAGTTTATCTTCTTTAGTTTCAAGTGTAAGGTTATTATTTTTTATTTTTCTAGTTGGCTTACCTGTTTTTTTAGAATAGTTACTATATGAATAATTCATATTATCTATTTTTTTTTCATCCATTTTTTCCCTCCAAGTTTTACCATTGTCAATTATCAAATATAACTATATCATATAAAACTTAATTATACCTTAATTGGATATATTTATCTATTTTATTTGTTTATTGTTGTTATTTTTTAACAAGCGTTGGTATTTCAATAATTTATTAAGTTTAGTTTTGTTGTTTATGTTTTATTATGCTTAATTTAAATTTATTCTATTCTTTATTTTCGGTGGCAAGATGGTGGCAAGTTAGGTTTTGCCACCGTTTATTTTTATTTGCAAGAAATATAGTTCATTAATATAAATTTATTGAAAAATATGGAAATAAGTATTGCTTTTGCCGGTTCGGCATGTTATAATATAAATATAGAAAGGAGGTGAAAAAGAAAATGAGTAGAATAGAAAGAAGAAAAAAAGATAGAGAAAACAAACTCGCCAAAGTTAAAACTGCTCTCTCTATCTTACCTATTTTAATAAATTTAATTGATAAACTAATTAAATTATTAAAAGACTTATAGTTTTGTAAGCTAGGAAGAATTTAATCTTCTTCCTAGTGACTTCTTTCTAAATATTATAACACATTTTCTATAAAATATGAGTGATAAAGTTTATAAAATCTGTATTATCATAGTTGCTATAACTATAGTAATAGACATAATACTTTTATTCTTACATTTTAATATTAGCAATATAATAGGGCTAATAGTAAGCATTTTATTGTTAATATTTGTTAAATTGCAATATAAAAAAGGAGGAAAATAGTTTGGAACAAAAAGAATCTAAAATAGTTTACAGTAAAGGTGGTTCAGGTACTTATTCAGCTAAAATTTCTTTACCTTTAAGCCAACTTGAAAAAATGGGCTTTACAAGGGAAAAACGTAATGCAGTAGTTATTTTTAAGGAAGATG
Organism: Clostridioides sp. ES-S-0006-03; assembly: GCF_020662275.1. Taxonomy (NCBI): domain Bacteria; kingdom Bacillati; phylum Bacillota; class Clostridia; order Peptostreptococcales; family Peptostreptococcaceae; genus Clostridioides; species Clostridioides sp. ES-S-0006-03. The sequence continues at coordinate 208,099 of NZ_JADGMM010000008.1, forward strand.
AGATTATAATAAAAAAAGCTGATGAGAAATAAATTTGAAATAAGTGGGTGTATAATGTAAACATCCACTTATTTTTATCATATTTTGTATTTTATGTTAATAGGTTTTATAAATTTATTGAAAAATATGGATAAAAGTGTTGCATTGTACGTACCGTAATATTATAATATATTTATAGACAAGGAGGTGAGAAGACAAAAACTAAGAAAGGAGGACAAAGAAAGTGGGCAGATTAGAAAGAGTCAAAAATAAAAGAGAAAACAAATTTAATAAAATTAAAAATGTTTTCTCTTTCACATTAGTTTTAATTAATCTAGTACTCGCAATACTTAGATTGATTAAAGAATTATAAGTTTTAAGCCTAGAAGGAAAAACCCTTCCTTCTAGGTGACTTCTTTCTAATATTATAACATACTTTCTAAAATAACATGGGTAGAAAATTTTACAAAATATGTATTGCTGTTGTTTTAATAACTATAGTGTTCGATGTAATACTCTTAATAAAAAGTTTTGATATATGGAATATCATCGGATTATTAATAAGTATCTCACTATTAGTTTACTTTACAAAAGAATTAAAAAAGGATGGGAATTAAATGGAGCAAAGAGAATTAAATATAAGTTTTCATAAAAGTGGAAATGGCTATACTACTACTAGATTATCTTTACCTATCAATTGGGTTAAAGAACTGGGTATATCTCAAGATGAAAGAAAAGTTATAGTTACACTAGAAGATGGAAAAATAATTATTGAGAAAGCTGAAAATGATTAAAAAAAAGAGGTAGTAACTATTTCTAGTTACTACCTCCTAATCAGTTTATTTGTTTATAAAATCTAATGCTTTATAAAGGGTGTCAAATCTATCATTACCCTTTATCATAGTATATTTTTCTGTCGTTATGGAACTTATCTTATTACATGCTCCTCCTCCTACAACATATAGATTCTCGGTTTTGGAGGGTTTATAATCTTTTATATCACAAACTAAGCATTCTTCTTTTTTATATCCCCAACCAATTACAGTCGCAGGTATCTTATCAACTTCGCCATCGTAAACTATTGTATGTTTATACATGATTTTATCCTCATTATTTATATTTTTATTTAATATGCCTTCTGCAATTAATCTCGCTACTGTATTTTTGTATTTAATATAATAATCTGTATCAGCCTTACTATCTACAAAACAAGTTTCAATTAATATTGCTGGTGCTTTTGTGTGACTAAGCCAGTAAAGACCTCTTACATCTGTTTTTGCGCCCCTATTTTTAAATACAGTTGATAATTTTGAATTAACTCTCTCAGCATATGTTTTACCATTATTAGTTTTATATATTGTTTCTGTACCCATTGGATTTAAGGTTGTACTATTTGCATTAAAATGAATTTGTACTGCTAAATCTACATCTTGTCTGTTGGCTATTTGACATTGTTCTGCTAAGTAATTATTGGATTTATCTATCTTACCTGTATATACAGTTGCTCCACCCTGTTTTAACCATTTTACTATTAAGTCAGTTAGTATTCTATTTTCTTTTCCTTCATCTATATAACCTACTGCTCCAGTTCCTTTTCCTGTTAGAGTATGCCCTGGTACTATTGCTACTTTCATCATTTATCACCTTCTTTCTGTAGCATTACCTTTATATCTGTTACATCTTCCTTTATTTCCTCCACATCAGTTTTCATTGCTCCCATTTCAACAAGTATATTTTTATTGATTTCCTGTTGTTGTGTAGATAGTTCGATAAAGTTTTCTACTGTCTTTTTATACATGTCTCTATCTTCTTTTTTCTCTTGCATAGTATTTTTGAATAATAAAGCACATAAGATTCCTATTGCTCCTAAACTACTTAATTCTGTTAATAATTGTTCCATGATGACCTCCTACTAAAATTGATATAAAAAAAGAACCTGTGTGCTTTAGATAATAGGTTCTTTTGGTACTTCTTCTTTATTTATCATGTTTGTTAATTCTGTGTATTCATTCTCTTTAATTCTATTTAATGCATAGAATACATCTAACTTGTTTTGCAACTCTTCTTTAGTTTCATAATTTTTTTGTTCAATCATTCTTTTTAAAATATTATACATATTCTTACCTCCAAATTTTTATAACTTTATAGCACATTATTTGTGTTAAGTTCTAACATAGCTATTCTGTAAGCATTATCTATTAACATATTGTCTTGCTCCTTTTGATTTTCTTTTAAACTTATAATCTTATTTGTATTTATTTCATCAATTGATGTTTCTGATTCAATTGGATTATTTCGAAGTTCTAACCATTCATTGTAAACTTGTTCACCCGCTTTATTTACTACCCCATTTTTTATTGAAGGAGTAAATAATTGTTTATCTTCTGTAACAAAATAATTATCTATATTATTTAAATCATTTTCAAAACCATATTTTATTAAAATTTCTTTTTTCTTTTTTATATTTAACATATTTTTTCCTTTCTAAATTAAATAATTTACATATAAATACAACCAACTTCTATAAGTTATATCATTATAATATATCTCAATTTCTCCATTTGTACGAATGATTCCGTTATAATACTTTCCATCTGTTGTTTGAAATATTACTATTATGCCTTTACGAGGTGCATATTTTAAAGGTATCTTTCCAATAATAGTACCTGCTGCTGTAACACCTCCATTAATTGTTGCATTAATTGTTACAAAGTTATTGTTTGTGCAATAGTTTACAACAGAACTAGTATATCCAAGATATGGCTGCCATCCATTAAGAAAGTTTATTGAAAATGGAAAATCAGTTCTGATATTAGAGTTTTTTATATTATCTCTGATAGCTTCTATATGACTACCTAAATTTTGTGTACTTTCAAAGTTGATACTTGGAGTTATAACCCCAGAGTCACAGATAAATTTAGTTTGAGTATCATATTGTTCTAAATTCAAGTAACTTAACTCAATTTCTCTTGGTATTTCTAATTCATAAATTATTTTTAAAGGATTTTTCTTTAATTTCTCTTTAAAATTGGCAATGCTAAAAGGAGATATCGAAGTATCTACTATATCTATTACACCTATTCCATTTTCTGTTGATATAGATAATGCTGATTCAGTTTGAACATTATATATATAATCCACATGAGATTGCTTGTATAAGTTAGTTACAAACTTAGACATATCTAATCTTAATACAGATATATCTAAATTTAATCTAAACTCATACATTCCATGAACTTCTATCCAATTTTCATTACCATTAAAAACTATTTCTTCACATCTTTGTATTAGTTTATATGAACCATTTTTGTAGACTATTTCATCTCTTATTCCATTTGGTAAGCTTCTTAATGTATATGGAATTGTCTTTTTATCATATTCATTTCCTTTAGTTATAATTGTTTTATTACCATCATCATGCAAATCTTTTATTATAGTAACTCTTAGATATTTTGCATTTTGAGGGCTTCTAGTAACATAAAAAATATCTTTATCTCCTATTATTCTTTCATTTAATGGTGCTTGTATAAAACTCTTATTTATATCATACCAACAAATATTTCTACTACAATTATAAAAAGTATACTCTGTATTTGGTTCTATTTCTATATAATCTAATGTATATTTATGATTGCTAGCTTCAGAAATAAGTTCTTCTCCATTAAGGTATTGTAAAATATAATTATCTTTAAAATCGGCATTTTTATTAAAGATATTAATTCCACTATATTGATAACTTAAAAGTTCTATTTTATCTCTTTGTCCAACACTTAATAGTTCGTTAGAGTAATCTATATTAATATCTGTATAATCTCCTTCTAATATGGTAATTTTCAAACTTACTTCATAACCAGATGCAAGTGTATCATTATCTAAAACACTCCTTAAAACAATGTTACAATTACTTAAATCTGATATTGTTGTAAATGTATATCTGAATTTACCAATTACTCCTCCTAATATAGCTATATTTGTCAGATTAGGAATAAATACTGAGTTTTCTTCGCCTAAACTATGAATATATATTCCACTTGTACTAGGTAAAGTGTTTTTATCAACATCAACTATTATTGTATATATAGTATCTGGTTTATATAAAGTATAATTGGTCGTAAAAAAATTAGAATATCTTATATCATTTTCTGTTAGTATGTTTATTTTTCCATCTAAAAAAGTTGCTTTCCATAAAGAAAAATCTGAACTAGTTTTTCCCCATAAATCAATTAGTGTCTTTCCTTTTATATTAAGATTAGTCAAATATCCTTTCTTACTGTTTTCTATTATATATTCTCCTGTAGCTATGCTGTGATTTACGCTTTCTATCTCTTTCAAGTTTTCTATATCTTCAAATCTTTTATTTGTATTATTTGGTGTATGTTTTAGTTTTTTTATAATATCTTTATTTTTCAAATTATCACCTCTTTAAAGTGTTTAGAGAACTGCATATTGATGTGGTTCTCTATTTCTTACAATAAAAAAAGAACTATACCATATAGCTCTCACCTATTATTTGCTTATATTCTATTTCTGTTATCTTATTCTTAACTACTGAGTTTTTGACCATCTCTTTAGTCCACATTTTATTATCATAGTAGTATTTTATTTTATCGTAATTTAACATTATATTAATCCTCCCATCATTAAGCTGTAATTTATATTTGCATTTTCCTGTTCTAATTCTTTAATCTTTTTTAATACTTCTTGTTCTGGTGTTAAAGGTATTTCTACATACTCATATGTAATCTCTTTTGTTGTCTTGTCTACATACATAATGGGTGCAAAACCTTCTCTTTGTTCTGCTTCTACTACTTCATTAACTAATACTCCATTTAATTCTAATTCTTGAGCTGATTTATTTAACCCATATGTTTGGTCAAAAGGCATATTGTGTATTAAATTCACCTTATATATATTTCCTTCTTTGTGTTCTAATCCTGTTAAATATTTTTGATTGTTCATTTTTATTACCTCCCGAGTTTAACTATAATAAGCTACTTTTTGTACTGTATGTGTGTTTTGTAGTTTTTTTATTAAGCTGCTTCTATCTCCAGTAATTATATTATTTTCTAAATCAATACATATACTCAATACCCAATCTTTGTAGTTTGAATATTTCCAAATTTCTGCTCCATTAGAAGATATTTTTCTAATGGTATTATCATTGCCTCCACTATATATATTATTCTGTAAATCTACACATACTGAATATACACCAC
>NZ_JADGMM010000009.1:0-179565 GCF_020662275.1 Clostridioides sp. ES-S-0006-03
AGGTGATGGAATATTAGTTTTAACAGATATAAAATCTTCTCCATATCCAGGTGCATCAGTGGTGCCAGATTATTGTAAAGCTACTTTTGATAGAAGATTATTAGTTGGAGAAACAAGAGAAGGAGTATTAGCTCCAATACAAGCATTATTAGATGAAATGATGAAAGAAGACTCAGAATTAAATGCAAAAGTTTCTTATGCATCTGAAAAAGCTGACTGTTATACAGGAAATACTATAGAAAGTGAAAGATTCTTCCCAGGTTGGTTATATGATGAAGATGATGAATTTGTTCAAGCAGCATATAAGGGATTAAAAGAGGCTGGAATAGATTCAGAAATAACTCAATATTCATTCTGTACAAATGGAAGTCATTATGCAGGTGAAGCTGGAATAAAAACAATAGGATTTGGTCCTTCTAAAGAAAATCTTGCTCATACAATAGATGAGTACATAGAACAAGAACAATTATTTATAGGAACAGAAGGTTACTATGGAATATTAAAATCTGTATATGGAAAATAATATTTAGTTCACAATAAATTATTTAAATATAGTCTAGAGGTGCTAAATTTAGCACCTTTGGCAAACATAAATTTATGTAAACAATATAAAATTAAAATTCTAAAAGAATCTACTAGAGCTTAAAAGTTAGGAGGTATATATGGGAACAATACTAAGAGGTGGAACTATAATTACCTCTGATAAAACTTATATAAGTGATTTAAGAATAGAAGATGAAAAGATAACTGAAATAGGAAATGATTTAGAAATAAATAATGATAAAGTAATTGATGCTACAGGGAGACTTATAATTCCTGGAGGTATAGATACACATACTCACTTTGATATGAATGCAGGCTCTATAACTACTGCTGATAATTTTAAAACAGGAACAAGAGCGGCTATAGCTGGAGGAAATACCACTATACTAGACTTTGCAGAATCAAGTGAAGGAGAAAATCTAATACAAGGTGTAGAAACATATCATAAAAAAGCAAGTGGAAATTGTTATTGTGATTATGGATTTCACATGACAATCACATGCTTAGATAAAGATACATTTACGCACATGGAAAAGCTTATTTCAGATGGAATAGTATCCTTTAAAATGTATATGGCATATGAAGGTATGAAAGTAGATGATGGAACAATATACAAAGTACTAAAGGAAGCTAAAAGCCTAGGTTGTATAGTTGAATTTCATTGTGAGAATGGAGATTTATTGGATGCATTAATAGAAGAACGTTTACAAAATGGAGATTTAGAACCTAAATATCATCCACTTACAAGACCAAACATAGTTGAGAAAGAGGCTGTTTCAAGACTTGCTGATATAACTGAATTGTCAAACTCAAAATCATATGTAGTTCACCTAAGTTGTAAAGAGTCACTAGAAAGTATAAAGATAGCTAGACAAAAAAATGTAGATATGATAGTAGAAACATGTCCGCAATATCTATTATTAGAAGATAGTTTATATAATAAGGATGAATTTGAGGCAGCTAAATATGTAATGTCTCCTCCACTTAGAAAAAAAGAAGATATAGATTTTCTTTGGAAAGGTTTGTCTGAGGGTGATATTCAGACCGTGGGTACAGACCATTGTTCATTTAATTTTAAAGGTCAAAAAGATTTGGGAATTGATAATTTTAGTAAAATACCAAATGGAGCACCAGGTGTTGAACATAGATTATCTCTTTTATATACATATGGGGTTTTGGAAAATAGAATAAGTGTAAATAAATTTGTAGAAGTTACTTCCACAAATGCTGCTAAAATATTTGGGATGTATCCTAAAAAAGGTGAAATAGCTGTAGGAAGTGATGCAGATATAGTGATTTTAAATACAGATAAAGAAGAAATAATCAGTTATAAGAATCAAAAACAAAATGTAGATTATACTCCATATGAAGGAGTTAAAGTCAGATGTAAAGTTGAAGATGTTTTTTTAAGAGGAAAGCATGTAGTACAAAGTTGTAATATCATGGAGCAACCAGCAGGTCAATATATTAAAAGAAAAATTACTAAATAATGCAGGGGGAAATAAGAATGATGGATATACTTATTAAGAATGCCATAATAGTAACTGTAAACAAAGAGAGAGAAGTTATTTTTGATGGGGCATTAGTAGTAAAAGATAACAAGATTGCAGATATTGGGAATTCTAAAGAAATAGAAAGTAAGTACACTGATGTTAAAAAGGTAATAAATGCTAAGGGCAAAGTCCTATTCCCAGGTTTTATAAATACACATAATCATTTATTCCAAACTTTATTAAAAGGATTAGGAGATGATATGGTACTTAAAGATTGGCTAGAAACTATGACATTTCCAGCAGCCAATTATTTAGAGCCAAAGGACACTTATGATGCTGCAATGCTTGGCTGTGTGGAAGGTCTTAGAAGTGGTATAACAACAATGGTTGACTATATGTACCCTCACAGTAAACAAGGTCTTTGTGATGGAATAATAGATGCTTATAAAGAATTAGGAATAAGAGGAATACTTGGAAGAGGATGTATGAACACAGGTGCTCAATTTGGAGTTCATCCTGGAATAATGCAAGATGTAGAAACGGTTGAAAAAGATGTAAGAAGATTGTTTGAAAAACACCACAATACAGAGAATGGAAGAATCAAAATAGGAGTAGCTCCAGCAGCAATATGGTCAAATTCTCAAGAAATGCTTGAGATGCTTTGGAGAGTAGTAAAAGAATATGATGATGCTTTATTTACAGTACATATATCAGAAACTCCTTTTGATAGAGAAGCAGCAAAAGAATTGCATGGGCAATATGACATAGATGTTTTAAAGAAATTGGGAATACTTGGACCAAATGTACTTATGGTACATTGTGTATATTTAACTGAAGAGGATATGGAACTTACTAAAAAATATGACATGAAGGTGTCTCATAACACAGCAAGTAATATGTATTTATCTTCAGGAGTTGCACCAGTACCAGAAATGCTTAAAAAAGGAATAACAGTTAGTTTAGGCGTAGATGGAGCTGCTAGCAATAACTCTCAAGATATGCTTGAACTTATGAAATTAACAGCACTTCAACATAAAGTTAATAAATGTGACCCATTAGCAATGTCAGCAGAAAAAGTTCTTGAACTAGCGACTATAGATGGAGCAAGAGCTATTGGAATGGAAGATGAGATAGGTTCACTAGAAATTGGTAAAAAAGCAGATTTACTAATATTTAATCCAATGCTTTCACCAAAAGCAATACCTATGCATAATCCAGTGTCTACATTAGTATATTCTTCTAGCATGAAAAATATAGAGAGTGTTATAGTGGATGGAAATATAATAATGGAAGATTCAAAAATATTAACAACTGATGAAGAAAAAGTATTAAAAGATGCTCAAGATACAGCTGAGAGACTTTGTGTAAGAGGGACTATAAAGAATAGAATGGAAGGCCATAAGTGGAATAGTCTTTATTAATAAATACAATATTATTCTTAAATAAATTAAATATAGTATAGACTTTGGCTTAAAAATATGAGTTTTGAGGTGATTTATTTGATTATCAAATGTACCATAAATAATAAAGAAAAAGAATTGAATGTAAGACCAGATGATTTTTTAGCAGATACATTAAGGGAAAATGGATATGTAAGTGTTAAAAAAGGTTGTGATACTGGCTCATGTGGTCTATGTACAGTAATGGTAAATAACAAAGCTGTGCTGTCTTGTAATTATCTTACTGCTAGAGTAGAGGGACAACACATTACAACACTTGAAGGCGTAGTAGATGAAGCTAAGAAATTTGGGGATTTTCTTGCGGATGAAGGCGCTGACCAATGTGGATTTTGTGCTCCTGGATTTATAATGATGGTTTTAGCAATGAAAAGAGAACTTCAAAATCCAACAGAAGAAGAAGTTATAGATTATGTAAATGGAAATCTTTGTAGATGTACAGGATATAAAGGTCAACTAAGAGCAATACATAAATATTTGAACACTTAAATTTTTTAAGTGAAAATTAAATTGATATGGGGAGAGAATATGATAACTATAAAGGAATATGTAGTTCCAAAAAGTTTAGATGAAGCTTATGAACTGCTAATATCAAGAAAAAACAACATAATACTTGGAGGCTGCGGATTTTTAAAACTAGGTAGCAAAAATATTGGTTCAGCAATAGATTTAAAAGACCTAGGTTTAGATTATATAAATGAAACTGAGAATAGTATATTAATTGGAGCAGATACAAGTTTAAGAACTTTAGAATTAAATAAGGTTATTAAAAATTACTGTAGTGGAGTAATTTCAAACGCTGTTTCTAATATAGTAGGAGTTCAATTTAGAAGTGGAGCTAGAGTGGGAGCTAGCGTATTTGCTAAGTATGGATTTTCAGATTTAATACCTTCATTACTAGTAGTAGATGCAAAGGTTAAGTTATATAAAAAAGGGGTTATGAATTTAGCTGATTTTTTAGAAAGTGAGCTTGAAAAAGATATATTAATGGAAATTATATTACCTAAAAAAGATGCTATAGGTGTATTTGATTCAATAAGAAAATGTACAGGTGATTTTGCGGTATTAAATGGGGCAATGTTAAAAGAAGGAAATTCTTATAAAATTGCAATAGGAGCTAGACCAAGAAGAGCAAAGATTGCATACAAAGCAAGTGAAGTGCTAAGCTTAGAAAATGATGCAAACAAAGCTGGAGAGGTATCAAGTGAAGAACTTTCATTTGGAAGTAACATAAGAGGAAGTAAAGAGTATAGAAAAGATATGGCAAAAGCATTAGTTGTTAGAATGTATAATAGTATTGGGGGTGAGTTTAATGGTAAATAAAGAAGTAAGAAAAATAGATAGTGAAGCCATTGTTACTGGTAAACCAATATATACTGAAGATTTAATTTTTCATAGGGATGTTTTGACTGTTAAACTTCTTAGAAGCCCACATGCTTTTGCAAAAATAAAAAATATTGATATAAAAAATGCATTAAAAGTAAAAGGTGTAGTAGATATATTTACTTACAAGGATGTACCAAATTATAGATATTCAATGGTTGGAGAATCATATCCAGAAGCATCACCTCATGACCAATTAATACTTGAAGATATAGTGAGATATGTAGGAGATGAAGTTGCTATAATAGCGGCTGAAGATGAAAGAGCAGCTATTAAAGCAATGAAACTTATAAAAGTTGAATATGAAGTAATGACACCAATATTAGATGCAAGAGAATCAGAAGGTAATAAAATTTTAATACATGAAGAAGATGATTTGTTTTGTCCGTTTGATTTTGGATTAGATGCTACAAAAAATATAGTATCAAGAGAAAAAATGGGTAAAGGTGATGTAGAAAAAGAGTTTAAAGAGTGTGATGTGATAGTAGAAGAATCTTATATGACTCAATCACAAGCACATTGTATGATGGAAACTCATAGAGCTTACACATATATAGATACTAATGGTAGACTAGTAGTAACTTCTGCAAATCAATCAGCTTATCATATGAGAAGACAGGTTTCAAGAGCATTGGGAATACCTCTTTCAAAGGTGAGAGTAATAAAGCCAAGGATAGGTGGAGGTTTTGGTGGAAAAAATATAGCTGTAACAGAGATATATGCGTCATTTGTAACTTGGATGACGAAAAGACCAGCAAAACTTATATATACTAGAGAAGAAACTTTTGCAATGACTAATACTAGACATCAGATGTTTTTTGACATAAAAGTTGGAGCAGATAAAGAAGGAAATATAAAAGCTATAGATATGAAAGCATTAAACAATACAGGTGCTTATGGTGACAATGGACCTTCAGTTTGTTCCGAGTCAGGGCATAATGTGCTTCCAACCTATAATAATGTACCTGCAATAAAGTTTGATGGAAGGACTGTATATACTAACTTAGTTCCAGGGGGAGCATTGAGAGGGTACGGAGCAACTCAAGGTACATTTGCACTTGATTGTGCAATAGACGAATTAGCACATAAACTTAATATGGACCCAACAGAAATAAAATTAAAAAACATTATAAAAAAGCAAACTGAAGGCGGAATAATGAATTTTCCAATAAGAAGTTGTGCACTTGATGAATGTATAATTAGAGGCAAAAAGCTAATTGGATGGGATGAAAAATATCCTGTTATAGATATTGGGAATAATAAAGTAAGAGCTGTTGGAATGTCAGTTGGAACTCATGGTTCTGGTATAGCTAACATAGATATGGCAATAGTAAATATGAGAATGGATGAGGATGGAACTTATAAGTTATTTTCTGGGTCTTCAGATTTAGGAACTGGTTCTGATACAATACTTGCACAAATTGCTGCCAAGACACTAAATACATCTATTGATAGAATTTCTGTTTATACAGGAGATACAGATATGTGTCCATATGATACTGGAGCATATGCTTCTTGTACTACTTATGTAACTGGAAATGCTACAATAAAGTCAGCTGAAAGTTTAAAACAAAAGATATTAAAAGTAGCACAGAAGAAATTAGACCTACCAATCGATGATTTAATGCTATATGAAGACAGAGTTTGTTATAGTGAGGATGTAGAAAAGTTTGTTTTATTAAGTGAATTAGGAAGAGAATCTGTTGGTGGTGGAAATCAAGATGTTTTATACTCATCTGAATCTTATGGGATAAAAGAGAGTGCAAAACCATTTTTAGCAGGTTTTGCAGAGATTGAACTAGATAAAACAACAGGTGAGTTTAAGGTGATAAACTATGCTTGTTCAACTGATTGTGGTACAGTTATGAATCCTGCACTTGCAAGAATACAAGTTGAAGGAGGAGTAACTCAAGGTATAGGGCTTGCAATGTATGAAGATCCTAGACATGGTTCTGATGGTAAACTTCAGACTTCTAATTTGTTACAGTATAAAGTTCCAACAAAAAAGGATATAGGAAATATATTAGTAGATTTTGTAGATAATTATGACCCAACAGGACCATATGGAGCAAAATCTTTAGGAGAGATAGTTATTCATACGCCAGCACCAGCAATAGCAAATGCAATTTTTAATGCAGTAGGTGTGAATATAAGAGAACTTCCTATAACTTCTGAAAAGGTTTATATGGCTATGAAAAAACTAAATCAGGGAGGTAAATAAATGGTTGCTATAAAAAGTAAATACTTAATATCTTCTGCTGATGAAATATATACAAATCATGCTGTTGTAATAGAAAATGACATTATAAAAGATATATTGCCAAATGAAGAAGTTGAATTAAAATATAAAGATATTTCAGAGATAATAAATAAATCAGATGCCATAGTAATGCCAGGCTTTATCAATGGGCATATGCATCAATATGGAGTGCTTTCTAGAGGAATACCAGCAAATGTACATTTTACTGATTTCGAAGGATTTTTAAATGACTATTGGTGGCCGTTTATAGAAAATAGAATAGGACTAAAGGAAGTAAAAGCCACAACTAAAGCATCTGCAATAGAACTTATAGAATCTGGTGTAGTAGCATTTTGTGACACATTAGAAGCTCCAAATACAGAAAAAGGAACTTTAATTGAGCAAGGGAAGATACTAGAAGAAATAGGAATGAAAGCAGTTTTATCTCTAGAAAGTTGTGAAAGAATAAGTTATGAAAATGGGTTAAGATGTTTAGATGAAAATTCTAATTTAATAAAATGGTGTAGAGAAAACAGTAAATTAATAAATGGAATAATGTGTACACATACTAGTTTCACATGTTCAGATAAATTTATCAAAAAAGCTAAAGAAGATGCAAGAAAATTAGAGGCACCAATGCAATTTCATTTATGTGAGAGTATATATGAACCAAACTACTCTAAAAAACACTTTAATAAAAAAGCAGTTGATTACTACAATGATTTAGATATATTAGATGAGACTGTATTAGCGTCTCAATGTGTAAAAGTAGATGATGAAGAGATAGATATATTAAAGGAGAAAGGTGTAAAGGTAGTTCACATGCCTCTTAGTAATTGTGAAGTAGGTGGCGGTTTTTCTCCAGTTCCACGAATGATTAAAAAAGGCATAAAAGTAGCATTAGGCACAGATGGATATATAAATGATTTTTTTGAAGTTATGAGAGGTGCATTTTTAATGCATAAATCAGTTGAAGAAGATGCATCTGTAATGCCCGCAAGTTTAGTATTTAAGATGGCAACAGAACATGGTGCTTATGCATTGGGACTTCAAAAATCAGGAAAAATAACAGTTGGTAATAAAGCAGATATAATAGTTATGGAAGATGAATTTAAAACTCCTGTAACACTTGATAATATATTTGACCAGATAGTAGTGCAAGGTAAAAAAGAATTTATATCAAATGTATACATAGATGGTAAACATATTTTAAAAGAAAAACAATTGGTTAACTTAGATAAAAAAGCTATTGTTAAAGAAATGAAAGATGTTGCCTGTGAATTCTGGAAGTTTTAATAAATGTAAATAAATATGAAAAGGGGAAGTAAATAATGTATAATTTTTTAGGGAAAGAATTAAAATCACCTTTTATAATAGGTTCAGGTCCGTTGACATATAGTGCAGCTGGATGTAAGATACTAAGTGATGCAGGAGCAGGAGCAGTTGTTACTAAGACAATAAGAAAAGAAAGAGCTATAAATCCAGCACCTCATATGGTGAGAAATACAGCTAATGCTCTTTTAAATAATGAGAAATGGACAGATTTTGAACCAGAGCAATGGATAGATTTTGAAATACCACAAATGAAAAAAGATGGAACTGTATGTATAGCTTCAGTAGGTCATACAATAGAAGAAAGTAGTGAACTAGTAGAAAAGATTGCAAATGCAGGAGCTGATTTTATAGAGCTGGTATCTTATGACTATAGAGATTTAATACCAATGCTTAAGGATGCGAAAGAAAGAGTGAATATACCAGTAATAGTTAAACTTCCTCCTATGATAGATGAAATAGGGGCTTTTGCTAAAAAATTAGAAGAAGCAGGAGCAGATGCAATAACTGCTTGTGATTCTGTAGGACCAGCACTTAGAATAGATATAGAAACTGGCCAACCTTTATTAGGTGGAAATGGAATTGGATATTTAAGTGGAGAAACTATTAAACCAATAACTCTACAAAGAATATATGAAATAAAAAAAGAGGTAAATATACCTATAATTGGATTAGGTGGATGTGTAAGTGGAGATGATGCTTTAGAGATGATTATGGCAGGTGCTGACTTCGTTGGTATATGTTCAGTAGTAATATTAAAAGGAGCTCAAGTAATAGCTAAAATACACAATGACCTAAATTCTAATCTTGACAGACTAGGATATAAAACTATAGAAAATGCTTGTGGGGTAGTACATAAGCATATGGGAGAGGTAAATGAAAGACTTAGTTTTGAATTTACTTATGATGAAGAAAAGTGTACTAAATGTAAGATGTGCGAGAGAGTGTGTGCATATCAAGCTAGAAAATTAAATGACAAGATGGAATTAAATGAAGGTGAATGTAGATATTGTGGTCTTTGTATATCAGTATGTAAACCAAAGGCACTTGGAAGAAAGATTTCATGTCCAGAATTAAATGCATAAGATGTTTTATAAAAAATATAACTTCAAAAGATAAAAATTTATATACAGATAAAGGATACCATATTAAAATGGTATCCTTTTGTTTGTAATTATTATTTTTAGATTTATATCTATATTAATTATTTTTTGTAGTAATTATACATAATAATTTTAATAATTAAATTTATAACAACTATTTTAGATATATATGTTAACATTGTATAGCATTTGTATAAGATGTTATAATAATTAATAGGGATGGTGATGTAAGTGGAAGATAAAATTTTAGAATTATTACATATTATAAATAAAGATGTGGTTAGCATGAAAAATGACATGTCAGAAGTAAAACAAGAAATAAGTGTAATGAAAGAAGAAATAAGCGAAGTGAAACAAGAAATATGCATAATAAAAAATGACATGTCAGAAGTAAGACAAGAAGTAAGTGTGATGAAAAAAGAAATGAATGAAGTAAAACAAGAAGTAAGTGTAATGAAGAAGGAAATGAGTGAAGTAAAGCAAGAAGTAAGTGTAATGAAAAAAGAAATGAATGAAGTAAAACAAGAAGTAAGTGTAATGAAAGAAGAAATGAATGAAGTAAAACAAGAAGTAAGTATAATGAAGAAAGAAATGAGCGAAGTAAAACAAAAAATAAGTGTAATGAAAGAAGAAATGAATGAAGTAAAACAAGAAGTAAGTATGATGAAGAAAGAAATAAATGTAGTGAAAGAGAATTTACATGAAGTTAAATTAGAAATGAACTCTATGCAAAATAAAATAAGTAGTGCAAGTAAAGATATAAGTGAAATTAAAGCAGAAAGTATTGTAGTTAATGAAAAACTATATGAAATAGATGTTAAAGTAGATGCCTTAGAATCTGAAGGAAAATCAATTAAAGAACAACAAATTGAACAAAATAGTATTTTAGGAAGTTTATTACATAACTCTGAAATAAATAAAGCTACTCATGATAATATGGAACATAGTATAGCACATATAAAAGGTGATACAAACTCCATAAAAGAAGATGTTTCAGAAATAAGAAGAGATTTAAATTTAGTAGAATTAGCTACAAGCAAAAATTGGAGCGATATTGTAAAATTAAAATCAGCTAGATAATCTTTTAATTACATTAACTTATCATCCATAAAAGTATAAACTTTCATATAAAAATAGATGCTTATAATAGTCTTACTATTTATTATAAATTTTAGAAATTAAAATAAAAATTTGAGAAAAGATCATTTGAAAAATACTTTTGGTCTTTTTTTTTATGTAATTATAAAAATATCATAAAAATAAAATTTAAAATTTGCTTAATAAAAAATTACAGAACAGTTGGAATAAGTAAATTTTTATCAAGGAAAGTATAAAAAAATTATTCTATGCAAATGTATGCAAATATTGGCATTAAAATTGCTGTATAGAAATAATAAATAGTAATGTACATAAAGATTGTATTATACAATAGTATTACTATTTTTAATTATAGATATTGGTTTATATCTATATGCTAGATAGAAACTTGTATGTTTTATGTTGCAGATACAAATATAGTAAAGGAGAGTACATGGGTACAACTGAGATACATAGCTTATTAAGTTTTTCTGTCTTATGATAATTATATTATAAAATATTCATAAATATTTTGATTTTCAATTTGAAAATTATTTTATGCTTAAATTAATTATTATGTAATTAATTTAATAACAAAAACAGTGAAAGAGTAAATAATATTATTTACAGGGGGTAATAAAAAAGTATATTAAATAAGTTGTACTTTTAGCCCCGTACATAAAGAAATTTATGTAGGACACAACTTTAAAACCAGTAAATCCTAAAGCCTTGCAACTACAATAAAAGATAGAAAGAAACTTTTATGAATGTGGTGAAAACCAGAAATAATAGCAAGGATGGTATATGGTGAGAGCCTAAGTACTTTACAATGGACATTTGGTCGCCAAGCCTAGAAATAGGAAGGTCAAACGACTATCTCGAAAGAGAGTACACTATAAGCTATTGATAGTGGAAACGGGTTGCTCTTAACAGGTAATGCTGAAGATGAAGAAATAGTCTACGCTCATATGAAAGTATGAGGTCACTTAAGATTAAAGTGGCATCTATAAAGTAGCGTTTATAGGTAAATGTTTAAAACTTACAAGATATAAATACTTATGAAAACTTATAACTTATAATGATTAAGATTGAAAGATTTAGATTGGATTAGAATTGTTGTAAAAAATTTTAAAGTCCATAGCTACAATACTCTTATATTTGTAAAGCACTATAGAACATATACAAAATAATAGAATAAATTTAATTGTTAATAATTAAATTTGTTGTACGTGATTTTTAAGTATAAAAACTTAAATGTATTACTGAGTATAGTAAGATTTATAAAAGTCATTTAATTTAATATATTAAATTTTTAAGTATTTATATAATTCAATAAGTTTTATGTAACGGGAGTTTTTATTATGAAAGCAAAAAGTACATCAAAATTTGAATTAGACGGAATACCACCACTAAAGGAAGCAATACCTTTGGGGTTACAACACTTAATGGCAATGGTAATAGGTAGCTGTTTACCAGCGATACTAGTTGCAAATGCGGCTGGACTTAATCATAAAATGTCTACACTATTAATTCAAGCTGCTTTAATTTTTGCAGGATTATCAACTTTGTTACAATTATATCCAATACCATTATTTAAAGGTTTTAAATTGGGAGGAGGAATACCAGTTATAATGGGAGCTACAGCAATGTTTATAGGAGCTGGAGTTTCTGTTGCAGGCAAGTATGGATTACCTGTCTTATTTGGCTCTCAAATAGTCTCTGGTATAGTGATAATCATAATTGGTTTTGGTCTTAAAAAAATAAGGTTTATATTTACCCCAGTCGTATCTGGTACTATAGTTGCATGTATGGGTCTTGGACTTTTTCCAATAGCTATAAAAAACTTAGCTGGAGGTATGGGTAATGAGACATTTGGACAACCAATTAATTTTATAGTTGGAATAGCTGTATCACTTATGATATTAGGATTAAATAAATATGGAAAAGGATTGTTTAAAGATGCATCAATATTAGTTAGCATAGTTTTTGGATATATTTTATCACTAATTTTGGGAATAGTAAATTTTTCTTCAATTCAAGAGTTTACTTTGGTTGCACTTCCAAAACCACTTGCTTTTGGATTGGATATAAAGCTTGAGGTTGTAGTAATGTTTTCAATAATATATTTGGTTGAAATAGCTGATATTATGGGAGCATGTACACTTTCTACAGTAGGAGGACTTAATAGACAAGTTACAGATGAAGAACTTTCTTCTGCTGTTTTAGGAAATGGAGTATTATCTACAATAGGAGCATTATTTTCTGCTACTCCAATGGGAATGTTTGGTCAGAATTCTGCAATCGTTTCTAATACAAAAATTATAAGTAAATTTGTATTAGCTATTGGAGGCATTGGATTATTTCTGGCGGGAGTATCACCTTTATTAGCTAATTTAATCAGAACAATACCTCCTTGTGTGGTTGGAGGAGCAACACTCGTAATATTTTCAACTCTTACAACATCTGGATTAAGACTTGTTAGTATGGATGGTTTTAATCAAGAAAATAGTATGATATTAGGTCTTTCTATGGCAACTGGGATAGGATTTATGGTAGTTCCTCAGGTTCTTGAAAAATCTCCAAAATTTATAGAAACACTACTTGCAGATTCAAGTGTAGTTTCAGGAGCTATGGTTGCTATAATAGTTCAAGGTTTATATATGATAAAATTTTCAAAAGGTAAGGACAATAAAAATAAAAAGGAAAATATATAGAGTAAAAAACTAATAGAATTAAATTAAGTTTACTATATATTTATAAAAATAAAGCAAAGTACTTAGTAGGTTTCAAGTTTTAATAAATATAATATAAGGGGGATAAGATGGTTACTATAAAAGAATATTATGTTCCACAAAGCCTAGAAGAAGCATATAAAATTTTGATTTCTAAAAAAAATAATGTTATTTTAGGTGGTTGCGGATTTATAAAATTAAGCAATAAAAACATAGGAACAGCCATAGATTTAAAGGATATAAATCTAGACTATATAAAAGAGGATGAAAAAAATATACTAATAGGAGCAGATACATCTTTGAGAAGTTTAGAAATAAACAAAACTATTAAAAATTATTGTAGTGGAATAGTCTCAAGTGCTGTTTCTAATATAGTTGGTGTTCAATTTAGACAAGGTGCAAGAATTGGAGCTAGTGTATTTTCAAAGTATGGTTTTTCTGACTTGATTACAGCACTTTTAGTTGTTGGTGCGAAGGTAAGGTTATACAATAGTGGAATATTAGAGTTAAATGAGTTTTTGGATAGTGAATTAAATAAAGATATATTAATTGAGGTAATACTTCCTAAGAAAGATGCAGTAGCTGTATTTGATTCAATAAGAAAGTGTACAGGAGATTTTGCTATATTAAATTCAGCTATGTTAAAAGAAAATGATACTTATAAAATAGCAATTGGAGCAAGACCTCAAAGAGCTAAATTAGCACTTGAAGCAAGTCAAATATTGAGCAAAGAAAAGGATATAGATAAAGCATCTATTATTGTAGGTAAAGAATTAATTTATGGAAGTAATATGAGGGCAAGTAAAGAATATAGAATAGATATGGCAAGTGCACTGCTTAAGAGGATGTATAGTGCTATTGAGGGAGGTAATAAATAATGATTAATAAGGGGATAAGAAAGATAGATAGTACAGCAATTGTGACAGGAAAGCCACTATATACTGAAGACCTTATTATGCATAAAGATGTTTTGACTCTTAAACTTCTTAGAAGTCCACATGCACATGCCAAAATAAAGCATATAGACACGTCAAAAGCTGAAAAAATTCCAGGAGTTGTAGGAATTTATACTTATAAAGATGTACCACAAGTTAGATATTGTGTTCCAGGTCAAACAGAACCAGAAGCATCTCCTTATGATAGAGTTTTACTTGAGGATACAGTTAGATTTGTTGGAGATGAGGTAGCATTAGTAGCAGCAGAAGATGAAAAAACTGCACTTAAAGCTTTAAAAATGATAAAAGTAGAGTATGAGATTTTAAAGCCTGTATTTAATGCAAAAGAAGCAGAAGGAAATGAAGTTATTATACATCCAGAACAAGATATAGTAGAACCGTATCCTTTTGGATTAGATGCAAAAAATAATATAGTATCAAAAGAGTTTTTCGAGTTTGGTGATGTTGAGGCTAAGCTTAAAGAAAGTGAATTTGTGGTAGAAGCATCATATAAGACTCAAAGTCAATCACATTGTATGATGGAAACTCATAGGTCATATGCATATAAAGATATAAATGATAGGATTGTTGTTGTGTCATCATTACAATCACCACACAATGTAAAGAGAATACTTAGAAAAGTATTGGGGATTCCTTCTTCTAAAATAAGGGTGATAAAGCCTAGAATAGGTGGTGGATTTGGAGGAAAGAATATAGCAGCAACAGATATATTTACTGCATTTGTGACTATGAAAACTGGAAGACCAGCAAAATTTGTCTTTACAAGAAGTGAAACCTTTGTAGGTTCTAATAGTAGGCATGAAATGTTTTTTGATGTTAGAGTAGGTGCAGACAAAGAAGGAAATTTAAAGGCGATAGAATTAAAGTCACTAAATAATACAGGTGCCTATGGTGGTAATGGAGTTTCTGTTTCTTCAGAATCAGGTCATAATACATTACCAATATATAATGATATTGATGCTGTTAGATTTGATGCTAGAACAGTATATACTAATAGATTACCAGCAGGTGCACTTAGAGGTTATGGAGCTACACAAGGCATATTTGCAATAGATAGTGCTATTGATGAATTAGCCAATAAGATTGGTATAGATCCTCTTGAATTTAGAGTTAAAAACATAATAGATAGGTACACTAATGGAAAAGCAGCAGAAGAAGAAATTCTAAGCTGTGAATTAAAACAGTGTATAGAAAAAGGGAAAAAATTAATTAATTGGGATGATAAATACCCATGTAAAGATATAGGTAATAACAAGGTAAGAGCAGTAGGAATGGCAGTGGCAAATCATGGTTCTGGTATACCACGTGTAGATATGGCAACAGTGACTATACGAATGGACGAAGATGGGACATATAAGTTATTATCTGGTCTTGCTGATTTAGGTCAAGGTGCTGATACAATTCAAGCACAAATTGCTGCAGAGACTTTAAATACGACTGTAGATAGAATATCTGTTTATACAGGTGATTCAGACCTATGTCCATATGATACAGGTGCGTTTGCTTCTTGTACTACAACAGTTACAGGAAATGCAACAATAAAAACAGCAAATAAATTAAAAGAAATAATACTTTCAGTAGCAGAATCAAAACTAGAGTCTAAAAAAGAGGATTTAGAGTTAAGTAAAGATAGAGTTTTTGTTAAGAATGATGAGAGTAAATTTGTGTTATTAGAGGAATTAGGAAGAGAGTCAGTTGGAGGTATAGGGTTTTCAAGTGACGATGTACCAGTTGTTTTAGAAGCAACAGAATCATTTGGTATGTTAAAAAGAATAAAACCATTTATAGCAGGATTTGCTGAAATAGAACTAGATAAAAATACAGGAGAATATAAGGTAATAAATTTTGCATGTGTACCTGACTGTGGTACGGTTATAAATCCAACATTAGCGAGAATACAAGTAGAAGGTGGAGTAATGATGGGGATAGGGTTTGCAATGTATGAAGACCCTAAATTTGATAAAGATGGAAAGTTATTGACAGACAGTTTCTTGCAGTATAAGGTTCCTACAAAAAAAGAAGTAGGAAATATATTAGTAGATTTTGCTGATAATTTTGACCCAGGAGGGCCTTATGGAGCTAAATCTTTAGGAGAAATAGTTATACATACGCCAGCACCAGCAATTGCAAATGCAATTTTTAATGCTACTGGAGTTCGTATAAGAGAGCTTCCTATAACTTTTGAAAAAGTGTACATGGGGATGAAAAACAACAACAAATAAATTTAATAAATGATATACTATAAAAGTATAAATTTAAGTTATTTTGCAAAATAAAGTAATTTAATAGACATTATATATGGTGCTTTATAAAAATACCATATATAATGTCTAATAGAGTAGGAGTTAAAGGAGGTGAGTTTATGCCAAATAGAACAAAAAACATACATTATGGGACTCAGAGACAACAATTAAAAAATTTAACTAAGAAAGAATATCAGGCTTTGCGAGAGATGTGCTTTTTAGCAAAGAACTTGTATAATGTTGGTACATATAATGTCAGACAACACTACTTTAATCAAGGGGAGCATCTTAATTATGAAGCCAATTATCATGTATGTAAAGAAAATGAAAACTATAAACTACTCAATAGTAATGTAGCACAACAAATACTAAAAGAAGTTGATAGTTCATTTAGGTCATTTTTTGGTTTAATTAAATTAGCTAAAGAAGGCAAGTATGATTTTAGAGGAATAAAATCACCTAAGTATTTAGATAAAGAAGGATTTTTTAGTATAATAATAGGACAAATAAGAATTAAAGAGGATGGAATTTTAAATGTGCCTATGTCTCCCGTATTTAAAAAAATGTATGGAAAGGTGAGTATAAAAGTTCCAAATAATATATTAGACAAAAAAGTTAAGGAAATAAGAATAATACCTAAACATAAGGCTAGGTTCTTTGAAATTCAGTATTGTTATGAAATACCGAAATCAGAGGAAGTTTCAAATAAAAAAAATGCACTGGCAATAGATTTAGGTTTAGAAAACTTATGTACTTGTACTACCAACTTAGGTGATAGTTTTATTATAGATGGAAGAAGGCTTAAGTCTGTGAACCAATGGGCAAATAAGCAAAATGATAAAATAGAGGCTTTAAAATTAAAAAAGAATATAAGTTTAATTACAAGAAAACAATTTAAAGTATGGAATAAAAGAAATAATCAGGTTAAAGACTATGTAAATAAAACTTGCTTTTACATAATTGACTACTGTGTAAAAAATAATATTGGCAATTTGATTGTAGGATATAATGCTAAGTTAGAAAAAAGTGATAATATGGAAAAGAAAATATATAGAAATTTTATAAGAATTCCTTTTGGAGAGATAAAAGGAAAACTAGAGTATCTATGTAAAATAAAAAATATTAATTTCATTAGACAAGAAGAAAGTTATACTAGTAAATCAGATTTTTTTGCCAATGATTATCTTCCTGATATTAATTTGGATGATGTACAGAAACACAAATTTAAGGGAGAAAGAATAACACGTGGTCAATATAAATCTAGTATGGGTATGATTATAAATGCGGATGTAAATGCAAGTCTTAATATATTAAAAAAATCACAAATAGTTGATTTATCTTACTTGCAGAATAATCCTCAGATGTTAAAGCAACCACAAAGAATAAGAATATCTTAATAATAATTAAAAGATAAACTGATAGCGTATAAGCTTACAGCTTAGCGGCGAATTGGATCCGCCTTGTTGTTTACAACAGAATCTATTTACTTTTTAGTTTATAGAATTTCAAAAATCACTTTTACTAAAACAGTTAAATTATAAATTTCAAATAAATCAAATTTAGGATATTTAAAAGAAATATTTATGAGAGGTGAAAGTGTGAAATTATCAGATATGATAGGAGCAAATGAAATAATAACTGTAGTTGGAGCAGGAGGAAAAACTTCATTTATAAAATACTTTGCGAATTTTTATAGAGATAAGCTAAAAGTTTTACTTACAACAACTACTAAAATATATTTACCTGATGAAAAAGACTATGACAATATATTTATGACAATAGATGGAACTTCTATTCCATCTATTTGTTATGGAGTAACAGTATGTGGAAGCTGTATAAATAATGAAAATAAAATAGTAGGAATCAAGTTATCTGATTTAGAAAAAATGATAGACAAATTTGATTTGGTATTGATAGAAGGTGATGGTTCAAAGAGAAAAAAACTTAAAGGTTGGAATGATGGAGAACCAGTAGTATATTGTAAAACTACAAAAACTATAGGTATATTAGATATAACTTCATTTGGAATGGATATTAATGAAGAAAATATACATAGGTTAGATGAATTTAAAAAAATAACTAATTTAAATATGCGTAATATAAATGATAATTCTACAGTAAATCTTGATAATTTAAAAAATGTAGTATTAAATCCAAAAGGATTGTTTAAAAATTATCATGGTAAAAAAATATTATTTATTAATAAAGTCGAAAATGAAATGTATGAAAGTTTAGCTATAAATTTAATTAAAATTATTAAAGAGCATGAAAGTGAAATAGACATATTTTATGGAAGTATAAAACAAAATTTTTGTATAAGATATTGAAGTATTAAAATAATTTATGTGATATTATATATATAGATAATATCAATAAAGATACTATAAAATCATAACAATATCAATACATTATAAATGTTAAGGAATGATATATATGATAAATGCAGTAATAATGGCGTCAGGATTTGCCAGAAGAATGGGAGAAAATAAACTTTTACTGGAATATGATGGATGTTATATAATAGAACATGTACTTAAAGCAGTTAGTAAAATTAATTTTCATCAAGTTGTAGTTGTAAGTCAATATAAAGAAGTTTTAGCATTGTGCAATAAATATGGCTTTAAATATGTAGATAATAAAGATGCAAATATAGGTCAGAGTGAATCCATAAAATTGGGAATTTTAAATAGCTCAAAATGTGATGGATATATGTTTTTTGTGGGAGACCAACCATTTATTGATGATTTATATATAGATAAAATTATAAATACTTTTAAATTAGATAGAGATTTTATAGTAATTCCAAGATGCAAAGATGTATGTGGAAATCCAGTTGTATTTCCATTTAGCAAAAAAAAGGAATTGTTGGCACTTAAAGAAGATGAAAAAGGGAAAACTATTTTAAAAAATTCATCAAAAATAAAATACGTAGAAGTTCCCGAAAAAATGTTATTAGATATTGATACAAAAGTGGATTATGAAAGAATAGGGGGCAAATTATGAAATTAATAAAAACTATAGATGCTGTTGGACAAGTTTTATGTCATGACATTACTCAAATAATACCAGGAGAATTTAAAGGAAGAAAATTTAAAAAGGGACATGTAGTAAAAGAAGAAGACATTCCAGTTTTATTATCTCTTGGTAAAGACAACTTATATGTATGGGAAAAATCAGAGGGAATGATTCATGAAAATGAAGGAGCTTTATTTTTAAAAGAATTAACTGCTGGAGAAAATTTAGATTTCAGTGAAATAAAAGAAGGAAAGATAGATTTTATAGCAGCATGTGATGGGCTTTTAAAAATAGATGTTGATGCACTTTTTGATTTAAATTGTGTTGGTGAAATAATGATGGCAACTCTTCATAATAATTTTGTAGTAAATAAAGGGTTGAAAGTAGCTGGAACAAGAGTCATACCTTTAGTTATAGATGAGAAAAAACTAGAAGAGGCAAAAAAAGTACTTGATAACAGAAAGATAGTCAATGTGATACCTTTTAAACCTAAAAAAGTAGGAATTGTTACCACTGGTAATGAAGTGTTTTACAGTAGAATTGTTGATAAATTTGGACCAGTAATAGAAGAAAAAGTAAAGGGGTTTGGATGTGAAGTTATAGGTCAAACTATATGTCCAGATGATAAAGATATCATAAAAAATGCAATAAAAGAATTTATAAGTCAAGGAGCAGAACTTATCTGTTGTACTGGTGGAATGAGTGTAGACCCAGATGATGTCACACCAACAGCTATAAAAGAGACTGGAGCTGATTTAGTTACATATGGGTCACCAATATTACCAGGAGCAATGTTTTTACTTGCTTACTATGGAGAAGTCCCAATTATGGGTATACCAGGGTGTGCAATGTATCATAAAACTACAGTGTTTGATATAGTTCTATCTAGGATTTTAATAGATGAAAAACTTGACAAATATGATATAGCTAAATATGGTCATGGTGGTCTTTGTATGAACTGTGATGTATGTACTTACCCTGCATGTAATTTTGCTAAAATATAAAACCATAAAAATAGAGTACTTACAAACTTAGGTACTCTTTTTAAGTATTAATTATACAGAAAATATATTTTTACTAATAGCTAAAACAGTTTAAAGATTCAAATAAAGTATTTAGAGTGTGTAAAAGAATTAATAAAGTTGCAATTTGATTTTTTTATAAGTATAATATAATAGATTGTTAATTTTTATGAAACTTACAATCTTTAGTACAATTTTAATAAATATTTCACGAATTTGGTATAAAAAATATGCTGTTTACGTGATAATAAAAATGTTATCAAAATTTTATGATAAAATAAATTATGAACAAAAAGAAAGGAAAATACATTAATGTTACAAGTTACAGGTGTTGGACTTAGATTTGGTGATAAGGAACTATTTAAAGATGTTAACTTAAAATTCACTAAAGGAAATTGTTATGGAATAATAGGAGCTAATGGTGCGGGAAAATCTACTTTTTTAAAAATATTATCAGGAGAAATAGAACCAAATACAGGGAATGTGTCTATAACTGATAAAGAAAGAATGTCAGTTTTAAAACAGGACCACTTCGAATATGAGGAAGAAACTGTTTTAAATGTTGTTATAAGAGGTCATGAAAGACTTTGGAGTATAATGCATGAAAAAGATGCTTTATATATGAAAGAAGATTTTAGCGAAGAAGATGGAATAAAAGCTGCTGAACTTGAAGGTGAGTTTGCAGAACTTGATGGATGGGATGCAGAAACTAACGCTGAAAAAATACTTATGGGTCTTGGTATAACTAAGGATATGCATTACAAACAAATGAAAGAATTAGTTGGTGGAGAGAAGGTTAAAGTGTTATTAGCACAATCACTTTTTGGAAAACCTGAAATACTATTAATGGATGAGCCTACAAACCACTTGGATTTTAAATCAATAAATTGGTTAAATAATTTTATAATGGATTTAGAAGAGTCTATAGTTATAATAGTATCACATGATAGACATTTCTTAAATCAAATATGTACTAATATAGTTGATGTTGACTTTGGTAAAATACAGATGTATGTTGGAAACTACGACTTCTGGTATGAATCAAGTCAATTAGCATTACAACTTGCTAAAGACCAAAACAAAAAGACTGAGGAAAAGATAGCTCAATTAAAGGAATTCATAGCTAGATTTAGTTCTAATGCTTCAAAAGCTAAACAAGCTACATCTAGAAAGAAACAATTAGACAAATTAGAAATTGAAGATATACAACCATCAAGAAGAAGATATCCATATGTAGGATTTACACCTGCTAGGGAAATTGGTAATGAAGTTTTAGAAGTACACAATTTAACTAAAACTATAGATGGAGTTAAAGTACTTGATAATGTTTCATTTAGATTGGATAGAGATGACAAAGTAGTATTTATGGGTGATGAAATAGCTACTACTGCACTTTTAAATATAGTTATGGGAGAACTTGAACCAGATAGTGGAGAATATAAATGGGGAGTAACTACTTCTCAAGATTATCTTCCAAAAAACCATAATAAGTTTTTTGATGGAGTAGAGTATTCTCTAGTTGACTGGCTTAGACAGTTTTCTGAAGAAAAAAGTGAGAGTTTTATAAGAGGATTTTTAGGTAGAATGTTATTCTCTGGAGAAGAAGCTTTAAAAGAAGCTCAAGTTATATCTGGAGGAGAAAAAGTCAGATGTATGCTTAGTAAGCTAATGCTTTCAAATGCAAATGTACTTGTGTTAGATGACCCTACTAACCACTTAGACTTAGAAAGTATAACTTCTGTTAACAAAGGACTTGAAAAATTCCCTGGGGTGCTTTTATTTACTTCTCATGACCATGAGTTTATATCTACTATAGCAAATAGAATTATAGAGATAACTCCAAATGGAATAATGGATAGAAAGATGGATTTTGATGAGTATTTAGAAAGTAAAGAGATACAAGACCAATTAGCTAAAATGTATGGGAAAGATAAATAATTGTTAGTTTAAATATTATTTTTACTAATTATAATTATTAGAATAAAAACCTTTTAATGTTTGAGAATACGCTATAGAAGTATCTAGGTATTTAATCAAATATTAGGAGGTTTTTTATTTAGTATATATATTGTAGTAAATAGGGTTGTAGAGATGACTCAAACAGAACTACGGATAGAAAGATGTATGGATTTTTATTATAAAAAGTACATGTCTCCAAATCAAAATTGATTGTTTACATTGTGTCAAATTACAATAATGTTTGGAGACATAATAAGAAGAAGTTATATAATATAATTTCATAAGTCTATAGACATTCTCTTTTATGATAATGTATTTTTTGTAAGGTTATAGGCGTTACTTTTTCATCATAAAAATCTTCTGCTTTACTAGTAACAATACCACCTAAGCTACAAATGATTTTAACTGTTGTGTCACGTGCTTCCATAAAAATTTCATCAACATCTTGAGAAAATAAATTAAGTTTATAACGCTAAAACTATTTTGTAATAAATATATTTTAACTCTTCTATTATAAAATTAAATTTGAATATTAATTTAACTTTAATTTTATTAGTAGTAAAAATTAATTTTATAGATGATAAAGGCTAGAGTAGTTATAATTAAAAAATGTAATATTAGTTGGCATTAAATAAGTTCTCAGAAATTTTGTCAGATGCTTCTTTATCCATTTCTTTTAGAACATGGGAATAAACATTTAAGGTTGTATTTATATTTGAATGACCAACTCTTTCTGAGATAACTTTTATAGGTACCTTAGAATTTATAAGTAAAGTAACATGTGAATGTCTTAAATCATGAAATCTAATGTGTGGCAAGTCATTCTTTTCTAAAAATCTTTTGAATTTTTTACTCATAACATCTTCAGCAATAGGTTCACATTTTTTATTGAAAAATAACAAGTCATGACTATTTCTAATAGAAGACTTTAATAAGTTTTTATTTTGTTTTATCTTATATTCCTTTAGTAAAAAGATTAATTCCTTTGGAGCAGATATTTTTCTAATAGAGCTTTCAGTCTTTGGTTCTTTAAGAATTACAGAGCCATTAATTCGAGTTGTTATCTTATTTACAGTTATTGTATTCTCTTCAAAATCAATATTATCCCAAGTCAAACCTAAAACTTCTGAAATTCTAAGACCTAAGCCAACTGCTAAATTAATAGGTAGTTCCATATATGTATTTTTTGACAAGTTCAACAATTTTATCATTTGTTCTTTGTCATAAATTTCATTTTTAAATTTTTTATATCTTGGAGCTTCTATATTATCCATAATATTTTCTTTTACTAATTTGAGTCTATATGCTCTTTTTATTGCAAGTTTCAATATATTTATATGAATCTTAATTGATTGAGGATTCAATTTATGAGATAGTTTATCAATGTAGTTCTGTATATGAATTGGATGTAAATCCTGTATTTTATATTTACCAATAGAGGGATTAATATAATTCTTACAAATACTAACATAATTGTTGTATGTAGCTAATGATATATTTTCACTGTACTTTTTTAAAAAATCTAATAGAAATTCTGAGACAGTGATTTCGTTTGGAATTAAAAAGCCATCTTTATACAGACTTTCCTTTACTTCATTTAACCTTTTGCTCGCATCTCTTTTTTTATCAAAAATACCCATGTTCTTTTGTTTTCTTTTTCCAGTATCTTCATCTGTAAATTCAAGATAAACTACATAATTCTTGTTTCGTTTTCTAATAAATGCATTCATATATAACCCACCAATCAAAATTTTATACATTTATTATAACATATGGATAAACTCAAAAATAGTTTTTGAAATAAATTTATGGCTATTTCAAATATTGATATTTATTGATTATAAAATGAGTATATTATCTTAAATATTAGAATTTTAATTTAATAATCTGTTATACTTATATATATAAATAAAATTTATTATTTACTTTTGGGTTTTTTATGTTTGATTGGTACTGAAAATATAAGTTTTTTATATTAATAAATTTGAATTGTATATTTTGAATAAAACCTTTGACTGGGAAAGTTTATTAATATAGTATTTAATTATGTATAAGTTTGAGAGGAGTGTAAAATCATATGACTATTACTAAAATACCACCAGCGGAATTAAAGGTCATGAAATTTATTTGGGGATCAGATTTTACAGTAACATCAAAAGATGTCATTGAAGCTATGGAAAAACTATATGATTGGAAGCAAACTACAACACTAACACTTTTATCAAGATTAGTAAATAAGAAGTTCTTGGATGCTAAAAAGATAGATAGACATACACATTATACAGTTATTATTGGAGAAGCTGAATATTTACATTTTGAAACAAAAACTTTTCTAGATAATATGCATGGAAGTTCTATTGAAAGCTTTATGAAAGCATTGTTCAAAAAGGGGGTAAATGAGGAGGAATTAAATTCTGTTGAAAAATGGGTAAAAGACATTAAGAAAGATGAATAGTTTGTTTGAGATCAATAGCAAGAATAACTTTAAACATATATTTTTTGTAGTAATTGTATGTTTAAATGTATGAACATTTAAGCATTTAATAGTATATAAAAACTAAGGCTTATTAGTTATTTTTAAGATGAATTTAATTATCATAAAATAAATAGTTTTTACAATAATTAGTAAAATGAATTAAAAGTGAAGTAAACTGTAAAATACATAGATTTATTTATTAAGTATCCCTAGTTTTCTAATGCATTTTAATACTATAAGTCTAATATAAAATCAAATTTATTGATATTTAATTTTATATTAGACTTATAGTTAATCGGAGCTTAGCTAAATATCGATTATTAAAATAGAAAACTAAAATTTTTTTATTATTTATACAAATTGATTATTTTTTAGGTATATTAAAAGTTGTAATTTTATTTTTATATTGATTATTTATAGTATATTAAATGACAATGTATTAGATTATCTTGTTGTTTAAATAAGTATTTATAAGTATAAAATAAATATTACTAAAATAGATATTAATAGCCATTAAAATAAAAAGAAAAGTTCCTAATTTTTAGGAACTTTTTATTTGTTTAGTATAATGTATGAGTTTTTGCTTCAGCAATAGCTCTTGCTGCACTTTTAGGATTTTCTATATTCTCTTTTTTATAGAAATTAATTACTTCTTCTAAATCTTTATTTTCAATGTCATCTTTTCTATTTTCAAGAATATAATTTATGATTGATTCGTTTATAAAGTTTGATAAATCTGTATTTTCATTATTAGTCATTTTGTATACTTCTTGTAATAAAATTTCATTAACTTCAACTGTAATTTGTTTTGTATTTTTTATCATATTAATCACCTCTTAAAAAAATTATAGCATTTCAAAAAAATAAAATCAATATGTTTTAAAATTATAGAATTTTAATTCTTAAATTCTTAAAAATAGAAAAATTAAATAGAAGTGGTTTTGAGCTATTAAAAAGATTAATAAAAAAAATATTTAGTCATAAAAGCCTTATACTATATGATTCTAAGATGAAGGATTTATAAAGGTTTAGGGTGAATTAAGTATAAGACAACTTCTTAAAGCAAATGAGTATGGCATTTAAATCTAAATGTAGACATATAATATTAAATATGCTAATATATCAAAATAATAAGGGGGGAATTTATGAAGCTTAAAGAAGCATTGATTACATGTGTTGTATGTAGTGTATGTTTAACTCCATTATTGGTAAATGGAGAAACAAAAATAGATGCAGAGCATTGTAAAGAATCTATAGTAAATATAGATACTATAGTAACGTCAGGTAAAAACTTTAATTCTAAATATAATCAAGGTATGGAAGACTATAAAAGCAGTGATGAGTATAAATTGAAAGTGCAAAAAGAGAGACTAGAAAACCAGCTAGGAATCAAAATAAAGGATTTAATTCCTATAACATTTGAAGTGAGTTATTATACCAGCCTTAACCAAGAAAATGGATATGGAGCTATAACTGCTACAGGAGATGATTTAGAAGATGGTTTTGTGGCAAACAATCACTTAAGTTTTGGAACTAAGATTATTGTAGATGGTAAAGTAAAAACCGTTATGGATAGGGGGTCTAGTAAGTATTTTAGTAATTCTAATGCGATAGATGTATTTGTACCCAAATGGAGTAACGAAAGTGAATCAGAGTATTATGACAGGGTTAATAATATGGGAAGGCACTATAAAAAAGGATACATCATTATGGAATAATAGTTCTTCTTCAAGTAATATGTATTGATTGCAATATTTATTACATATATAATAGATATTAAGTTAATTAATACAACAATGTATATTACTGGGAGGGCAATATGGAACAAACTTTTATAAATGGGAAAATAAACTTATTAATGGAAAATTATAAAGCATTAAATGAAGTTAAAGGTTCTTGGCAAATGGGGTTAATTCAACATAGTTGTGCACTTGCATTTACGCTTAAGAACAAGAGGATAAGCCCTAGATTAGTAGAAGAGCGAATAGAGCTTATTAAAAAAAATACTGGATTATTCTCTAACTTTAGAGGATATAACATATTTTATATTGCAACACTACTTTCATTTGAATCAAATCCAGAAAGTAGTTTTAAGATGATTTTAGAGATATATAAAAATCTTAAAAATGAAAAGTTTTGGGGAGATACATATTTACCACTTACAGCATCAATAGTCTATGAAAATAGAGATAAAATGGATTATATTACATGTATATCAAAAATGAAAACAGTATACGAATATATGAGGAAAAAACATCCATTTTTAACATCTAGTGATGACTATTGTAATATAGCACTTATTGCAATTCATTCAAAAAATTTAGAAGAAGATTTAGAATACATAGAAAAATGCTATGAATTTCTAAATAAAAATGGTTTTTATAAAGGAAATGACTTACAAGCACTATCTCAAATTCTTTTATTTAGCGAAGATAGAACAATGGGTAAATGCAAAAAAACTATTGAACTTAAAAAAGCATTTAAAGAGAATGATTGTAAGTTAAATTATTATGGGTATCCAATAATAGGAGCAATTTCGTTATTAGATTATAAAGAAAATGAAATAATAGAAAATATAAAAAATGTTTCAAATAGACTTAAAGAAGAAAAAGGTTTTGGGAATTGGTCTTTAGGAAAAAGCAATAGAGTAATGATTAGTTCTGCTGTTGTGGCTTCTATTTATGCAGATTCAATACAAAAAGAAAATAATATAGATTCTATAGCTAATAATATATTTTTAAATATTATTATTGCTATTCAAGTTGCTTGTGTAATGGCAGCTACAAGTGCAGCTATAGCATCTTCTTCATCAAATTAGTGACATTATTTATTAAAATTGGATATAATAAACTTAATAATACAATTTATATGTTTAAAAAAGAATATGATATTACACTTAAATTAATTGTGATATTTAATAAAATAAAGCATATAATTAATATATAGATTTCAGAAAATATATAATACTACATACAATATAGGGAAAGTAGAAAAATACATCTACTTTCCTTTTTAATTATAAATTATGAGTTAGTCTTATAAAAAAATTTATGGAAAATTTATTTAAAGTTTTATATTGTATTTTTTCTTAGATGTACTAAAATAAAACTATAAAGAAAATAAAATTTATAACAAACTAATACATATTGAAAATAAGGGGGAAGTTGAGATGGATCAAAATCTAAATTGGCTTAAAGAAAAAAGAATAGAAAAAACAATAAAATCTCTAGAAAGTAATAACATGAAAGGGTATCTAGTAAATAATAAAGAAGAGCTTCTTAAAAAAATTGAAGAAATAGTAGAAGTAGGTTCTTTAGTAGGTTGTGGTGGCTCTATGACTTTATTTGAGACAGGAGTTATTGACTTTATAAGAGAAAAATATGATTTTCTTGATAGATATGCAAAAGATATTAAACCAGAAGAAATGAAAGAAATATACAGAAAATCATTTTGTGCAGATGCTTATTTTACAAGTACTAATGCAATAACAGAAAATGGAGAGCTCTATAATTTAGATGGAAATGGAAATAGAGTAGCTGCTATGATATATGGACCAGACAAAGTAATAGTTGTAGCAGGTGTAAATAAAATAGTTAAAGATGTAGATGAAGCTATAAAAAGAACTAAAACAATAGCCGCTCCAGCAAATTGCAAGAGACTGAATACAAATACTGGATGTAAGACTACTGGCATATGTATAGATTGTTCAAGTCCAGGAAGAATTTGCTGTAGCTATACACTTATAAAAAGACAATTAGCACCAGAAAGAATACATGTAATTTTCTTAAACGAGGACTTTGGATATTAAAAGAATAAAATAAGTAAGGAGAAATAATGAAAAAAGTAAAACTTATATACAATCCTAATTCAGGTGAAAAAAAAATATTATCAAATTTAGATACTATTATAGAATTATATCAAAAACAAAATTATTTATTGATACCCTATAGATTGAATATTAAAGAGCCTGTAAATAATGCATTTAAAGAAGTAGATAGTTCCTATGACCATATACTAATAGCAGGTGGCGATGGAACTATAGATTTAGTTGTAAATTCAATGAAAGAGTTAGATATAAAGATTCCAATCGGAATTTTACCTACAGGAACTGCAAATGATTTTTCAAATGCTCTTCAAATTCCATTTGATATAAAAGAAGCTATAAAGGAAATCATAAATTCAAAGCCAAAGAAAATAGACATAGGGAAGGTAAATAATAAATACTTTATAAATGTCGCAAGTGCAGGTATGTTTACTGATGTATCACAAAGAATAAGCACAGACTTAAAGAATTCGTTTGGAAGAATTTCTTATTATATAAAGGGAATAGAAGAAGCATTGTATATGAGGAAGTTTAAGATAAAAGTATATTCCAAAGAGATGAATTATGATGGAGATATGTATCTTATGCTGATTTTTAATGGAAAAACAGCAGGAAATATAAATTTAGCATATAAAGCTGAAATAGATGATGGATATTTAGATGTAATTATTTTTAAAGGAATGCCAATTCCAAAATCAATACCAGTTTTGATAAGTGTGCTTAGAGGTGATTACTTAGATCAATATAATGGAAATGAAATATTGTATTTTAAAACTAAAAAAGTAGATATAGAATGTAAAGATTCTCTTATAACAGACATTGATGGGGAAAAAGGTCCAGATTTTCCTCTCAATATAGAATGTATAAAAGATGGAATAGAGGTTATGGGAATCTGTAGTGGAAAAAGTTAATTATTTAAAATAAATGATGAAGACTAAAATAAAAAATTACTTCTAACTAAATTTATTTATAGTAGAAGTAATTTATATCTTAAGTCTTCATTTTTTAGTTATAACAATTATTTAGCAGGTTTAAAAGAGCTTTTTAAAGGAACTATTCTATTGAACACAAGTTTTTCCTTAGTTGTATATTTATTATCTATACTAAAGAACCCATTTCTAACAAATTGGAATTTATCAAAAGGTTTAGCATCTTTTACTTGTGTAGGCTCAACGAAACCTTGTAATATTTCTAATGAATTAGGATTTATCTGTTCTAAGAAATGCTTTCCTTCATTTTCAGGTAAATCATCAAGAATCAATGGCTCAAACAATCTAAATTCACATGGTATAGCTGATTTAGCATCAACCCAATGTATTGTAGATTTTACTTTACGACCTGTAAATCCAGAACCACTCTTAGTTTCAGGGTCATAAGTACCATGTATTTCAACTACATTTCCATTTTCATCCTTAATTACATCCGTACATTTTACGAAATAAGCTCCTTTTAAACGAACTTCATTTCCTGGGAAAAATCTGAAATATTTTTTAATAGGTTCTTCCATAAAATCATCTTGTTCTATATATAATTCTCTAGAAAAAGGAACTAATCTTTTACCTTGAGATTCATCTTTAGCATTGTTTTCTATTTCAAGCATTTCAACCTTATCTTCTGGGTAGTTGGTTATAACTAGCTTTAAAGGTCTTAAAACTCCCATAGCAAGTGGAGCCTTTGGCTGTAAGTTTTCTCTTAGGAAATAATCAAGCATTTGACTGTCTACTGTAGAGTTAACTTTCGATACTCCTATTTCACTACAAAAATTACGTAAAGCTTCAGCAGTATATCCCTTACGTCTAATTCCAGATATAGTAGGAACACGAGGGTCATCCCAACCATCAACAATTCCTTCGTCTACAAGTTGTTTTAATTTTCTTTTACTCATAACAGTATTGTTTATGTTAAGTCTAGCAAATTCTATTTGTCTAGGTACATTTTCCATTTCACATTCTCTGACAAACCAGTCATAAAGAGGTCTTTGGTCTTCAAACTCCAAAGTACATATAGAGTGAGTTATTCCTTCAATTGCATCTTCAATTGGATGGGCAAAAGCATACATAGGATATATACACCATTTATCTCCTGTATTATGATGTGTTGAATGAGCTATTCTGTATATAATTGGGTCTCTAAGGTTTATATTTGGAGAAGACATATCTATTTTAGCTCTTAATGTTTTTTCTCCATCTTTAAATTCACCATTTTTCATTCTTTCAAATAAATCTAGGTTTTCTTCAATAGTTCTATTTCTATAAGGGCTTTCTTTACCAGGTTCAGTAAGAGTGCCACGATACTCCCTCATTTCATCTTGTGTTAATTCACACACATAAGCTTTACCTTTTTTTATTAGGATTAAAGCTCTTTTGTACATTTCATCAAAGTAGTTAGATGCAAAATTTAATTCATTCCAATCAAATCCTAACCACTTAACATCTTCTTTTATGGATTCTACATATTCAACATCTTCTTTTAATGGATTTGTATCATCAAATCTTAAATTAGCCTTTCCATTAAATTCTTTAGCTAGTCCAAAGTTAAGACATATACTTTTTGCATGACCAATATGTAAATATCCGTTTGGTTCAGGTGGAAAACGAGTTATTATACTGTCATGTTTTCCTGTTTCTAGGTCATTTATAATAATATTTTTTATAAAGTTAGATGAGTTCGTTTCATTTGACATATTTTCATACCTCCTATTTAATTTGCTTATAATACAGAACACTACACTGTATTGCATAATATTAATTTTAATCCAAGATTAGAAAAAAATAAAGGTGTAATTAAGAGTATTATGCAAAATATTAACTTTTATACTAAAAACATGTTTTTTTACAGTTTATTTACAAAAAAGCAGATTAGTTGAATTAATCTTTAAAAGACTGTATTATAATATGTATATTGTTAAGAATATTATGTGAAGTTAGTTATCTAAATTTATTTTAAATCTGTTGACAGATTTGTAAAGGAGACGATTATGGGAAGGATTGCAAAGATTATATTAAGCTTAATTGTTATTATTTTAGTGTTAACAGGTATTGTTGTATACACATTAACACCAAAAGAGAGATATGATGTTAGTTCACAAAATAATAAAATCATAGACGAAGAGTATTTATCAAAAGGTTCATATATAAATTCTATGGAAATAGTAAAAAATCCACTTAGAATGGTTGGAAAAGTATCTGTTTCCGAAGAAGAGTTTAGAAATCTAATATATACATTAATGAATAAACATGGAATTAAAGAATTTGAAAATAATTTTGTTGAGATGAAGGATGGAAAAATAAAAGTGGCAGGTCCATATAAGGTCTTTGGTCTAATCAATAGCCAATATGAGCTTGAACTAAAACCCACTTTAAAAAATGAAGATTTGGTTGTAAGTCTTGAAAATGTAAAGATTGGAAAATTTAAAATAAGTGATAAAATGCTAGAAAAAATACTAAGTAATTACAATAAAAAGGTTCCATTTGAGGTTAATGGAAATAAAATTACTTTAGAAAAAAGTTATCTTTATCCAGTAACACTTAAAAATATATCTATAAAAAAAGGAAATGTTGATTTGGATATGGAAGTAGAAATAGATTTAAAATCACAAATAAATGGAGCATTAGGTTATCTAAAGGATTCTGGAAAAGCTCAGTATATACTAAATCATTTGATTAATTTAAAGAAAACATCTGTTGGTTAAAAATATAGAAAATTTATATTTATATTTTTATTATATTTTATATAATATTAAAGCACTTTAAAATCAAAATTTGTAAAATAGCCTTTATTATGTTAGAATATTTTATGACATTAAGTTGTAAGTGTATAATATTATTTAATTACTAGATTGGGGGGAAATGATGAATAAAATTTATATTGTAACAACATATACAGGAACTGTATTATCTTATTTAATAAGAAATATAAGTAAAAAACTGTATACACATGTGTCAATATCATTAAATGAAAATTTAAAGCCAATGTATTCTTTTGGGAGATTAAATCCAAGAAATCCATTTATTGGAGGCTTTGTTGAAGAAAATATAAATCAAGGCTTATATGCTATAAGAAAAAATACTGTATGTAGAGTATATTCATTAGAAGTAGATAATTCACAATATGAAAATCTATTTAAAAATATAAAATTAATTAGTGATTATAGAGAAGATTACTATTATGATATAATGGCATTGATATATTTGTCTATGAATATTCACAGAAAAGTTGAATATAAATACGTATGTTCAAACTTTGTTGCTGATATGTTAGAAAAAAGTGAAATAGATATTTTGAATAAAGAAGCATTTGAAGTAACACCAAATGATTTCTATAATTTAAATGGTTTAACTTTAGAGTATGAAGGTTTATTGTCAGAATATAATTCTAAACAGCATTCTTATGTATCCAAAATGGCAAACATATAAAAAATTTATTTTAAAATTTATCATATAAAAATATTGCTAAATAATTAGGCTGAAGATGGTAGTTTAACTTCGAGAGGATTAAGAATTCGTAAATCTTAGTTAGAACACTTTCTTCAGTTTTTGATTTTCTGTAGTTATTTACATGATTATAATATTTTTTTGAGATATAAATCAAATATAAATAAATAGTGGTACAAAAGTATAAAGATATCTTAATACATAATAAATATGATAAATATTTATTTTTTGTAAATATATGGATATAATAGTAATAATAATATTTTATAGAGAGGAGTATTAAATGAAACGATATCTTAAAACATATGGAGTTTCACTCATAATTGTAGCAATTTATGCATTTATTAAATTACCTGTACTTAGACTGGACTTCACATCTTTATTTTCAGTAGGAATAATATTTTTTGTTGTAGCAGGAATATTAGATATGATGCTAGATAGAAATGAAAGAACATCTAAACTTGCTAAATATAATTTCTCAATAGCAATAGCTTTACTTGTATATGTTGTAGTTGTACCTTTTATAGCCTCTACACCTGTACTTCATGCAAAAGCCTATAAAGACTTATTAGGAAAGGTGACTGAGAGTAAATTTACTGATGATATGAGTCCTGTCAGTGTAAATGACATTCGTCTTGTAGATGAAGACATGGCAATGAAATTAGGTGATAAAAAACTTGGAGAAGTTCCAGCTATAGGTAGTGTATCAAAATTAGGAAAGTTTCATATACAAAATGTAGATGGAGAGTTGTACTGGGTAGCACCTCTTGTGCATAGAGATATAATTAAATGGGTTACATCTTTAAGTGGTACAAGTGGATATGTAAAGGTATCAGCAAGTAATCCTCAAGATGTTCAACTAGTTCAAGAAATAGATGGAAAACCAATAAAGATAGTATATCAACCAGAAGCTTATTTACATCAAGATTTACAAAGACATTTATACATACATGGTATTGTAAATGTTGGTATGACAGATTTTACTCTTGAAATAAATGATGAAGGAAGACCTTATTGGGTTGTAAGTTTATATGAACATAAAATTGGTTACGGAGGAGCAAATGCTACAGGCATAGCTACCGTTGATGCAGAAACTGGAAAAATAAATGTCTATAATGTTAAAAATACACCTAAATGGGTAGATAGAATACAACCACAAAAATTTGTAACAGACCAAATTCAAGACTGGGGTGTTTATGTCAATGGATTTTTAAATTCTGTTATATCAGAAAAGGGAGTACTAGTGCCAACAGAAGGGACATCGCTAGTCTATGGAAATGACAATAGGTCATATTGGTATACAGGTATAACATCGTCTGGTGGAGATGAATCTACAATTGGATTTATGCTTGTTGACTCTAGAACTAAAGAAGCTAAACTGTATAAGCAGCCAGGAGCAACTGAGACAGCTGCGATGAAATCAGCTGAAGGTAATGTTCAAGAAAAGAATTATGAAGCTACATTCCCTGTTATGTACAATATATTAGGTCAGCCAACATATGTATCATCTTTAAAAGATAAAGCTGGTCTTGTAAAGAGAGTAGCCTTTGTATCTGTTGAAGATTATAATGTACTTGGTCTAGGGGAAGATAAAAATGAAGCTTTAAGAAATTATAAAGATTCATTAGAATCTAAAGGCAATGACTTAAAGCTTGATAATGATATGAAAGATGAAGTTATAGAAGGTGTAGTAACTAGAATAAGTCCTGATGTGCGAGGAGGAAATACTAATTACTATGTAACTTTAGATTCTAATAAAGAGATAATATTTAAAGCTACCTCAAAAGTATCTAGCGAATTACCATTGACTCAAGTTGGAGACAAAGTTAAAATATCATATTCAAAAGAAGATTCTGGTGTAATTGAAATGTCAGAATTTGATAACTTAAATATTGCAAATTTTGATGATAAAAAAGCAAAACAAGAGACAGGAACTAATGAAGATACAAATTCACAAGATTCTGAAAGTCAAAGCAATGTGTAACTTAGTAAAAAAACTGTAGATAGTGTTTAGTGCATTAATAGCTAGTTTTTATAGAAATAAATTCTATAAAAACTAGCTATTTTATTTTAATTCTTTGTAAATTTAATGTCATAAATTTAATATAATATTAGTACAACTTTGCAAATAATACTTCAAGGAGAATGTACTATGACGAATATGGAAAAAGAGATATTGCTTTTAATTAGCAGGGTTAGATGTGTTACAGAAGCTCAATTTAGAAAGATTTATGGAGACCAAAAAAGATACAATAAAAAAAATTTCAAAAAAACATTGAGAAAAATGTGTAGTGAGTATACACTAAAAAAATATCCATGTGATGTGGATTATCGTAACTATAAGGACCTCTCATATGTTTACTATTTGAATGGTAGTAAGCTTTTTAAGGGAGATGATTTAATAAAGGCTCTAGTAGGGTCAGAACTAGTTGTTAGAATTAATACTGCAGGTTGTGATGTAAAAAGATTTTATCGAAATGTTAGTGTAGATGATGTTAAATATGATTTATTTATTGAATATACAGATCAATTTGGCAATATAAAGCAGGTTTTAGTAGATGTTGATTTAAATAATGAAATAGATGTTTCTAAATATGAGAATCTCTCTAGAAAAATAGATAAATCTACAATTCCATTTTTTAGAGTACCAAATATTTTGGTGGTTACACCAGATAATTTATCTGAATTAAATGACTTAGAGAAAGAAGATAATGAATATAGTATAAATTTTATAGATTTAGGATTAAATAAACTATTTAATTGTATATAAGATATTTTTAGAAAATAAAGTTTTTGATTTGCCACATTTTGTAAAAAAATTGTTGCAATATTATATAGAATATGATAAAACTATATTAATAAATTAATTAATAATAATGAGCCTAGGGTAGAGGTAGCTATATTCAAGAGTAATCAATAGTAGCTGGTAAGTGTTGATGATTGATGAAAGGGTCTATAGCCGAAGAAAAGTTGTTGACAAACAGATTTTCTGGACTTATGCAGAATATGCATAAGGCTGTCACTTTTAAAGTGGTGAGCTACAAGGTTACTTGGTCTATGAAGTTCAC
The DNA here is from genome assembly GCF_020662275.1 of Clostridioides sp. ES-S-0006-03. Taxonomy (NCBI): domain Bacteria; kingdom Bacillati; phylum Bacillota; class Clostridia; order Peptostreptococcales; family Peptostreptococcaceae; genus Clostridioides; species Clostridioides sp. ES-S-0006-03. The sequence goes on from NZ_JADGMM010000009.1 coordinate 36,355, forward strand.
ACGTCCAAAGTATACCTTTGGGCGTTTTTATTTATCAAAATTTAGCTTGAGGGGGAAAAAGCATGAGTATAATTGTCCAAAAATATGGAGGAAGTTCAGTTGCAGATACTGACAAAATAAAGTCAATTGCAGAAAATATAATAGAAAGAAGAAAAGAAAATCCACAAATGGTAATAGTTGTATCTGCTATGGGAAAATCAACAGATGAATATATAAACTTGGCAAAAGAATTGAGTAATGAACCTAGTAAAAGAGAGCTAGATGCTTTAATGTCTACTGGAGAAATGATTTCAGCATCTTTATTATCAATAGCATTAAATGCACTTGGTTGTAAAGCCATAAGCTATAATGCTTATCAATTAAATATAAAAACAAGCGGACTTCATGGAAAATCTCAAATTGACGATATAAATGTAAATAGAATAAAGAATAGTTTAGATGAAGGGAATGTTGTAATAGTAACTGGATTTCAAGGAATCAATGAAGATGGTGATGTAACTACTCTTGGAAGAGGTGGTTCAGACACATCTGCTGTAGCTCTTGCAGTTAAATTAAATGGCAAATGTGAGATATATACAGATGTTGATGGAATTTATTTTACAGACCCAAGAAAATATGCAAAGGCAAATAAACTTGATGAGATTGAATATGAAGAGATGCTTGAATTAGCAAGTTTAGGAGCACAAGTAATGCATTCAAGAAGTATAGAACTTGCACAAAAATATGGTGTTGAAATTTATGTTGGACGTACATGTAGTACAGTAAAAGGAACATATATAAGAGGGGGAAAAGACATGAAATTAGAGGATAAAGTAATAACAGGATTAGCTACTAGTGATGATGATAGTTCTATAACAATAAAAGATTTTAAAGTAGAAAATATATCTAGTTTATTTGAAGATATAGCAACTATGGGAATAAGTGTGGATATGATAAGTCAAACTGCACCTATTTTAGATAAAATAAGTGTGTCATTTACAGTTCCAAAAGAAGAATTAGGAGAGTGCAAAAAGATAGTGTCTAAATATACAAATGAAGAACATGTAGTAATTGATAATAACATCACTAAATTCTCTTTAGTAGGTCTTGGTATGAAAAATACTTCTGGAGTTGCTGCTAAAGTATTTAAGATATTTAATGAAAATGGTATAATGGTAAAACTTATAACTACATCAGAAATTCGTATAACTTGTGCCATAAATTCTGATGATAAACAAGTAGCTATTGAGAAAATAGCAGAAGTATTTAATATATAAAACTTAGGGAGGATATTATGAAACTTCATGGAACTATGACTGTAAAAGACAATGAATTATATATTGGAGGTGTAAGCTGTCTAGAGCTTAGTAAAAAATATCAAACTCCATTATATGTATTTGACGAAGACTTAGTAAGACAAAACTGTAGAGAATATATAAAATATTTTAAGGCTAAAGATGGAAAAAATAAAGTTGCTTATGCAGGTAAGGCATTTTTTCCTCTTTATATGTGTAATCTTATAAATGAAGAAGAGATGTGTTTGGATGTAGTTTCAGGAGGGGAACTATATACAGCTTATAAATCAAATTTTCCTATGGAAAAAGTTTTCTTTCATGGAAACAATAAAACTGAAGAAGAAATAAATATGGGATTAGATTTGGGAGTAGGTAAGTTTGTAGTAGATAATTTCTATGAGTTAGATTTAATTGAAAAATTATGTGAAGAGAAGAAGAAAACTCAAGAAATATATTTTAGAATAACACCTGGTATAGAAGCTCACACACACGATTATATAAAAACAGGTCAAATAGATTCTAAATTTGGTTTTGCTTTAGTAAATGGAGATTTGTTTAGAGCAATAGAAAAATTGAATGATTATACAAATATTAAATTGGTAGGTCTTCATGCTCATATCGGTTCACAAATATTTGATGTAGAACCATACATAGATACAGTAGATATAATGATGAACTTAGTAAAAGAAATAAAAGAAAAATTTAATATACAGCTGACAGAAATTGACTTAGGCGGAGGTGTAGGTGTTTATTATAGTAAAGGTGATAAACCTAAAACTATAAGAGAATTCTGTGAAACTATAATCACTAAAGCAGAAAATTCTTGTAAAGAACTTGGAATAGAAGTACCTACATTGGTAATAGAACCAGGAAGGTCAATAGTTGCAAATGCAGGAAGTACATTGTATACAGTAGGTTCAATAAAAGATATAAAAGATGTTAGAGTTTATGTAAGTGTAGATGGAGGTATGACAGACAATGTAAGACCTTCACTATATCAAGCTAATTATGAATGCAGTATTGTAAATAAGATTAACCATGAAACCATGAACCATGTAACAATAGCTGGTAAATGTTGTGAAAGTGGAGATATATTAATTGGAGATATAGATATAATGGATATAAAAAGTGGAGATGTACTTATAACAACATCAACAGGTGCATATGGATATTCAATGTCTTCAAATTATAATAAAATACCAAGAGCAGCAGTAGTGTCAGTATTTGATGGAGATGACAAGATAATTTGTAAAAGACAAAGTTATGAAGACTTATTATCTTTAGAAGTATAGAAGAAGAATTAAATATTAAATTTTAAAATAAGTAGATTAGACGATATATCTATAGATTTAAACTAATTTTTAGTTTGTTATAGTTATTCAAGTCATATCTACTTATTTTCTGTTTTATTAACAATTTTCCTGTAATAAATATAAAATATTTTAAAAACTTCCTGATTATGATAAAATTTAAAGTATATGACAAGGAGGGATTTAATGAGAGGAAGAGTAATTTTATTGATATCGATATTATCTATATTTCTTGTAGGATGTTCATTTAATAAAAAAGATGAAATAAGTTCAACTGAGCAAGGAAAAATATATTTAGAGAAACATGACTATAAAAAAGCTATGGAAGCATTATCCTCTGCATTAGAAGAAGATAGCGCTAATGAAAATGCAAGAGCTATGTATATGCAATCTATGAGAATGCTAAATGTGGATGAATTTGAAAAAGCTACAAATTATACGGATGCAATTAAAGAGCTTAAGCTTATAGAGAAAATTAAAAACGGCTCATCTGTTATTAAAAATGAAGCATCTAAAAAGAAAGAGGAATTGACTAAATTAGAAAAAGAACAGAATGAAGCAGAGGAAGAACGAAAGAAAAAGGCAAAAGACACAGCTGGAGAAGATAGGTATAGAGTGGAATCAGAAGCAAAGAAATCTTCCTATAGTGAAAAGAGTAAAAATAATAAATCTAATTCCAAAAACAAAAATACAACTTCAAACAATAACAAAGATGTAACTAACAATGATTCTTCTCAAAATCAAGAAAAACCAAATACGAGCAATCCAACACCGACACCAACTCCACCTTCATCAGAAAATAGTGGAGGGTCAGATAGTAGTGGAAATTCTCAGAACTCAAATAATCAGTAAATGTAAAGTATTACATATAAACAATTAAGACTTTGTATCAGAAAATGAAATTAACTTTTAGCATATATTCTTTGCCAAGAGTTAATTTCATTTTTTTATAGTAATGTAATAGATAATAATTAATTTTTAAAATTATAAAAGATAAAGCTTATTGCAATCTCTTGTCAATATATTTGTCAATAGAAGTTTTTACAACAGCAGCTACAGGTACTGAAAGAAAAACACCTATAAAGCCAAAAAGAGACTGTCCTATTAAAATCGCAGAAATTATCCATATAGCTCCTATTCCAACTTGCTTGCCCATAACCTTTGGCTCTATGAAATTTCCATCTAGTTGTTGTAATATAAATATAAATACGATAACCCATATGGTTTTTTGTGGGCTGTATAAAATTGTCATAGCTACTGGAGGTATAGCTCCAATAAATGGCCCTAGATAAGGTATTATGTTTGCTAAAAATATTATTGAAGCTAAAAATAAAGCATTTTCTATTCGAATGATAAATTGAAATCCTATAAATGCAATTATACCAATAATGAGAGAGTCTAAAATTCTACCAATTAAATAATCATAAAAAATATCATGGGTAGTTCTAAAAAATTCTATAATGTCATCAGCTTTGTTTCTAGCAGTAGAAGAATATAGCAATCTTTTAAATCCTAATGCAATTTTTTCCTTATCATATATAATATATATAGATAATATAAAGCCCATTACCATACTAAATAGCATAGATGATATGCTAAGTGTATAGATTAAAAAGTTTTTAGGAATTCTACTAATAAAATTACTAGCTTCTTTTAATGCATTATCTAAGCTGTGTTGTATATGAGGAATTAGAGCTTTTAAAAAATCTATGTTTGACATATTTTTTTCTATAAAATTATCTATATAATCACTGTAGATAGGCATTTCATTTATTAATCTATTTAATGTATTGGCTATTGAAGGAATTAGTAATCTAATACCAAAAGCTAAAATAATACCTATCAATATATAAGATAAAAAAATGGATAAAAGCCTATGTGTTTTAAATTTTATTTCAAAAAGCATTACAAGAGGATTTAAAAGCAAAGCGAGTAAAATAGCTAGTAAAAATGGACTAAAAAAACTTAATAATCCTTCAATGCTAGATATAAAATCTGCTGGAGTATTAATAAATTTAAAAAATAAAATTCCAATAAACACGACTATTAAATAATATTTTACATTTTCTTTTGAAATAATAATCACTTCCTTAAAATAGTGTTTAATCAGCTATTACATATTAATAGTATGTGAAAAGAAATTACAATTATTTAGGAAAATTAAATAATTTTTTGGCTTGTTTTTAATTAAGGTCTAGTATAGTATAATAATGTAACAAAATTAATGTTGATAAAAATATTAAATAACATATAATTTAAGATAAGAAAGGATTATGTATGAGAATTAATAAATATATAGCTTCTTGTGGAATTGCATCTAGAAGAAAAGCAGAAGAAATCATTCTTGAAGGAAGAATAAAGGTAAATGGAAATATAATAAAAGAGCTATCTTTTAATATTGATGAAGAAAAAGATATAGTAGAATTTGATAATAAAGCAGTAAAGCCAAGCGAAAATTATGTCTATATAGTATTGAATAAGCCAGAAGGTTATATAACTACTGTAAAAGATCAGTTTAATAGAGCAAGTGTAATAGATATATTAAAAGATGTAAAGGAAAGAGTATATCCAATAGGGAGGTTAGATTATGAAACAAGTGGGCTTTTGATACTTACTAATGATGGAGATTTAACATATAAACTTACTCATCCAAAACATGAAATTAATAAAACTTATGTGGCAAGTGTAAAAGGAATTATAAATAAGGATGAAATAAAAAATTTTGAAAAAGGACTAAAAATAGAAGATTATACAACAGCACCTGCTAAAATCAGAGTAACTAAGGAAAATAAAGAAAAGAATTATTCAGTATGCGAAATAACTATACATGAAGGAAGAAATAGACAAGTAAGAAAAATGTGTAAGGCTATAAATCATCCAGTTTTAAACTTAAGAAGAATTTCTGTAGGGAAAATAGTATTAAAAGATATAAAAGTTGGTGAATATAGATACTTAACAGAAGATGAAATAAAATATTTAAAATCAATAAAATAACATGAAAATGAAATGAAGTTAATAGTAGGGAGAAATAATATTATGGCATATGCAAAACATTTAACTAAAATTACAGATATAAATAAATTTTATTTAGAAAATATTATTAATAAAGGTGATGTAACAATAGATGCTACCATGGGAAATGGTTATGATACAAAGTATTTGGCTGAAAAGGTTGGAGAAAAAGGCTTTGTATATGCTTTTGATATACAAGAAGAAGCTCTAAAATCTACAAGAAAAAAATTAGAAAAAGAAGGATATATAGATAGAGTAAAATTAATACTTGATGGTCATGAAAATATCGATAAATATGTAAAAGAAGAAGTTTCATGTGTTTTATTTAATTTAGGATATCTTCCAAGAGCAAAACATCTAATTATAACTAAACCAGATACAACTTTAAAAGCTATAAAGTCTAGCTTAGAAATATTAAAAGAAAATGGAATAATAAGTATTGCTATATATACAGGACATGATGGAGGGCAAGAAGAAAAAGATAGTATATATAATTTTGTAAATAATTTAAATCAAGATGAATTTAATGTTTTAGAATCTAAATTTTTAAATCAAGTCAATAACCCACCACAATTGATTTTAATTGAAAAGAAAAAATCACAATAAACACTAAAAAAAACTTGACAAGATTCTATTAAGAGTTAATATATATATTGTAACCTTTTAAAAACACTTTAAATAATAAGTATATGATAATTTACTTTTGAAGTAAGTAATGTACTTAAATATGCAAAATAAAATATTTAACTTTTAAATGAGTAAAAATTGAAAATTTTAAAAGAAATATTGAATAAATCTTAAAAAATGCAAGGAAAGATGGTATAATAAATTTAATCGAAAATACTATGTGAAGTATAAGGTACAGAAAAGTTAGAATTTTATGAGTTTAAGAAGCTGAGATAAAAACTAAAATAATAAAATTTTTAGAAAAAATATTAGTAGTGATAAAAAGAAAATAGTTTATATAACTAAAAGGAGAAAAAAATGGAAGAAACAAATGAAATGAAAGATAGTAAACATTTGATATCAAATATACAATCTCAATACACGAGGTTAAGTAAGGGGCAAAAACTTATAGCACAATATATTTTGAATAATTATGATAAAGTTGCATTCATGACTGCATGCAAATTAGGTGAAACTGTAGGAGTGAGTGAATCTACTGTTGTAAGGTTTGCAAATGCTCTAGGCTATAGTGGGTATCCAAAATTACAAGCTGCACTTCAAGAACTCATAAAAAATAAATTAACTACAGTACAAAGAGTTGAAATGGCACATGATTATTCTGATGATTTTGCAATATTGAACAAAGTTTTAAAGAGTGATATAGATAATATAAGATCAACATTAGAAGAAATTGATGAAAAAGCATTTAAGGAAGCTTCTAATAAACTTTTAAAGGCAAGAAAAATATATATACTTGGTATGAGAAGTTCTTTTGTAGTAGCTCAATACCTAGGTTTTTACTTAGATATAATACTTGATAATGTCCATATAATTAGAATGGATATGGGAGATGCATTTGAACAGATTGTAAGAATAAACGAAGAAGATGTTATAGTTGCAATTAGTTTCCCACGTTATTCAAAAAAATCTTATCAAATTGTCAATTATGCTAAGGAAAAAGGAGCACATGTAATTTCATTAACAGATAGTTTATTTGCACCAGTAGCAGCACTTGCAGACAATACTCTTTTGGTTAAGAGTAATATGGCTTCATTTGTAGATTCACTAGTTCCAGCACTTAGTATTTCAAATGCTCTTGCAATCTCTGTTGGTATGAAAGAAAAAGAAGATATTAAACAGCACTTCGATGACTTAGAGCAAATCTGGAAGAGATATTCTGTATACGAGTAAAGTTTATATATTAATAAGTATGATTAATTATTAAAAATCTCAAATCCATCAGTTTTTGAGTAAAAATACTATAAAAAACTGACTGACATTTAACTGACAGTCAGTTTTTTTATTTAAATAAGATTTTGCTTAAATTATCAATAAAAAAAGACCCTCAAAAGAGTCTTTCCCGAAAAATCTATATATTATAATATAGTTATATTTTCTGCTTGAGGACCTCTAGCGCCTTTAACTATATCAAAGCTTACTTGTTGACCTTCTTCTAATGATTTAAATCCTGAAGTTTGTATAGCTGAGAAATGAGCAAATACATCATCTCCACCTTCTATTGATATAAACCCAAATCCTTTTTCATTATTAAACCATTTCACTATTCCATTATTCATTAAAAATACTCCTATTAACCTATATCAAGATATACTTGATTTAATTGTGTATTACCACAAATATTATTATATCATAGATTAATAGGAATGTCTATTCAATTATATTTTTTAGTTAACATTTTTGGTTATTATTAGTCTTAAAAATATATTTTTAAGACTGTCTGACATAACTCATAAATTAATTTATAAGTCTTAGTCCCTATAGCTTTGCGTCACTAAATTTCTCTAGTTTTGCCGATTTAGTTTTATTCTACAACTACAATAATACATTAGAATGAGTTATTATTCAACATTCTTGTTTTAAAATCAAATAAATTTAAAAATAGTTTACTTAAATTTTTAAATCATATCTAAAATAATTTAGGAGTACCTTTAAATTTACTTACTTGCATTATAGAGAATACTTATCATAGTATGTACATTTGAAGATGCAATTTTAATTTACTATTTTTATAATATATAACATATATGGGTAAACTATGTAACAAGGTAAAGAGGAGGTATAAATATATGGAAAATTCAATGTTCTGTTATCAATGCGAGCAAACTGTTGGTGGAAAAGGATGTACAAAAATAGGGGTTTGTGGTAAAACGCCAGAAATAGCAGCACTTCAAGACTTATTAATCTATCAATTAAAAGGTATAAGTTGTTATGCTAAAGTTTTGTTAGATAATGGAGAAAAAATAGATAAAGATATAGTTTCTTTTGTAGAAAATAGTTTATTTACGACTTTAACAAATGTAAATTTTGATGGTGATGTACATGAAAATATGCTAAGAAAATCACAAGAAATAAAGCAGAGATTAAGAAAAAAAATTAAAGAACCTATTGTAAACAATGAGTATGCTGAATATAATTTAAGTGAAACAAGAAGTCAAATGATAGAAGATGCTAAAAGAGCTGGAATAATGTTTGATGAAAGTTTAAACCCTGATATACGTTCACTAAGAATGACAATACTTTATGGATTAAAAGGAATAAGTGCTTATGGGCATCAGGCTAGAGAGCTTGGATATTATAATAATCAGGTAGATGAATTTTATTTTAGAGCATTATCAGCAATTACAGATGATGATATTTCTTTAGAAAACTTAATAACATTAACTCTTAAGACGGGTGATATGAGTGTTGCTGTAATGCAAAAACTAGATGAAGCTAATACTACCATTTATAAAAATCCAGAACCTCATAAGGTAAATGTAAAAATAAAAAAAGGACCTTTTATAATAGTTTCAGGACATGATTTAAAAGATTTGGAAATGTTACTTAAACAAACAGAAGGAAAAGGGATAAATATATATACTCATGGAGAAATGATTCCTTGTCATGGATATCCAGAATTAAATAAATATACTCATTTAGTAGGGAACTTTGGAGGAGCATGGCAAGATCAACAGAAGGAATTTGATTCTATACCAGGATGTATACTGATGACAACAAATTGCTTAATGAAACCAAGAGATTCTTATAAAGATAGAATTTTTACAACTAGTGTCGTCGGATGGGATGGTGTAAAATATATAGGTAAAAGTGAAAATGGAGAAAAAGATTTTAGTGAAATAATAAATAAAGCACTAGAACTTGGTGGGTTTGAAGAAAGTGAAGAACCATATGAAATATTAGTAGGATTTGGACATAATGCTACATTAAGTAATGCACCAGCAATAGTAGATGCAGTTAAATCTGGAAATATAAGACATTTCTTCCTTATTGGAGGATGCGATGGTGCAAGACCTGGAAGAAACTATTATACTGAGTTTGCTAAACAAGTTCCTAAAGATTGTATAATTCTTACACTTGCATGTGGAAAGTATAGATTTAATAAATTAAACTTTGGTGAAGTAGCGGGGTTTCCTAGGTTGTTAGATGTTGGTCAATGTAATGATGCTTATTCAGCAGTAAGAATAGCCTTAGCTTTAGCTGATGCATTTGATACAGATGTGAATAGTCTTCCTCTCTCAATAATATTATCATGGTATGAGCAAAAAGCTGTGGCAGATTTATTAGCATTATTATCACTAGATATAAAAAATATTTATTTAGGGCCAAGTTTACCAGCCTTTATAAGTCCAAATGTACTACAATACTTAGTTGATACATTTAATTTAATACCTATTAGTACACCTGAAAAAGATTTGGCAACATGTCTAAATGTTCCACTAAAATAATAAAAGCTATAGGTGATAATCAAAAAGAGTGTTTTAGACACTCTTTTCTTAATCATCTTCTACATATTCAAGTATATCACCTGGTTGGCAGTCTAAAGCTTTACAAATTTCATTTAGAGTGGTGAATCTAATAGCTTTTGCTTTGCCAGTCTTTAAAATTGATAAATTAGCATTTGTAATATCTATTTTTTCAGCCAAATCTTTAAGTGATATTTTTCTTTTTGCCATCATTACATCTAGATTAACTATAATTGCCATAATATCACCTCTATATCGTTAAATCGTTATCTTCTTTTATTTTTATAGCTTTATTAAATGTTTCAGCAATTACAAAACACATTAGTGAAAAGATAAAAGAGATGACCATAAGTGGTGAAATTCCTCCATTATCAGTTCCAAATATTTTTATAGGACCAGCATTTACACTATAACCATTGATACATTCAATTATAGTATTTATCAATAAGCAATATCCCATTATTTTAAATCTCTTAACATTTTCAAGTATAAAAGGTGAGTATTTAGTGCTATTAATTATAAAAGTTAGGAATAAAATAACTATATAATAGTCAGAAAAATAAACAATTCTAACAATTGTAATAATCAATTTTTCAAAGCTAAAATTATACAAAGATATGGGTATCATACATAAGAATATTATACCTGTTGCAGCCATACTTACTAACATAATGTACAAAAACACTGTTAGAATATTTCTAAAAAATTTTGTACTCATAAATACCATCTCCTTAATATAGGTTATATTATTGATTATAATATATAATTTATTGTTTTTCAATAAAAAAATATTGATTAAAATATAAAAATATTATTGTATATATAAATAAGAATATTAAGGTGGTAAGTTTATATGAAAAAGAATATAAGTTCTAAAATGTTGAATAATATTGTGCTAGTTGGAATAATTTTAACTTTATTATCGCTTATTTTAATGATATTAAGATAAAGTGAATTGATAGAATAATTATTCTAATTTATAGATAAATAGTAATAATGAAATTATCTTCACTCAAATAAAGTATTTGTCCATTTATTTAATACTTTTAATTGCTCTGGTGTATTAAACCAATGCTCCCCGTTTGCTATAACTGTTAAATTACAATTAAAATGGCGTGTAAATTTCTCTACCACACTTAGTTCTGTAAGTTCGTCATGTTTACCATATAGTATTCTTGTTGTAGTGTTCCATTTAGTAATAGGATGTTTTTTGACATATTGCAGATATTCCCATGAAAGTGTATGACCAAATGAAGTTGGAATAATTAGTTCATGTTTAAGTTGTTCTTCTGATACATTTGCCCAAAGCATCATATTAGAAATAAGTTGTTGCATATCGAGAATTGGAGATACAAAAACACACTCTTCCAGATTCTCATTTTCAAAACTTAACATACTAAACCATGCACCAATACTATTTGCATATAATGCAATTTGATTCCAATTAGATTTTGCATATTTCATTATAGCTAATAACTCTGGAACAACATTCCATGGGTCAAACGAAATGTTTTCTTCTTTACGTTCTCCATGTTTAGGTAAATCAATGCTTAAAACCTGCCATCCATGATTAACAGCGATATTAGCAAAAATTTCGGCTTCTTCTTTATAACCACATTGTCCGTGTATATAAATATACAATTTGTTTGAAGGATTTCCCCAAAGAATTGAAGGAATTCCATGAATTTGAAAATATTTCTTTTCCATAAAAATCTCCCTTCAGTTTAATATATAGTATCTATTGATATATCTATTAAACTATAAAATTATACTGTAATATTCTAATTTAATTATCTATAATACTAATTTAATTAGTTATAATACTAATATAGTTAGTATTATATTAAACTAAAATTAAATTGTCAACATTGCACTCAATATAAAGTTTTTTATAAGTCTTAATTGTTGACGAAGCTAATTAGATTAGTTAAACTAATAAAGTAATTAATTTTAGTTGAGAGAGGTATAATCATGCGTGTTAGTAGAGATATAGTAATACAGGTAGCATCTGATATAGCTGATAAAGATGGGCTTAACAAGCTTTCTTTAAAAGTTGTTGCAGAAAAACTAAGTATACGTACACCTTCTTTATATAATCATATAGAAAGCTTAGATGATTTGTTGAGAGAGGTTGCTCATAATGGTATGAGGAAAATGAATAAACAGATGGAGAAAGTTGCTATTGGTGATTCTGGAGATACAGCTATAAAGTCTGTAAGTATTGCATATTTTAATTTTATAATTGCTCATCCTGGGGTTTATGAAACAATTCAATGGGCTATTTGGCATGGGAACAAAGAAACATCAGAGATATTTGAAGAATATAAATCGCTATTAGAAAAACTTATTCTTTCTTGTAATTTAAGAACAAAGAATATAGATGAAGTATTAAATTTGTTGATGAGTGTGATTCATGGATATTCAACTTTGCAACTTGGAAAAGCTCTTTTAGATTCAGAAGAAGCCATAAAAAGTCTATCTGACACTGTTGATACTGTACTATTAGGTATTCATAAAAAGTATGACTAAATATATCGCTAAATATTAATGTAAATGATAGAATTAATAATCAACATTACATATATATCAATAAATTATAATATAGTTGATTTAATTAATAGATTGGATTAGAAAATAAGAAGTAAAAAAATAAATATTAATGTCTTTGCTAGAAGATTCTTTCAAAGTATATTACTTAAAACTTAAAGAAAAATAGTGTACTTTAAAAATTTAATCTAAAAGCAAATCAACTTTAAAAACTTTAAGTGGATTTGCTTTTGATATATTTCTTTGTTAAATTAATTTGATATTGATAGTTTCATTGGAGTAAAACGTATACCATTGACAATCTGTTCAGCATTAGTATTTTTAAATCCTAATTTATGGTAAACTTCAACAGCATAAGGGGATGAATTTACAGTTACTTCAGTTAAATCATCTCTGTTTTCAGTACAATACTTTACACCTATAGCCATTAATTTTTTTGCAACACCACATTTGTGATAATTTTTATCTACAAATAACATACATATATGATTTAGGTCTCTGATAGCTAAAACCCCAATTAACTTTTCACAATCAAAACAGCCCCAAAAGAAAATAGATTTTTCTTTGACTTTTTCAATAATAGAGTTATATTCTATAAATTCATGGAATGACTTAATTCCTTCAGCACAATAATCTGGAGACTCAAATTCTTCAAATACATTCCAAATTAAATTCAATGCACTTCTAATATCAGGTTCTTTTAATTCTCTTATTAGGTACTTTTCACACATTATAAACAACACCTCTATTATTAAAAATTTTTCTTATAATTATATACCTTAAATATATTTATTTCAATATAAATTGTTTTATTAAATTTGAATTTAAAGGTGATTAATAAAACAATCCATATATAATATAGTTAGAACATAAAAATTTATTTAATTTTACATATAATTTAATAATGATAAATTTGAAATAATTTAATATAAAATGAAAATATATATGACATATAAGTGTCATATATATAATAGTACAATTAAAGATATAGTATATATATGAAAACTATTTTGTAAAGAGAGAAGGAGAGGTAATATGCAGATTATAGATATAAATTCAAATAATATTGATAATGAACATGTATGTTGTGCAATTACTGAAAAAAAGGGAGAAAACTGTGTTTCTTCTAAAAAATATTGGATGAAAAGTAATTTTGACAAAGGTCTTGTATTTAAAAGATTAGATGAAAGAGGTAAAGTTTTTATAGAATATATACCAGCAGAAAATGCATGGTGTCCTATTACTGCAGATAATTATATGTATATTAATTGTTTCTGGGTATCTGGAAAATTTAAAGGACAAGGATACTCTAATTTATTACTACAAAAATGCATTGATGATGCAAAGTCAAAAGGAAAATATGGGTTAGTTGTACTTTCATCTGAAAAAAAGCTACCATTTTTATCTGATTCTAAGTATTTAAAATATAAAGGATTTTATCTGGCAGATACATCAGAACCAAGTTATGAGTTATTGTATTTTCCATTTACTGATAATGCACCTATTCCATGCTTTAAAGATTGTGTAAAACAAAGTAAATCAAAGGAGAATGGGATAGTTTTATATTACAGTAATCAGTGTCCATATACTGCAAAATATACTCCTATTTTAAAAAAAATTGCGAATGCTAGAGGTGTTGAAGTAAATCTTATAAAATTTGAAACAGCAAAAGAAGCACAAAATGCTCCTGCACCATTTACTACATATAGTCTTTTTTTCAATGGAGAATTTATAACTAATGAGATACTTTCTGAAAAAAAAATTGAAAAATTTTTAGATAGTAAAGGTTTTTAAAACTTAATTAAAATAAGATATAAATTTAAATCTTCTAGTTTTTGTGCAATTTTTAGGTGTTTGTTTGGACATAAATGAGAATATACATTCCATGTTGTTTCAATTTTTTCATGTCATAAATGTTCTGCTATTGTTAGTATATTTATTCACTAGTCAAATTATAATATTTTACAGAATAACTAAACATTGCAACAAGATGGTTGTGTATTGTTTTTAGATATGTTTGACTGTAATTAACTTTTAATAATTAGTTTTGGCACTTTCTTACATGGGAAGGAATAATTTCATTTATTTGAAAATTTCAAAAGAAAGGAAGTAATTTTAAATCTATTGTAAGCTTTTCATTAATAGTAGTATCCTTTGCTGTTGTTTGAGTTCTTCTATATTTATTCTCCATATACTTATATTAACATTATATGTGTATGTATCAATGTTTTTTATATACTATTTGTGCTATCCATTCAACCTAAATGAGTGTGATTTCCACTCTAAATTGTAAAAGCTTCATATAAATCCTATGATATATTTAAGATATTTTTATAATAATTATAAATTTATATTAATAAACAACTGTAAAGGTGAACTTGCTTATAGTATAATAAATTAATATATTATGCAAAGAGTTAAGGAGAGATACTTATGCAGACTTTAGATGTATACATGAAAAAATTATGTCCACAATATCTAATAAAACATAGTGAAATCGTTGATGAAGTAACTGTTGATGTACGTACATCGATAGAATATGGTAGTATAGCCAAATTAGAACATAATATCTCTGTTATTAATGAAAAAGAATATGACTTCCTGCACAGGAATAAACCCATCGCAGGAATTGTTGTCTTATATGGTTTAATAAAAAATCGTAAAAAAATAAAAGATAGGCTTCTATCTATTAGCGATAACAATAGTAAAAAGATAATAATTGTTTGCTCTAGAGGTAGGCTTCGTAGTCCAATTGTTTGGATGTATTCTAGATATTTAAAAATAGATTCTAAAGTATTAATAAATGGAATACACTCTCTAAAAAATAATTCTTAAACTTATAAAAATATAGATCATTCTCGATATTATGCAACTAATTATCACATATATAGTATCAAGCTAGAATGTATATATATTTACACAAATCTATATGTATTCTCACTTGTTGTTCAACTGTGTTGAATTAATAATGATACTTTTATCAGTTAATTTCCATCAATTTTATTTTCAATAATTACAATTGTAAAATTGAGGATGTTGTAGAAATAAAAAAAGATATTGAGTAGTAAAATTTATGATACTAATATACTTTATAGCCTGTTAGAAAATATAGAACTAATAGTACTAATAAATGAAATTTCATGTGATAGATGAGCTTTTATCAGATTAAAAAGAAAATCAGCAGAAAGACGATTGTTGTGTATGATTAAGAATTCTTTGATAACAATTTTAGTCTTTCTCTTAAAAGGAGAAAAAATGATATTAAAAACAGAAAGATTAACTCTAATTCCACTATCACTTCGTCAACTTGAACTTTGGACTTCCAATAATTCAGAATTAGAAAAGGAATTAGAATGCATTTATTGTGCAGAACCAATGACTGGTTTTTTTTATGATATTGTAAAAGGACAATTAAATATTGCTAAAAAAGATGAAAAAAATATATTGTTTTATACATTTTGGTTTATTATGTTAAATGAAAACCGTACAATTATAGGA
Organism: Clostridioides sp. ES-S-0006-03; assembly: GCF_020662275.1. Classification (NCBI taxonomy): domain Bacteria; kingdom Bacillati; phylum Bacillota; class Clostridia; order Peptostreptococcales; family Peptostreptococcaceae; genus Clostridioides; species Clostridioides sp. ES-S-0006-03. The sequence continues at coordinate 52,426 of NZ_JADGMM010000009.1, forward strand.
TTAGCCGATTTTAAAGATGTGCCAAATTCTTATGGTGAAATTGAGATTGGTTATGGATTAGGTGAGGATTATAAAAAACAAGGATATATGACAGAAGCTATTAAAAAGATATGTAGCTGGGGATTAAGTCAACCAAATGTTTCTTCTGTGATAGCTGAAACTGATGCTTACAATACAGATTCACAAAATGTTTTATTAAGATGTGGTTTTAAGTTATATCGTAACTCGGATACAAAATGGTGGAAATTAACAACCTAGAAAAAATTTCCAAAAATTTATAAATAATATTGACAAACTACTAAAAATAAATTATTATATAAAACAACAAGAAAAGAAATTGAAATCCTATGAAAAAGAAAGTAGCATAAAAGGATTTGATAGAGAGCTAGGGATGGTGGAAGCCTAGTAATGAATTTTATTGTGAATAGAGCTTTGGAGGAAGTTACCAGAATTAGTAGTATGGTAATTGGTGAGTCTCGCCTTAAGAGATTAGAGTGGGTAAGATTATCTTATCAATTAGAGTGGTAACGCGGGTGTATATTCGTCTCTTGGTCTTTGACCAAGAGGCTTTTTTAATTTTAAATATACATTTGCAAATACTTTTTAATTCATAAGAATTATTATAATTGTAATTTTACCAATAAGAGTGGTACCGCGGAAATTCGCCTCTTAGCATTATAATGCTAAGGGGCTTTTTATTGTTAGTTAGATAGTTTTAAACTTATATATTATCAAATGATTATTAAATAATAATATTAATTTAAAAAAATAATTCGAAATATTCTTAAAATAATTATAAAACGGAGGAAATAAAATGAGCAAAATAAAAGCTGGAATTATTGGAGCAACTGGATATGTTGGTGTAGAATTACTAAGATTACTAATAAATCATGAAGGAGTAGAAGTTACAGCTATAGGTTCAAATTCATACATTGGCAAAAACATAGTTGATATATACCCAAGTATAGGTTATGAAAACAGTATGACATGTATAGAAAACGAAAAAGTAATTGATATGTGTGATGTTGTATTTACTGCTCTTCCACATGGTGTAAGTGAAAAGTTTGCAATAAAAGCAATTGAATCTAAAAAGAAAGTCATAGATTTAGGTGCTGATTTCAGAATAAAAGATGAAAAAATATATAGTAAATGGTATGGAGTATCTTTTATAGATACAATTTTGCACAAAAAAGCTGTATATGGATTAAGTGAGATATATCAAGAAGATATAAAAAGTGCTGATATAGTTGCAAATCCAGGATGTTATCCTACTAGTATTTCTTTACCATTGATGCCATTATTAAGTTCTAAATTAATAAAAAATAATAATATAATAATTGATTCTAAATCAGGTCTTACAGGAGCTGGTAGAGAGTTATCAACAAGTAGTCATTTTACAGAAGTTAATGAGAATATAACTGCATATAAAATAGGAAAACATAGACATACTCCAGAAATAGAACAAAATCTAAGTGAAGCGTATAAAGAAGATGTAGATGTAGTTTTTACACCAAATCTAATTCCAGTAAATAGAGGGATACTATCAACTATATACTGCATAAAAGAAGATAATGTATCTATAGGTGATATACATAAAAAATTAACTGATTATTATGAATATAAAAAATTTGTAGAAATACTCCCATTAGATAAGATAACCTCTTTAAAAAATGTTGTATATTCAAATAAATGTGTAATATCAGTACATGAAAATAAAGATACATTAATAATCTGTTCAACTATAGACAACATGATTAAAGGGGCAGCAGGGCAAGCCGTACAAAATATGAATATAATGTTTGGAATTGAGGAGACTACAGGCTTAAAGCATATTGCACCAGCATTTTAGGAATAGAAAAATACTAAACTCATATAATTAGGAGGATAAAAATGGAGATTATAAAAGGTGGAGTTACAGTTCCAGAAGGGTTTGTTGCTTCAGGAATTCACTGTGGCTTAAGAAAAAATAAAGAAAAGAGGGACTTAGCTTTAGTTTATTCAGATATTTTATGTGATGCAGCAGCAGTAGTTACTCAAAATAAAGTTAAAGGAAATCCAGTTTATGTAACACAGGAGCATATTAAAAATGGAAAAGCACAAGCGATTATAGTCAATAGTGCTAATGCTAACACATTTAATGGAAAAGAAGGTCTTATAAACGCATATAAAATGGCTAAATTTACTAGTGAAAAATTAAATATTAAAGAAGATGATGTTTTGGTTGCATCTACTGGTGTTATAGGAAAACCACTAAATATAGATTTAATAGAAAAAAATATGGATGAGTTAGTAAGTAATCTCAGTAAACAAGGTCATATTGGAGCAAGAGAAGCAATTATGACAACTGACATTATAAAGAAAGAAATAGCAGTAGCAATAATGTATGGAGATAAAAAAATAACTATTGGAGGTATGGCAAAAGGTTCAGGAATGATACATCCTAATATGGCAACAACATTGGGATTTATAACGACAGATGCAAATATCGATAGCGTTCTCTTAAAAGAAGCTCTAAAAAGTGCAGTTGATAAAAGTTTTAATAGAGTTAGTGTAGATGGAGATACAAGTACTAATGATATGGTAATGATTTTGGCAAATGGAAAAGCGAAAAATGAGAGAATGGATGAAAAAGATGAACATTATCAAGTATTTTTAAGTGCGCTTACATATGTTTGTATAGAACTTGCTAAACTTGTTGCTAAAGATGGAGAAGGATGTACAAAATTAATTGAATGCTATATAAATGGAGCACTAAGTGAAGAACATGCAGTAAAGTTAGCAAAAACAGTTATATCTTCTTCCTTGGTAAAGACAGCTGTATTTGGAGCTGATGCAAATTGGGGAAGAATATTGTGTGCTTTAGGATATGCGGGTGAAGAAATAGATATGGAAAAAGTAGATATTATTTTTGAAAGCATGAAAGGATATATAGAAGTATGTAAACAGGGAAATGGGTTGGATTTTAATGAAGAAAAAGCGAAAAAAATTCTTGAAGATGATGAAATAAGTATATTAGTAGATTTGAACATGGGAAATGCTAGAGGAAATGCATGGGGATGTGATTTAAGTTATGATTATGTAAGAATAAATGGAAGTTATAGAAACTAGGAGGAAATGCTTAATGATTGATATAGAAAAAGCAAATACACTGATAGAAGCTTTACCATATATAGAAAAGCATCAAGGCAAAACTATTGTAGTTAAGTATGGTGGAAGTGCAATGAAAAAAGATGGTTTAAAAGAGTCTGTTATGGAAGACCTTGTACTTATGAGTTATGTTGGAATAAATATAGTTTTAGTACATGGTGGAGGAGCAGAAATCAATAAAATGCTTGCTAAAGTAGATATAGAAAGTAAATTTGTAAATGGGCTTAGATATACAGATGAAGAAACTATGGAAATTGTAAAAATGGTCTTAGCTGGAAAGGTAAATAAAGACTTAGTAAACAAGATACATACAAAAGGCGGAAGAGCAGTAGGGCTTTGTGGGATAGATAATAATATGATTTTATGTGACCCATATAAAAATTATGAACTAGGATTTGTTGGAGAAATAAAGAAAGTAAATGTTGAACTTATAGAATCTTGCTTGAAATCAGGCTATATTTCAGTAATTGCAACTATTGGAGTAGGAGAAGATGGTGAGACCTATAATATAAATGGAGATACAGCAGCATCAGCTATAGCTAAAGAATTAAATGCAGATAAGCTGATACTTCTTACTGATGTGCCAGGTCTTTTAAGAGATCCAGATGAAGAAAAGTCATTGATAACAGAAGTTATACTAGATGATGTTGATAAGCTATTTGATGAAGGTATAATTACTGGTGGCATGATACCTAAGATACATGGATGTGTAGACGCTTTGAATAATGGGGTAAATAGAGTTCATATTTTAGATGGAAGAGTTCCTCATTCTATAATAACAGAGTTATTTACTGATAGTGGAATAGGCACATTAATAAGAAAAGAAAATGAATAAGAAAATAAGTTAAATATAAAAAAGATTATAACTTAAGTGAGGATGATAAAAATGAAGATAAATAACAATAATATAGTTTCAAAATGGGAGGAATATTTCATAAATACATATAGCCAACCTGATTTTATTATAGATTATGGCGAAGGTAGTTGCTTTTTTGATACTAAAGGCAATAAATATATAGATTTTACAAGCGGATACGGAGTGTCTTCTCTTGGATATAGTAATAATAATTTAAAAACTGCTTTAAAGGAGCAAGTGGATAAATTATTACATACATCAAACTTATATTTCAATGGTCCAGTATTGTCTGTAGGAGAAAAAATAATTAATATAAGTGGATTGGATAAAGTATATTTTTGTAACTCTGGAACAGAAGCAAATGAAACTGCTTTTAAAATAGCAAGAAAGTACAGTAGTGATAAATATGGTGAAGGAAGAGGGACAATCATAAGTTTAAAGGATTCTTTTCATGGTAGAACAATGATGTCTTTGATGGCAACTGGTATGGATAAGTACCATAAATATTTTTATCCACTTCCCGAAGGATTTAAATATGTAGAAAAAAACGATATTGAAGATTTTAAAAATAATATTGATTCAACTGTTTGTGCAGTAATTCTTGAAGCAGTTCAAGGTGAAGGTGGAGTTAATGTTCTTGAAAAAGATTATATTTTAGAACTTGTAAAAATATGTAAAGAAAAAGACATAGCAGTAATATTTGATGAAGTTCAATGTGGCATAGCAAGAACGGGGAAACTTTTTGGATATGAATATTTTGATGTAAAACCAGATATTGTTACAATTGCAAAAGGTTTAGGCGCAGGGATACCAATAGGAGGAGTATTAGTAAATGAAAAATTTTCAAAAGTTTTAGGAAAAGGAGACCAAGGTACAACATTTGGAGGGAATTTATTAGCTATGGTGGCAACTTCTGTTGTGTTAGATGAAATATCTAAAGAAGGATTTTATGAAGATGTGTTAGAAAAAGGAGATTATATAAGAAAATCTATTGAAAATTTTAATAGTACAATCGTAGTAAAGACAAAAGGTATGGGCTTGATGATAGGAATCGAAACTACTATTGAATCTAGCACTATAGAAGAAAAAGCTAGAAAAAAAGGATTACTTATTTTGACTGCTGGAAAGAATGTACTTAGATTTTTACCACCTTTAACTATTAGCTACAAGGAGATAAATGAAGCTCTTGAAATTTTAAAAGATATATTACTAGAAGATAATTAAGTTATTAAAAGATTCATTGTTAGGGTGAGAATTAGAGTAGATAAAAATATATGAAACTAAAAATTTTATAGCATTTAAATAAATTTACAAAAAGGGGAAAATCAATATGAATAATATAAGTTTAAAAGGAAAGAGTTTTTTAACATTAAAGGATTTTACAAAAGAGGAAATTAGATATTTATTAACTTTATCTAGTTATTTAAAAACTAAGAAGAAGGTTGGTATAAAAGGAGATTTATTGCAAGGTAAAAATATAGCATTATTGTTTGAGAAGACATCAACAAGAACTAGATGTTCGTTTGAGGTGGCTGCTCATGATGAAGGTGCTCATGTAACTTATCTAGGACCCAATGACTGCCATATGGGTAAAAAAGAATCTGTATCCGATACAGCAAAAGTTTTAGGAAGATTTTATGATGGTATAGAATTTAGAGGATTTAAACAGGAAACAGTTGAAAGTTTAGCAAAATACTCTGGAGTACCTGTTTGGAATGGCCTTACAGATGAATATCACCCAACTCAAATACTTGCAGATTTTCTAACAGTAATTGAAAATGTAGATAAAGATTTAAATAAAGTTAAATTTGTTTATGTTGGGGATGCTAGAAATAATATGGGTAACTCATTGATGATAGGATGTGCTAAAATGGGAATTCATTTTGTAGCGCTTGCTCCTAAAGAACTTTGGCCAAATGAAAAGTTAGTTGAAGATATGAAAGAAATAGCTAAAAAGTCTAAAGGAGATATATTGTTAACTGAAAATATTGATGATGTAAAGGGTGCTGATGTTATATATACAGATGTATGGGTTTCTATGGGAGAAGAAGAACAATATGAAGCGAGAATAAATCAACTTAAAGATTATCAAGTGAATATGGATATGATAAAGAAAACTGAAAATGAAAATGTTATATTTTTACATTGTCTTCCAGCTTTTCATGATTTAGAAACTAAAGTTGGTCAAGAAATTTATGAAAAGTTTGGATTATCAGAATTAGAGGTTACTGACGAGGTATTTAATTCCAAGTATTCAAAAGTATTTGAAGAGGCAGAAAATAGAATGCATACTATAAAGGCTGTTATGGTTTCTACTATGACTGATGTAAATATGAATAATAATTTAATATAAATATTTTTTAATCTAGATTTATGTTTTGATAAAAGTCATAAATATTCTAAATATATTATTAAAAATCCTCATTATATGTTAAAATAATTTATGTATCAACAAATTAAGAGGGAGGATTTGAGATATGAAAAAAATCATATTACTTTTAACAACTTTTTTATTAGCAATATCTTTGACAGCATGTTCAAGTGCAAAACCAGAAGATACAATCAATAATTTTTTTAGTAGTGCAAAGAAATTTGACTTTGAAGGTATGAACAAAGCTATGGAAAATAATGATGAAAAATATAAGGATATACTAAAAGAATTAGAAACAGAAGACCCAAGTACACAGTATGTTTTAGATTATCTAAAACATAATGCATCTAAAATAACATACACAATAAAAGACAGTGAGATTAAAGATAATAATGCAAAAATTCAAGTAGAGTGTAAGTTTGTAGATTCAACACCATTACTTAAAGAAATAGTGGCTGAAGCATTTACAAAGATGCTTGGCATGAGTTTTTCAGGTCAAGATTTAACAGATGAGAAAACAACTGAAATGTTAGTGTCAATTATGAAAGAAAAGCAAAAAAGTGTTGAAGAAACTTTTGTAACAAAAACTGTAGAGTTTGAATGTACTAAGAAAGATAATAAATGGATAATAAGTTCAGCTAATGATGCACTGGCTGATGTATTATTATCTAATCTTGTTACAGCAGGAGAGGAATTTTCTAACTCTATGAGTTAAGTTGAATATTAAATTGGAACTATAATAAAAAATGAATATATAACATTTATAAGGGATATCAGCTTTGGTATCCTTTATATTTTTAAGGTAAATAGATAAAAATCAATGGAGATATTAAAAATAATTTGAATATTTATTGTCATTATTAGAAAAATATTTACTGTATAATATATATTATTTAAAATGAGATAATTACGAATAGAATGTATAATTATAAGTAAGACATATATCTAATGGAAATGATAGATGTGATATTATTGATGAGAAATCAACTTTTATATAAATAGAATTAGAAGGTAGCAATTAGAGTTAGTTGCTACCTTTTTCATGTTTATTTTCTTTTTTTATACATCAGAATGAAGAGTATTATTGTAAAATTATTTTAGATTAAGATTATCTAGTATTTTTAAAAATATTTTTACTGCAATATCTAAATCATTCACAGTAACATTTTCATTAGGATTATGACTTATGCCTTCAGTACATCTTATAAATACCATGCCTATATCAGTTATATTATCCATTTCTTGAGCATCATGACCAGCGCCACTATAAATATAAAATGGGTTGAGATTTAAATCCACAAAACTTTTTTCTATAACTTTTGTCATTTTATCAGAACATGGTACAGGAACATTTTCAAAAGAGAGTTCACTTGTATAATTAAGTTTTCTATTTTGACATATGCGAGTTATTTCATCAAATATTTTTATTACTGAAGTATCAAGAGTTTCTTGTGAACATGAGCGGACGTCAAGAGTAAAATCAACCCTTTCAGGAACTACATTTGATGATGATGGATAGAAATTCATCTTTCCAACTGTAGCAACTAAATCAGGCGTTATCTTAGCTATATTTTCAATTGATAATACACATTCACAAGCACAACATCCAGCATCAAATCGCATATCCATTGGGAGTGTTCCAGCATGGCCAGATTTGCCATTTACTGATATTTTAAAACTCTTAAATCCTGTAATACTTGAAACAATACCAGCAGGAAGAGCATTGTTTTCTAAGACAGGTCCCTGTTCGATATGGAATTCTAAATAAGCATCAATATCTTTTCTAGGGTGTAAATTTATTAAATTTTTAGTATCAAATCCAAATTTTGTTACAGCTTCTTCAAGCGTGATTCCATTTTCATCAACAGATTTGAGTAGTTCCTCTTTAAAAGTACCAGCAAAAACTTTACTTCCCATTAGAGATGTTTCAAATCTTGTTCCTTCTTCCTCAGCGAATGCAACTAATTTAATATTAAATGGATAAGACTTATTATTATTTATAGATTCTTCAAGTCCAATTAGAGGAACAATTATTCCTAGCATTCCATCAAATATACCTCCACATTTTACACTATCTTGATGAGATGCAACTACTAATGTAGGTGCGTTTAAGAAATTAGATTTATATGTACCTATAATATTTCCAATATCGTCAATTTCAATATCAAGATTCAAATTTTTCATCCAAGAACTTATTAATTCAATCGATTTTTTATGCTCATCAGTTAATATAAGTCTTGTAAGTCCTGTTGTTGTTGAACTTATTTTTCCTAATGTTTGTAAATAATCCATACATCTTTGTCCTAACATGTGTACCCTCCTAAAAATATAATTGTCAACTAAATTTATCAGATAATTATATTATATCAGTATATTTAGAAAATAATAGGATGTTACTGAATAAATAAATAATAAAAAAATAAAAATCCTAGTAGAAATAAATTCATAAAAAACAAAAATACTATCAAATTTTACCCTGATAGTATTTTTATAAAATCTTTTATAAAACCACTTAAATATAAAACTAGTGTTAATATCTTTTACACTTCTTTTTTACAATAAATTTTTGTAGAAATAAAATATGAAATTACAAATAATAAAATCGCAATAAATGGAAGAGAATAAACTAAAGTATTAAGTATAATTTCAATAGAAATACTTGAATTAAATCTTTCCAAAAGACTTTTAAATCCTAATATTGCAGCAGTAGGAAGTAAAAAGCATGCAATCATTAATAAACGAGCTTTTTCTGTACCAAATTTATAAATAAGTGGTAAAATAAGGCTAGCAAAACATACTGAAATTGATAAAATTAATCCTGTAATAACTAAAGTATCATCTAAAACAAGTGTATTTTTAAAATATCCATTAACAATGCTAATAATAAGTGAAAAAAATACACCTATAAAGCTAAATATTAACATAGTTAAATATTTACTTAATACAATAGTGTCACGTTTGATAGGCATTGTAAGTACATAGCTATCCCATTTATTTAAATCATCATATGAAAATGTTGAAACAATCATTGTTGTACATAAAACTATAATAACACCTATAAAACTACTGTTATTTCCATCTCCAACAGAAGAGATATATCCAAATACAATCATAAATAAAATTAGAAATTTTATATTGCTTTTTAAATTAAGTAAGTCTTTTAAAATTAGTCCCTTCATTATTTATCACCTCTTACATAAAATAACATAATTTCTTCAATTGATGTATTATCAACTATAAGGTTTGGATGTTTTGTAATAAATTTATACTTATCTTTAAGTAGTACTTCATATCCAAACTGGCTTTTACGATAATATAAATAATCTTCATTTGTAAGTTTAGCAAAATCATTAGAATTACATTTTAAGATACCCATAGTATCGATTAATTCATCTTTGCTTTCGCTAAATACAATTTTCCCCTTATGTATAAATGTAATATAATCTGCTATTTTGTCTAAATCACTTGTAATATGTGAAGATAAAATAATAGAATGTTCTTCATCTTGTATAAAATCTAAGAATATATCCAATATTTCTTCTCTTACAATAGGGTCAAGTGAACTAGTTGCTTCATCTAATATTAATAACTTTGGTTTATGAGATAAAGCTACAGCAATACTAAGTTTCATTTTATTACCTTTTGAAAATTCTTTAATTAGTTTATTATTTGGAACTCTTAGTTGTTTTAAATATTCTTTAAATAGTCTATCATCCCAGTTTTTATAGATATGGCTCATAATTTTTGAGATATTATTTGTATTTAAATTCTCATGAAAGTTGCTTCCTTCAAATACGACACCAATTTGTTCTTTGATTTCTTTTTCATTTTTTATGTTATCAAGGCCAAAGATTTCAATATTTCCACTATCATAAGATATTAAATTTAAAATTGATTTTAGTGTAGTAGTTTTTCCTGCACCATTTTCACCTACAAATCCCATTATAGAGCCTTTTGGTACTGAAAAAGATACATCTTGTAATGCAAAATTTTTGTAAACTTTGTTTAGGTTTTTTATAGTTATTGCGTCCATAATTATCATTCTCCCTTATATAATAAAAGTAAAATATCTTGTAACTCATTATATGTAATGCCACTACTTTGAGCTGTATCAACTGCTTTTTGTAGGTATTCTTCGATTAAACGAAGTTGTTCTTCTTTAACAAAATCCATATTTTTTCCAGATACGAAACTACCTTTACCAGTAACTGTTTCAATAAATCCATCATGTTCTAAATCACTATATGCTCGTTTTGTAGTAATTACACTTATTCTAAGTTCTTTTGCTAATAATCTCATACTTGGAAGAGCAGTACCTTCTGGCAACTCTCCACTTATAATCATACTTTTAATTTGTGTAGTAATTTGTTCGTATATTGGCTTGCCACTTGAATTACTAATAACTATATTCAATTAAACACCTCCTTAAATTGTATATATAGTATATATACATTATATAAATATATATATACTATGTCAAGTAAACTTACAAAAAAATAATTGGAAATATTATGTGTTTAGTGGTTTTACTCTGTAGAAAAGATTATTTTACTGAGCATATTAAAATTTTTAAAAAAAATTTACAAATATTATTCAAAAATCTTACCAATAAATTGAAAATACTGATTTTAAAAAACAATAAAGTTTAGCTTATAGATAAACAAAAGTTTAGTTTATAGATAAACTTTTGTTATTTTTGTTTTTGACATACATATTTTTTTGTAATATATTTATATTATCAATTAGAGATAAGGAGAGTGAGAAGAGATATTTAATTTAGATAAGGCATTAAAAAAAGATTTAAATCAAGAATACACAGAAAGTAGAAATTTGGTTATGAACAAAAGTAAATATATGAATGTTTGCTTTAAAAATTATATCAAAGTGGCAGAAGGAATGTATACTAAAAGAGATTTAATTCCAATAAAATTAATAAATTCTATGGATAAAAATAATAAGATTAGGAAAACACTACATGAATTATCTTGCGAATTTGAATATCCAAAGACTTCCTTGTCTTCATTGTTTACAGAACTAAAAAAATTAGATTTTTTACAGAAAGTAAAAAATGGTGAGTATATGATAAATCCACATATAGCATATAAAGGAAATAAAGCTGATAAAGAAAGTTTACTAGAAGAATATAATCAGATAAAAAGACCTAATAAGGTTAGTAAATAAGGAAGAAGGTTTTTATATGAGTTTAAAACTTGATAGAAATGTTCTACAGTGGTTTGATTATGTATTTGAAAATGAAGAAACTAGTTTGAGATATTATAATTTTGAATGTACATTAAAAGAGATTAGCCCCACTAGTTTAAACAGAGTAGCATTTATATTAGAAAAAAATAATTCTGAATACTGGAAGTTGTATTTTGAAATACCAGCTGAAGTTACTTTGAAACTTAAACAAAACATTCATCCTTTATTTAGAGAGTATATATATGAACAAATATCACTGTATAACGATAATCAAATTTACAATTTTGTAAATTCAAATTTATTAAAAGTGTTTAATAATATTGCAATTTACCAATATAATCTTTTAGAAAATCTATATACTATTGATTTTAGAAAGAGTTTTATAGATAAGTGCCAATATTTGTTAATAGGTGAAAAAAGACTTATAGATGAAGATTTATATCTAAGAGCAAAATCAAAAGAAGTGTTTGATTTTTTTAATTCAGATGGAACCTTTAATCTGACATTAAGTTTTGACATACAAAAAAATGAAAGTTTGCTTGATAGTCTTTTAGAGCTTAGAAAATCAATAATCATAAATGAGAGAATTTAATTTATTTGGATATAATATTAAAATGGAGGGATTTATATGGACGTAGAAAAAATGACTTTAAGAGTTCAAAAAAGTTTAAATGAGGCTTATAATGAAGCAGTAAAAAATCATAACCAACAAGTAGATGTAATTCATCTTTTTTCAGCACTTATTAATCAAGAAGATGGATTAATACCAAATATAGTAGAAAAGATGAATATATCAATAGATTCTTTAAGAAATACTGTAAACTTTGAAATGGATAAACTTCCAAAAGTATATGGAGAAGGAGCAGATTCACAAGGAGTGTCAGCTACTAGAAAAATAAATGAAGTACTTATAAAAGCAGAAAGTATTTCTAAAGAATTTAAAGATTCATATATAAGTGTTGAACATGTTATGCTTGCAATGATGGAAACAGAATCAAAATCAGTTGTTGGTAAAATATTGAAACAATATAATATAAATAAAAATGATTTTTTAAATGTTTTATCACAAGTTAGAGGTAGTCAAAGGGTAGAAACACAAGACCCAGAAGGAACATATGATGCACTTGCTAGATATGGAACAAATTTAGTAGATTTAGCTAAAAAAAATAAATTAGATCCTGTAATTGGAAGAGATGAAGAAATAAGAAGAATTATAAGAATTTTATCAAGAAGAACAAAAAATAACCCTGTATTAATTGGTGAACCAGGTGTAGGTAAAACTGCGATAGTTGAAGGCTTAGCAGAGAGAATAGTAAGAGGAGATGTACCAGAAGGATTAAAAGATAAAATAGTATTTTCTCTTGATATGGGCGCATTGATTGCTGGTGCAAAATATAGAGGAGAATTTGAAGAAAGATTAAAGGCTGTCTTAAAAGAAGTTCAAAGTTCTGATGGAAAAATCATTCTATTTATAGATGAGATTCATACTATAGTTGGTGCTGGTAAAACAGAAGGCTCAATGGATGCAGGTAACCTGATTAAGCCTATGCTTGCAAGAGGAGAGTTAAATTGTATTGGTGCAACTACTTTTGATGAGTACAGAAAATATATAGAAAAAGATAAAGCCCTTGAAAGACGTTTCCAACCTGTAATTGCAGAAGAACCTACTGTTGAAGATACAATATCTATACTTAGAGGACTTAAAGAAAGATTTGAGATACATCATGGAGTAAGAATTCATGATAATGCTATTGTAGCAGCAGCAAAACTTTCTCATAGATATATACAAGATAGATTTTTACCAGATAAAGCAATAGATTTAATAGATGAAGCTGGAGCTATGATTCGTAGTGAAATAGATTCATTGCCAACAGAATTAGATGTGGTTAGAAGAAAATTATTTACACTAGAAACTGAGAGAGAAGCTTTGCTTAAAGAAAATGATGATAAGAGTAAGACAAGATTAGAAGATATTCAAAAGGAAATAGCAGAGTTAAAATCTAAAAATGATGAAATGACTGCTAAATATGAAAAAGAGAAGAGTCAAATACTAGATATCAAAAATTTAAAATCTCAATTAGATGAAGCTAAAGGAAAAGCTGAAAAGTACGAAAGAGAATATGATTTTAACAAAGCAGCAGAGGTTAAATATGGTGAAATACCTAAATTAGAAGAGCAAATAAAGAAATATGAAGAAAGTATGAATGATGGTTCTGAAAACTCACTTTTAAAAGAAGAAGTTACAGAAGAAGAAATATCTAATATTGTATCAAAGTGGACAGGTATACCAGTAACTAAATTAGTCGAAGGTGAAAGAGAAAAGCTACTTAAGCTAGAAGATGAACTTCATGAGAGAGTTATTGGACAGAATGAAGCTGTTACAGCAGTTTCAAATGCAGTAATACGTGCAAGAGCTGGCCTAAAAGATGAAAGAAAACCAATTGGTTCATTTATATTCTTAGGGCCTACAGGAGTTGGAAAAACTGAACTTGCAAAAACTCTTGCTAGAAATTTATTTGATAGTGAAGACAATATAATTAGAATTGACATGTCTGAATATATGGAAAAACATGCTGTATCAAGATTAGTAGGACCTCCTCCAGGATATGTAGGATATGAAGAGGGCGGACAACTTACAGAAGCAGTTAGACGTGCACCTTATTCTGTAATATTATTTGATGAGATAGAAAAAGCACATGAAGATGTATTTAATATGTTTTTACAAATATTAGATGATGGTAGACTTACTGATAATAAAGGTAAGACTGTAGACTTCAAAAATACTCTTATAATAATGACCTCTAATATAGGAAGTAATTATTTATTAGAAGCAGGTGGAAATATAACAGATACTACTAACAGTCTTGTAATGAATGAGATGAAGCATAGATTTAAACCTGAATTTCTAAATAGAGTAGATGATATTATAATGTTTAAACCTTTAGACCAAGATAATATCAAGAAAATTATAGACATATTTATGGAAGATTTAAAAAATAGATTAAAAGAAAAAGATATTTCTATTGAGGTTACAGATTCAGCTAAAGATGTAATGGTGAGAGAAGGTTATGACCCTGTGTATGGTGCAAGACCTCTTAAGAGATATATAGGAAATACATTAGAAACTATAATTGCAAGAAAACTTATTGCTGGAGATATATATAATGGATGTACTATAGTTATAGATGGGCAAGATGAAAATATTGAAGTTTTAGTTAAGTAATAAAAAGTCAGTAGAGCAAAATGTATGGTTTGATACATCATGCTCTACTGACTTTCTTGTTCATTAATGTTAATTAATTTATATATTTATGATTTTAATAAGGAAGATATAATTAGTTTTATTATTTATATAATATAGGGTATTAATTGATTTTATATAAAACAAATATTTTTAAACAGAGTAAAGTTTTTTTATTAAAAGTTGATAAAATATATGATATAAATAAGTAAAACTATTAATCATAACTGAAGATAAAAATAAATATGGAAGGATATAGTGCTCAATGAAAAATATATTTTACTATGAAACTAAAATTGGGAAAATAGGAATATCAGAAGAAAATAATTACATTACAGATTTATTCTTTGGGATACAAGAATTATCTTGTGAAAAATATACAGTTAAAGAGACTAAAATTATAAAAGATGCAAATAAACAACTAAGTGAATATCTAAATGGTGATAGAAAAAAATTTGATTTACCATTACATCCATCAGGAAGTGAGTTTAGTAAACAAGTGTGGAGTGAACTTTGTAAAATTCCATATGGAGAAACAAGAACTTATCTAGAATTAGCGAATACAATCAATAGACCTAAATCATATAGAGCAGTGGGGTTGGCCAATAGTAAAAATCCTATTTCTATTTTTATACCTTGCCATAGGCTTATTGGTTCTAATGGAAGTTTAAGAGGTTATTTGGGCGGAATAAAAACAAAGGATTATTTATTAAAACTGGAAAGTGAAAATAAATAATAGAATTATATAGTAAGTACATATTGAAAAGATAATACTTATAATGAAAATTAACTTTATTTTCATTAATAATTAAGTTCCAATAATTAAGTTATGAAAACTTAAACTCTCAATAATAAAAATAGTTTCAAGCTAAATAAATTTTACTACACAAATATAAAGTGAATAACATAAATAAAAGATAAATAGTATTTTGTGAGAAAAATTTGAAGTGTAGTCAGGTAAATCTAGCCTCTTTAGAAAGTGGATTTTAATTATGTTTATAAATGGTAAAAAAATACTGATAATGATAGTTAGTAAACTATAATTATCAGTATTTTTTATACTTTATCAAGTACTAAAAAGTAGATTAAATAAACATAAAAATTTATATATTTATACAAAATTTTATAATAAGAATTATCTTAAAAAATATATAAAAACATAAAAAATATACAAAATTCTACAATAATAGATTTTTTTGTTATAATTACGAGTTTTTTATTGCATCTGTAGAATAAAAGTATTATTATATAGTTAAGATAATTATCCAAGAAAATTTTGGATAAGAGAAAAATATTTTATGAAATGAAAAAATCATAATTACATAATTTTTATTAAAAATTTGTTGGGAATCTTTGAATAAAATTAAGAACATAGGTTCGCTGGGGGATGGTGTATGTGGAAAAATCAAATACTACTATTATAAGAAAGGAAAAAATTAAAGACACAGGAATTAAATTAGATTTTTTATTGAGTGTAGATATTGATTTTTATGAACTGTTATTAGAAATATTGGAAAAAGTAAAAGAAGAGAACTAATTCTCTTCTTTTAAAAATCTCTTTATATAAGCATTATCAATCATTTTTTCTATAGCCTCTCTATCTTCTTCTTCAAGTGAATATATCTTTTCTAAAAGCTGCTTTGTTTTTTCACTAACTGATAAACTTTCTATTATTAATTTGTCTTCTCTATTTATTTTTGTATTTTCATTTATACCTAATAAATAATCTGTAGATGTCTTCAGTGATTTTGCTAATCTTACTATTATTTCACTTTTAGGTTCTCGCAGATTATTTTCATAACGTGATAAACTAGCTTCAGTTATACCAACTTTAGTAGCAAGTTCCTTTTGATTTATATTCAACTCTTTTCTTAGCTTTGCTATTCTATCTCCTAAACTTTCCATATGTACATCACTCCTTACCGAAATTATAAGTTATTTTGCTGAAAAGTAAAATAAAATTACCAAAAATATATAAAAAAAGAAAAAAGATAAGAAAAAAGATTGATAATTACCGTTTGTATATATATAATATAAATTATACAAATGGTAATTTATGGAAGGGTGATATGTTGAATGGAAGCAAATCAAAATTAAAAATGATGCTATAAAAAAAATAATGAAATTATTAAAAATAAATCCTATAATACATTTATTTGAAGAAAATATAAAAATAAGTTTATAGAAAAGAGATATATATGTTGCAAAATATTGAGTTTTGATATAAATGATTTAATATACAAATGATTTGAATAAAAATTTTTATTAATACAATTACCAAATGTATAAATCAACATGGAAAGGGTGGTAAGGATAAGTTTTACTAAGTGAAATAGATTGTATAATGATGTTGGAATAATCAACAAATGATTTATTATGGAAATAAAAAAGAGAACTAATTAGCAAGGCTTTTAGGATTAAAGAAACTCTCAAAAGAGAAAGATGGTATATAAATATGTAATGGTAAAAGTTTTAATTATGTCAAAATAGTATATAACAAGGAAATGACTTAAAAATAAATTAAATATATTGGAGAATTTGAAATGATAATAATTAGAAGCCAGGATAAAACTAATTTAATGAAAGTTAGTAAAATTGAAATAAATGATAATCAAATATATGTAACATTTGAAGATATGTATAATACTAGGAAGATAGGATGTTATGAAAGTAAAGAGAGAGCAATACAAGTATTAGATAAGATACAAAATTTTATTGAGAATGGCACTGAATATGATTATATAACTGCTAATAAAGTTAGATGTAATGTAAATCGAATATTTCAAATGCCAATTAAGTAAGGTTATTATATTAGGCTATTCAGATTTGAAAATTATTCTAATAATTTTGTTGAAAGTGATTATAATTAAAATTTATTTTAAATATTGTTTTTGCTATAATCAAGCAGAAAAGTGAAAATAGGTATTATCAATAAGATAAAAAGTTATTGTTAAATATATTAAAGAATAAAATACCCTGTTCTTAAGGTAGTAAGAATGGGTATTTTATTTGTACATAAATATTAAGATAAAATGTAAAGCTAATAGATACATTAAATTATCTAATAAGTGATATAAAAATTATACAATAGAAATTCTCCTAAAACAGCTAATATTAAGTACATAATAGCTTCATTTTTAGGTAGGTTAATAGTTTTTCTATTTGTATCATCATCAGCTTCAACAGCAATTTCATCTTGAAGAATCTGTTCATATCGATGTGCAAAGACAGTCTTTTTACTTATATAATTAAATAAATTATCTATACATATCCATATGAAGTATCCCAAAATAGCACCTAGAGTATTCATCATCAAATCATCAATATCTGTGGTTCTATGATTAAATAATTGACAAATCTCAATTGCCAATGAAAAGCTTAGTCCAGTACATAATATGCTAATAAAATTTCTAAATCTTTTCCAAATCAAAGGAAGTAAAAATCCTAAAGGCATAAACATGATGATATTTAGAATGTAGGTTAAAGCACCACTTGAACTAAATGGAATTAAATTTATTTCATCTAGTCTAATAATTTCACCATATCTACCTATATCCCATATACTTCCAATACCTGCTTTGCTAAGTGCTAAGTAAATATAAAACAAAAAAACATAGACCCATATTAGATGTGTTACTAAATTCCTTTTTTCTTTTAAATTTACTCTTCTTATAACAATTATTTGGTATATTAAACAAGGTAATATTGCACAAAATAACGGATAAAGTGTACACATAATTTTAATTTATCTCCCTCCAAAATTTATATTTTTGACCTTATAAATACTATCTTTATTGTAATCTTTAAAAATAAACTTTTCTTTAATAAAACCTTAAAAATTTATTAACTTATAAAAATAAACTATGTATCCTTATAAGACTTAGAAAATTGAATCTTCTACACTTAATATGTAAGTATTTAAAAATTTTATCATATGTATAAATATTATAAATATATGGAAATAATAATAGTATATATTGGTAAAATAGGAGGAATTGTATGAAATGGATTAAATGGTATAGTATTACATGTATATGTATTTTTGCTCTTATAACTTTTTTTATGTTGATGTTTCCTAATAAAGTAAAAATACTTGATGCTTCATCTGCATATAGTTTTATTGAAAAAAAAGTGCCAAATAATGCTAGCTATCAAGGATATAAGAGGAATCAAATTGATGGTACTACTACAATTTATTATAATTATAATAATTCAACTCATGTAGTAAAATTATCACACCCTGAATATAATTCGAGAGCGATTAACTGGGATAAAGTTTCAAATATTATATTTGATTAACTTAAAATTAGTACTTATATACAAGTATATTAAGTTATAATTTGTTTTACATTTGTAAATGTAGATATTAGAATCTAAACATAAACGATTTTTGTCTATCTTGAAGATAAGGCAATTATTGTGTGTTAGACTGGAGAAATAGATTATGAAAAATGTCGAAGAACTACTTCCAAAAGATAAGTTTGATAACTGTAATATTGAAAAATTAAAATTATTATCTGATGAAGAGATAAAACCTATTTGCCTTAAGCTTTTAGAATGGATACAAGATTACAATTGGCCTGTTGCAAAATATATATTGCCTGTATTGGCATTACATCAAGAAATTATTACTCCATTGATATAGATATTCTTACCCCAGAGGAACAAGATGATGATTGGAAATATTGGATAATCGTATGTCTATTACCAATGTTCACAGATAAAAAACTTGAACCAATTATACCTTTTATAAAGAGAATTGCAGAAAAGCCAACAAAATGGGAAAATACTTCAGAAGTAGATGAGGTTGCGAGAAAATTATTATAATTAAGGTTATGAGTATTTTTGGAGTGTGCTTTATTAGATAAGATATGTATAATAGTTCAACTTTACAAAACTATGCTATTATGTGATATGCAGTTAAAAATATGGGATTTTAGAAAATAATTATTTTATGAAGGTTTATGGATTTATATATGAATATATGAAGATATTTTAGACTTATATTCTCCAAAAAATATTGTTGATAGAATACAAATAGCAGTGTATTTCTAATATACTTATATACCTAAAAACATTCTCTTAATGGGAATGTTTTTTATTTATTAAAAAATCAATATTTATTAATGCATGAAATAATAAAGCTCATATTTTCTATAAATAATACTATCTTACATCTTATTAAAAAAATTTTCTAAGGAATACAATAAAAAATAATTATTTAGTTTAATTGTGTAATTTATTGATATTTTTTAGATTTTTTGTAATTAGTTAATATAAAAATGTATTATAATGATATTATTGAAACTTGAAAATCTGATAAAGAGATAATATCATAAGAAGTGATTACTATTAACTTTCATCTAATAAGTCTAAATCATATAGAATCTGAATTAATTAATATTAAAAATCTTATTTTAATTTTTGATGTAGGATTATTAACTTTGATGAAATTTTAAAAAGTCATGAAGAAGTTATTTAGATGGAATATAAATAAAGGGTTATTTATTGAAACTTAAAAAAGAAGATAAACAATAGAGATATACAATAAATACACATAGAAAGGATGATATTTATTATAAAAAGGAATTTGAAAGGAATTGTTACAGCACTTATCATTGTTATTTTTATACTCATTTATTATGCATTTTTTAGGGGTATTACAGCAGAGCAAATACGTCAATATGTGCAATCATATGGAAACTATGCACCCTTTGTATATATATTGATTTTCTCAATTTTGCCAATTACTTTTTTTCCCGTTCCAGTATTAGCATTGGCTGGAGGATTAGCATTTGGATTGTGGAAAGGGACACTTTATACGATAATAGGTGCAGGTGTTAATAGTGCAATTATGTTTATGATGGCAAAGGTATTAGCTAAGGATGCCATAACTAAGTTTTTAAAAAATAGATTATCACCATCTTTATGGAAACTTTTTATGGAGGCAGATGAGAAGAGAGGATTTTTTATTATATTTGTATTAAGATTGATACCAATTACTCCATATAATCTGATAAACTATGGAGCAGGGCTTACTAATATAAGATTTAGTAGCTATATGTTTGCAACACTTATTGGTATTTTACCAGGAACATTAGTGTTCTTAAATATAGGAGATAAAGCTATTGATATCACTAATCCTTCTTTTATAATTTCTATAGTGTTGTTGTTTTTATTAATAATAACATCTTTAATATTGGCAAAAAAGATTTCTCCAACTAGTATATCTAAGAGAGAATAACTATTTAATTTATTTGTGTAAGATATTAATATAAAATAGTAATATTTTTATATTAATATCTTTTAATATTTTTTGGGTTTTTTGTAATTAATTGATATAAAAATATATTATAATAATATTATGAAAATTTTTAAAATATAAGAAAGAGGTAATACCATGAGAAGCGATATAAAAAAAGGAATAGAGGGAGCTCCAAAGAGAGCATTAATGTATGGAATGGGTCTTACTAGAGAAGAAATTGAAAGACCATTAATAGGTATAGTAAATGCACAAAATGAAGTGATTCCTGGTCATCTTCATCTTGATGAAATAGCAGAAGCAGCAAAAAATGGAGTGAGAATGAGTGGTGGATTACCATTAGAATTTCCGGCTATAGGAGTTTGTGATGGTATAGCTATGGGGCATGTTGGAATGAATTATTCACTTGCTTCAAGAGAATTAATAGCCGATTCTATAGAGGCAATGGCAATGGCACATGGTTTTGATGCTTTAGTACTTATACCTAATTGTGATAAAATAGTCCCAGGAATGTTAATGGCGGCTGCAAGACTTAATATACCAAGTGTTGTTGTAAGTGGAGGTCCTATGCTTCCAGGAAAAGCAAATGGAAAAGTATATGACTTTAACTCTGCAATGGAAGGTGTTGGCGCTTGTAAGGATGGAACAATGAGTGAAGAAGAGCTAGAAGTGTTGGCAATGAATTCTTGTCCTGGATGTGGTTCATGTTCTGGGCTTTTTACAGCTAATAGTATGAATTGTTTAACAGAGGCACTAGGTATGGGTATTCCATATAATGGTACTGCTGCTTCACATTCAGGAGAAAGAAAAAGAATAGCAAAATATGCAGGTATGTATGTTATTGAACTTCTTAAGAATAATATAAAGCCTAGAGATATTTTGACAATAGACGCTTTTAAAAATGCAATAACTGTAGATATGGCAATGGCTGGTTCTACAAATACAGTGCTTCATTTACCTGCAATAGCCTATGAAGCAGGAATAGAACTTAATTTAGATTTATTTGATGAAATAAGTGAAAAAACTCCTTGTTTAACAAAATTAAGTCCAAGTGGTAAGCATCATATCGAAGATTTACATATGGCAGGAGGAATACCAGCTATAATGAATGAACTTTCAAAGATAAAAGGAATAAATTTAGATTGTAAAACAGTAACAGGCGAGTCTATAAGAGAAAACATAAAAAATTGTGAGATAAAGAATGAAGAAGTAATACATACATTAGAAAATACATATAGCAGTCAAGGTGGCCTATCAATTTTAAGAGGTAATCTTGCTGTAAATGGAGCAGTTGTAAAAAAATCAGCAGTAGCAGAGGAAATGTTGATTCATGAAGGTCCAGCAAGAGTTTTTAATTCAGAAGAAGAAGCTGTTAGTGCTATATTTGACAAAAAAATAAACAAAGGTGATGTTATAGTTATAAGATATGAAGGTCCAAAAGGAGGGCCAGGAATGAAAGAAATGTTATCTCCTACATCAGCAGTTGCGGGAATGGGGCTTGATAAGCATGTAGCACTTCTTACTGATGGGCGTTTTTCAGGAGCTACCAGAGGGGCATCTATAGGGCATATTTCTCCAGAAGCTATGGAAGGTGGTTTAATAGGAATAGTTGAAGAAGGAGATATAATTTCTATAAATATACCAGATAAAAAATTAGAACTAAAAGTAAGTGAAGTAGAAATAGAAAATAGAAAATCAAAATTTAAGCCTTTAGAACCAAAAATAAAGCATGGATATTTAAGTAGATATGCTAAGCTGGTTACATCAGCAAATACAGGGGCAGTTTTGAAATAGTAAATATATTAAAAAAGTAGAGAATATTAAATACTAACAGGATATCTTAAAAAGTTTTTACCATAAATAAGATATCCTATTTTATTGTTTTAAATGTATAAAATATTTTATATCCTACAAAAAAGTAAATTATCTATAAAAGTAAATCTGTATATGTAAGCAAATCTTTATTTTGATATAACATATAAATTTTATTTTGTAGACAATAAAATATGACTCCTAAAAATAAAAAACATATCATAAATATAAATAGATGAGTATAAGCATGTAACTATAAATTAATAATTTAATTTATAGTTTATCACTTTAACTTGTTTATAATTTTTTATATGCAATAAAATTTTTAGGGGGATACATTATGAATAAAAAAATGAAGTTAATTCCATATGAGATAAATGAAAATTTAAGAGGAACAAAGAATAAATTTCCATATGGTATAAAACAAATGAATGCTAAAGGAATGTGGGAAGAGGGTTACACTGGTAAAAATGTTGTAGTTGGTATAATAGATACAGGTTGCGATACATCTCACCCTCTATTAAAAGGAAAAATCATTGGAGGTGCAAATTTCAGTGATGATAGTAATGGAAATAAAAATATATATGAGGATTTTAATGGACATGGAACACATGTAGCAGGCATTATAGCAGCATCTAATTATAATAATGAAGTTATGGGAGTAGCACCAGATTGTAAATTATTAATAGCAAAAGCATTAAATAAAGATGGTATTGGGACATATCAGAGTATAATTAATGCTATCAACTTTGCTGTAAGTAGCAAGGTAGATATTATATCTATGTCTCTAGGAGGGAATAAAGATGATAAAAATCTAAAAAATGCTGTTTTACAAGCAGTAAAAAATAATATTCCTGTAGTGTGTGCAGCTGGTAATAATGGAGATGGGGATTCTAGTACAAGTGAATATAGTTATCCAGCAAGTTATCCTGAAGTAATAGAAGTAGGTGCAATAAATGAAAATTATTTAGTTGAGAAATTTAGCAATTCAAATAGTACAATAGATTTAGTTGCACCAGGAAGAAATATTTTATCCACTTATATGGATAATAAACTTGCTATTATGAGTGGTACTAGTATGAGTGCACCCTATGTAACAGGTTCAATGGCATTGATTAAAGAGTGGGCAAGAGAAGAGTTTGAACGAAATTTTGATGAAGCTGAGTTGTATGCACAGTTGATAAAGTGTACAAGAGCACTTGGTTTGCCTAGAACAGAACAAGGAAATGGTTACTTATATTTAAACCTTTATAAATACAAGGGAAATACTAAAAGATAATCTTTGTTTGCTAATGAAAGATAATGACTATATATTTATGAATAAATGATAAAAATTATTTAATGAGAAATATTATCAATAAGTATTGATTTTTAAAACTGTGCATGATATTATATATTTAGAAAAAATAAAGAGATTTCAAATAAAGAAATCTTTTATTTTTTAAATTCTAGTTAGCTATAGCTAACTAAAAGAATGATTAAAAATATCGTAGGAGGTAAAAATGAATAAAATATATATTGTTTATTGGAGTGGAACAGGAAATACTGAAAAAATGGCAAATTTTGTAGCTGAAGGTGTAAAGTCAAAAGGTAAAATAGCAGAGGTTTTAGATGTAAGTTTATTGAAACCAAGCGATTTAAAAGGAGAAAATAAATTTGCACTAGGTTGCCCATCTATGGGAGCAGAACAATTGGAAGAAGGTTATATGGAACCATTTGTATCAGAATTAGAAGCAATGGTATCAGGTAAACAGATTGGATTATTTGGTTCATATGGTTGGGGAAATTGTGAATGGATGAGAGATTGGGAAGAACGTATGCAAAATGCTGGTGCTACAATTATAGGTGGTGAAGGAATCACAGCAATGGAAGATCCAGATGGAGAGGCAGAGGCTAATTGTATTGAATTAGGTAAAATGTTGGCTGAATAAATTTGTATGCTATAAAAAGCTAATTTTTAAAAACTAATGATAATATTAGTATACATAACACTAAAAAATATTAATAGCATGATATATGTAATGAATATTTTATAAAAGATAAAATATTTAATATTTTGACTTCAATATATATTCAGTACTGCCAGATAACGATTTTTTATTTGTTATCTGGCAGTATGTTTATTAAGTATAAACTGAATAATCTGAGCTATTTAATCTTATGAAAGTTTTAATAAGTGTTGTAGAAAAATGTAAGGAAAAGGAGTAATAATGTGCTCCATTTATTGTAAAAGAAATATAACCATCAACCTGTACTATATTTTCAAGATTGTCATAGCCTGCTTTTTGTTCAATTAACATCATTTTCAATGTTTCTTTATCTGCATTTTTAATATAGTCTAAATAATTCATATGCCCATAATACGAAGCACGTTGAGGGTTGCATCCTCTTATGCCTTTTGGTGGATAGGTACAAACTGATACTGCTTTTTGTGCGTCTTGTACTGTATTAATAAATGGAAAGCCTATAATATCTGTTCCCATATCCATTATAGCTCTAACAAGAGTAGGGTCACTATTTCCCAATCTAACCAAAGAAGCAGCACCACCAGCATGTGCTGCTATCATATGTTGCTGAATGTCTTTATGGTCTAAAGCTCCATGTTCTCCCTCAATCCATACAAAATCGTATCCAGATAATCCTACTAATTCACTTACAGCTGAATCAGACAGTGAAACTGCAATCCCACAAAGTACTTTTCCTGCATTTAAATTTTCTTTAATCATAGTTGCATATTTTTCCATTTATATAATCCTTTCTTTTACAAATTGATTTTTACACTTCAAACTATACAACTTCAACCTAACTTGAAGTCAATACTTTTTATTGAATACTGATTGACTATTATGAAAGGAATTTTTATAATGTTATTATTCATTTAAAAGTTTAGGGAGGTAAAGAACATGCAATATTCCATGACTGAGGTATCAAAAATAACTGAAATTTCTCCATCAGCAATCCGTTTTTATGAAGAAAAAGGTTTACTACTTCCTATCAATAGAAAACCAAGCGGTGTTCGTTACTTTTCAGAAAAGGATGTAGAACGCTTGATATTTATTACAGAACTTAAAATGGCAGGTTTATCTATAAAGAATATATATGAATGTTTTCATTTCTGTGATATGGGAGATGACACAATAGATAAAAGAATTTGCCTATTTGAGCAATATAAACAGAATATTCAAAATAAAATACATGTGTTGGAACATTGTATGGAGCAAATAGATGAAAAAGTAGCTTATCTAAATGAAAAAAAGGCAGTTAAGAAATAATTTTTTGTGCTCTTTTTATAACTATTTCTATTGAGGATAAGTAAATATAGAAAAAGGATACTAGTTTTTGATATTAACTTCTTAGAATTAATGGGTTGATAATAATTAAAATAGTGTGTAGAAAATGAATTAGTATTCCTGTCATTTATACCTGATTTTATGAAGGTTTTTCAACTATGTTGTCTATTTATTTATTTATGTAAAGTCTCGTTTTTAATGATTTTTACACTATATATCAAAATCTAAAATGGGTTTTATTTTATATGATATTTCTCTATGTAATAAAAAAGAAAATTATGATAAGATATATTAATGTAAGTGATAAAAATACTTATGAGTATAAAAGTGAGTATTTTTTTATTATATATGAACAATCTAGATTATGATGTTAAAACATACAGTTATACTTTTTTAATTAGTATGATAAAAATATTAGAATTGAATTGTTATTGCTTGGGGGAAGTAGAAATGTATGAATCAAGAGAAAATTATTTAGAGACAATATTGATTTTGGAGAAGAAAAATGGAGTTGTAAAGTCTATTGATATAGCAAAAGAATTAAATTATAGTAAAGCAAGTGTAAGTAGAGCTGTAGGGATTTTAAAAGAAAGTAGTCTTATTATAATGATGCTTGATGGTGAAATTATTTTAACTGAGAATGGTAGAAAAAAAGCAGAAGAAATTTATGAAAAACATATTTTAATTACTAGATTTCTAATAAATACATTGGGAGTTTCATTCAATATAGCTGAAAAGGATGCATGTAGAATAGAGCATGTGATAAGTAATGAGACATTTGAAAGAATAAAAAAATATTTAGACAAAAACTAAGAGGTGAGCTTATGGAGTATTTTAGTGAGTCGAGTAAATATGAAGTGCAAAAATTTAATTGGGGAGAAGTTACATGGATACATGAGCCATCAAAAACACAATCTAATAGACTTAGTGCTGGAGTTGTAAAATTTTTTCCAGGAAATTGTCAAGAAAAACATTTTCATTTAAGTGAAGAACAACTTTTATACGTGATTCAAGGAGAAGGAATACAAATAATTGATGGTAGAAAGATTAATATAAAGAAATCATCAATAATCTATTGCCCACCATATTCAGAACATGAAATTATAAATACTGGTAAAAATGATTTGATAATATTAATAGCTTATGTTCCCTATAAATTTTCGAGCTTAAAACAATTACCAATCATGTTTTCTGAGAATAATATACAAGAATTAGTTAATATAAATATACTTGAAAATATTGCAAATCAAATATCTAATATATTGAAGCTTAAAATATCTATTTATGATTCAAAACACGAAAAAATATTTGAAACTAATGGAGAAGTTAAATTTTGCGTTACTTGCAAAAATATAAGAACCTGTAATAGAAAACTTAATAAAAATATAAATAACGACAATTTTACTAAAATATATAATTGTGATTATGATGTTTCTAGTCTAGAGATACCTATAGTATTAGAAGAAAATATAATTGGATATATAGAATGTGGAAATTTTATAATATATAAATCTATTGATATAGATAAAAAGTTGTCTATATTATCAAATAACTCAAATATAGATACAAAATATATAAATAAAATTTACAGTGAAATTCCATTAAATCCTAAAAGTAGATTATATGTATTAAAAGAAAATTTACTAATGGTAACTGATTTTATTCAGGAAATAGCGAAAAGAAAATTCTTTGAAAACCAACTTAGCATAAAGGATGAGGAAATATTAAAAAATAGAAAAGACAATATAAGGCTTGAAGATGCACTTAAAAAGGCTAATACTAGGCTGTTAGAAGAAAAATGTATTATAAGCCCTATAGAAATTAGTATACTTAATACTGCTGGTGGAGAGTATCCTTATGAATTAGAATTTTCTCTTGAGAAAGAAATTAAAAATATGAATTTAGAAGGTATTTGTAAATTAATAGAGGTAAATAAGAAAATACATAATAATATTAAGAGTATTGTTCAAGAGATGACGCTCATATTATCTAGAACAGTACTTAGAGATTTAGAAGATTTAAATCTTATTTATTATGTAAAAAATAAATATACTAAAAAAATATCACTTGTAAGTAGTGATGAAGACTTATGGAATATATTACTTGAATTTTCTAAAGAATGTATTGATATTAATAGAGACTTTTGGAGAAAAGATAAAGTAAATTTAATTGAAAAGATAAACGAATATATACAAAAACATTATAAAGAAAATATAAATTTAAATAGCATATCTGATGTATTTTTTATAAGTCCAAATTATTTAAGTTCTATTTTTAATGAAAAGAATAAAATTTCAATAACTGAGTATATAAATATTCTTAGAATAGAAGAATCTAAAAAATATTTAAAAAATGGAAATATGAGTATAGCAGATATTTGTAAGAAAGTAGGATTTAATAATAGCAGTTATTTTTCACAAATATTTAAAAAATTTAATAATAGTACTCCAAATGAATATAGAAAAAATATATTGGACAATAAAAATTAAAAAGAAATTGTATAGAGTATATATTATAAAGGAGATTGAAATAGAATGTATGGAGGAATTTTATGTTTGTAATTACTTTTTTATGTATAGGGGGTTTTATAGCTGCTTTTGTAGATTCTATAGCAGGTGGAGGTGGGCTTATCAGTATGCCTGTTCTTATGGCTATTGGAGTACCAATACATCTTGCTATTGGTACAAATAAATTTGCAGCATCAGCAGGTTGTATAAGTAGTGCTTATAGATATGCAAAATCTGGCAAAACTAATAATGAACTTTTAAAAAAGTTAGTTCCTTTTACTATTATAGGTAGTATTTTAGGAGTAAAATGTGTATTATCAATAAATGAAAATATACTAAATGTTTTAGTTGTATTAATGATTTTAATAGTGGCAATTTATACTTTTGTTTCTAAAAATTTAGGTCAAGAAGATAGATTTGAAGGTATTAATAAGAAAAATTTGAGATTAGGAATGCTTATGGCATTTATAATGGGATTTTATGATGGTTTTTTTGGACCTGGAACAGGAACATTTCTAACTTTCGGATTTATAAAAATATATGGATATGATTTCTTGCATGCTTCAGCAAATACAAAAATATTAAACTTGACAAGCAATGTAACTTCGTTATTATTATTTATGATAAATGGTCAAGTATATTATAAAATTGCTGTATTGTTTGCATTAGTGATGATAATAGGGGCCTATGTGGGTGCTAAAGTTGCAATAAAAAATGGTTCAAAAATGATAAAACCAATATTTTTAGTAATGGCATTGTTTATGGTCACAAAGCTAATGTACCAGACATTGTTTTAATTAGATAGTTTTAATTCCTATAATTATTTATATATTATATAAAAATCTACAACCATTGTAGTTATATTAGTTATGGCTTTTTTATAGGATACTGATAATTAAAAACTTCAAGTGTTTTGTAGTTTCTAAATGCTCATTATAGTATATATGAGAACATATATTTCATGTTATTTTAAGATTTTCATGAGGTTAATGTTGTATAAATATGAATATATACAAATTTTACAAAAATTCTAATTATCTTCTAATACAGTTCATATATAATACATATGGAAATTGTAATATTATAATAGAAAAGTTATATAGTATAAAAATATAACTTTAATCTATGTATATGAAATATATAATAATTTGTAGGAGGAATATATATGAACATATCAAGAAGAGCTATGAAAATAATTGAACTGGCACAGAGAATTGCTAATAAAAGAGGTGTAACAGTACAAGAAGCTTGGAATGATGCCATAAGAGAATACAGAGAAAAGTATGAATATGTTGCATAAATAGTGCGCATTATATTTTAAATATAAGAAAGTTTATAAAATAAAAGGACTTAGAGTTTTGTTTCTAAGTCCTTTATTTTTTTGAAAGTAAAGTATTTAAATAAAACAATCTATGATTGAGATTGTTTTATTTAAAGCTAGTTTTAGAAATTTATATAATAATTTTCAATAACTATTTAGAAAAAAATCTAAATAGTTATTGAAATGAATAATTAATTATGCTATATTGTATTTAGATGAAATTCTAAATAGAGAGGTGATATTGTTGGGTTTTCCAGAAACGTTTAAAGCTCTTTCTGACCCTGTAAGAAGAGAAATCTTACTTATGCTAAAGAATAACAAGATGTCAGCAGGAGAAATTAGTGAAAAATTTAATATGACAAATGCCACAATCTCTTATCATCTATCTCAATTAAAAAAGGCAGGGCTCATATTTGAAACCAAGTATAAAAACTTCATTTTCTATGAAATAAATACTTCAGTTTTTGAGGAAGTTATGCTTTGGTTTTCACAATTTATGGAGAAGGGAGAAAAAGATAATGAAAAAAATGATAAATAAACAATTTGTTTTATCAACTTTAGTATGTTTTATACCATTTATTGTATCAGTTTATTTTTATAATAGATTGCCAGATCAGGTTGCAATTCATTTTGACAATTATGGAAATCCAGATAATTATGCTCCAAAAGTTATAGCAGCTTTTGGTGTACCATTATTAATGCTATGTATTCATTTATATACATGGTTTAGAATTGAAAATGAACCAAAGAAAATAGGATTTTCAAAAATACTTCAAGGTTTTTCAAAATGGGGAGTTGCTATACTTTCAGTTATTTTGCAAGTAATGATGACTGTGTATTCAATAGGAATTACTTTAGAGACAAATTTTTATATAGGATTATTTTCAGGAATATTGATTTTCTTTATTGGAAACTATATTCCTAAATGTAAACAAAACTATACATTAGGAATAAAATTACCATGGATTCTTAATGATGAAGAAAATTGGAATAAAACACATCATTTAGCTGGATGGATTTGGATTATTGGTGGAATATTGTTAATTATTAATGCATTTATTAATATTCCTTTTTATAATACTTTTGTAATAATTATGATTGTAGTGATACCATTTATTTATTCTTATTTTATATATAAAAGTTCAGCTAAAAATAACTAGGATAGTTATATATTTTTATAAAACTTAGCTAAATCTTATATATTTCAGAGCTAAAACAGACAATTAAAAACTTATTAAGATATTTATCTTAGCTCTGAAATTAATTAACATTAAAAGTAAGAAGTCATCAGTAACTATATATTCTAAGGTTATTTACCAATCAGGATATGCATTATAAATTGAAAATTCATATTTAATATTGAAAATATAAGTATGATGTTATATCATACTCTATAAAAATTATTTATGAACACAGGAGGTAGACATGAATCTTGAAGAAATGAAAGAATATAGAAAATTATATAATAATAAACTAAGTGAAACAGATGAATTTTTTAGAGCCTTTGGAAGTCTTGATGATAAGACTTATTCTGAGGGAGCTATAAGTAAAAAAAATAAAGAGTTGATGGGATTAGCAATTTCTATTTTAAGTCGTTGTGATGAATGCATTTGCTATCATATAGAGGGGTGTGTAAACTCTGAAGCAAGTAAGGCTGAAATTATAGAAGCAATAAAAATAGGTGTAATTGGTGGTGGCTCTATTACATATCCAAATGCAAGATTTGCAATAAAAATCTTAGAAGAACTTAATATATAATTATAGATTTGTTTTTGTAATTAATATTTAATATCTAAGATATATTCTAAGACAGTTTTTTTAATACTGATATAATAAAACCTCTTAGAAAATCAAGTATATCAGAGGATGTATGAGATAAGATTGACGATTAAAAAAAGGAAGTGGTTCTTGGTACTTCATTTATCTTTTTCAACTTTAAGACTTTAGATAAATTTTATTAGATTTAAATATATTGATTGCTTAAAGTTATAATAAAAAATAGATAAACTATATAGTTTATCTATTTTTTATTATAATCTTGTTTAATTGTCAATAGTTAGAATGTTAAATAGAAAGATATATTTCTTCTTTTCAAAAATAATCTTCCTCTATCATAATTGCTATCTCACAGTCATATAATCTTTTTGACAAACTAGTATTATTATGCTGATATTTTTTCTTATTTTTCCTTAATAGGTATTAGTAAATCAAGTTGTATATCTTTTACCTCAAGGTCTGTCTTTTCTATATGGCTAAAATAGTTTAAATGTTCTTCTAAAAGACCACACATATGTTCTTGGTCTTGTAAATCACCTGCAAATTTATATTTCTCACTGTTATTCACCCATTCAAGAAGTGCATCCCATTCAGCAAAATTGCCAAAAGCAATCATATGTACACCATATAACCCTCCTGCAAATTGCTTTCTTTTAAGTGGTGCCGAAATCTCCATATTATCTGGAATTGTCACCCATGCCTCATAACCATGATAGCCTGTTTCATCTATTGGATTAGGATGATTGAAACCATAACGTCTTAAATCTGGTTTAATTTTATTCAAATTGTTTTTACGCACGAATTCATCAAGCATTGTATTTGCATGAAGTTCTGGGTCATCACCAATATAATGAGCGGAAGCAATAGTAGTTGGTGGTAGGTATACTATACGTATATCATTGATTTTTGATAGTCTTTCATCTGCTTTATTTAACTTATTCATACCTTGCTCCTCCTTAAAATTAATACTAACAATATTGAGTGATTCAATAGCTGATAACAATGTGTCATTTTCAGAAATAATATTTTTGAATGGTAGTTCTGTAACTTTAATTAATTCTTTGATAAAACAAAAGAGAATATCCTTGATTGTTGAAAGAGCAGTAATTTCCTCGTCCAATTCATTTATATTTTGACGAAAGATGTTAATAGCAGTAACTGCATTTTTATTTTCTAGAATTGTTTGAATTTGACGTAAAGGAATTCGCAATTTACGCAAAAGCATAATCTGCTCAATTCTAGAAATTGCTTCATCATCATAAACTCTGTAAGCATAACCTTCACGACGAAAACTTTTAATTAATCCAATTTGTTCATAATAGCGTAGCATTCTAGTGGATATCCCCATATTTTTAGATACTTGGCTTATAGTGATTGTCTTCATTATACTTCCCTCCTTACAGCTTCAGTATAAACTACGACACGGTGTCAAAGTCAATAATTAGACATTATAATTATTTATAACCTTAATTTAATCAGTTTAAATATCTCCTATTACACTTAGTTCTTTGTGAAATTAAATAAGTCTATATAATAACATAAAAGTTTTTGAAATATTATATATCAAAGGCATACAGGCTATTTATTTCAAGCTGTATAATCATCTGCCATTATACTAGATACTGTATTTTACAGGAAAATCAAATATTTGATATGTTTTTTTAGAAAAATTCTACTAATAGCATATAAGTTTGAAACTTTTCTGTTATTAAATATTTTACCTTTTATTTACTTTTAGAAATAAAATAGTTAAGGAATCTTACTTATATATTAAATCTGCTACACAATAAATAATTTTTGTTATTTTTACTGTAAAACTTTTGGAAAGAGAAGTACTGATTTTATTACAGAGTTTTTTACAAATTAAATTGCATATTTTTATTTATAGGGTAGAATAAACTAGTTTTGTTAAGTATTTTGAAGGTAAAATAAAGTCAAAAAAATAAAGGAACTAATTTGTCTAACGTTTATTGGTGAAAAATAAACATATAGAAGTTATAATAAATATATAAAAATGTATGAGAGGTGTTGTATGTTTGGCAAACAAAAGGAAAGTGTTAGATTTCTAGAGTTTAATGATGTAGCAGAGAAGTTTGGAGAGAAAAAAGCTGTTGCAATCTTTGATGCAATAGCTGGAAAAAAATCTAAAGAACATATTATCAAAGACATAGAGAAATTAGTCAAAAACGAAGTGTAGATATTTATAAGGTATATTGAGCTTGAGGGTAGTTCTTTATACCTTCTTTTTTATTGTATAAAAATAATTAAATATTCTAGTATTCATTTAATTATGATTGCATTACTTTTATGTTGACAAGAAAGCGCTTTAAATATATGGTGTATATATTAAAATAAATTTAAATGTAATTATGAAATACAGCTATTGATTCATTTGTTTAGTTTAGGGATTTGTATAATCACTTTCCTAATGAATTTATTGTTCTAAATAAACAAAATAGTCAAATTAGTAATGTGAGGTGAAACTTTATGCCAATTAATTCTTTTGAAAATTATCCTATGAATTGGAAACCAAAACGGCCATTAAGAGGACAAATATTATATAAAGCTATTGCAGAACAATTAGAACAAGATATTGATAATGGAACTTTGTTGCCTGGTACCAAATTGCCACCACAACGTGAATTGGCAGACTTCCTAGATGTAAATGTAAGTACTATTTCTAGAGCCTTTAAAATTTGTGAAAAGAAAGGATTAATAAGTGGGGTGACAGGAAGTGGAACTTTTGTAGCTTATGATATACGATCAAATTTATTTTTGATGTCAAGTAATAAAATTACATTCATTGAAATGGGTACAATGAATCCTGATTTTGCATTAGAAGAAATGAGTACTTTATTTAAACAAATAACTAAAGAATTGGATTTTAAAACTATATTTCAATATGGACAGAGAGATGGCGCTGATTGGCAAAAAGAAGCTATAGCTAAATTGATTTCCCAAACTGGATTTAAAACCTCAGCTGATAGTTTACTTCCTGCAAGTGGAGGACAAAATGCAATTGTAGCCATTTTGGCAGGGCTATTTCAACATGGAGATAGAATAGGTGTAGACCCATTAACTTACCCTGGAATAAAGACAGCAGCCAAAATGCTTGGAATACAATTAATTCCAATTAAACAAGAAAATGGGGAGATTAGTGAAGAAGGTTTATTATATGCATGCAAGAATGAAAATATCAAGGGAATATATATAATACCAGATTATCAAAATCCCACTACACATATAATGTCAGAGGATGGACGAAAAATGATTGCACATATTGCATCCAAATATAACCTAATTGTTATTGAGGATGCTATTCATGGTTTACTTAATGAAATACATTTGAATCCAGTTGCTAATTATATACCTAATCAGACAATTTATATTACAAGTTTATCAAAAATTCTTGCACCTAGCTTACGTCTTGCATACATTGCTACACCTAAAAAGTATAGAGAAGCCTTATCAAGTGCTTTGTATAATATTAATCTCTCTCAATCATATTTTTTAACAGAAATAGCTTATCGTATGATTGCATCAGGAGAAGCAGATAAATTAATTGAGGCACGCCGTAAGTCTGCTAGAAAGAGAAATGAGATTGTCAATCAATATTTATCTGAGTATAATATTTTAGGAACTAATGAATGTATATTTAGATGGTTAATACTACCTGATGATATAATGGCTGAAAAACTTGAGTTACAAGCACTCAAAGAAGGTGTACAGGTTTATGCATCTGAGCGCTTTGCAGTTGGAAAAGAAAAACCTATTTCTGCAATAAGAATAGCTGTATGTGCTACAGAAAATATAGAAGAACTTAAATTTGGTTTAAGTGTATTAAAACGATTACTAAAAGAAAAAAGATAATTGTATTGCACACAATATTTTAATTGTGTGTAATTTTTTTTGCTGTTACAATGAAAATATGATAGATAATTGATTTATAAGAATTGACATATATTATTGCCTCACAACAAAAAGTAATTATAAATTAATAGTATTTCAAAATTAATTTATTTTTATTTATATAGTAAAGCTTATATAGTTAATTCAAATCTATGTTTAAGTATAATTGCAATTATATGATTAATCTATTTTATATTTTAATAATACTCAGTGTATTAAAGGTTAAAAGGAGTGATTTATCATGGAAAGAACTCAGCAACTAAGAGAAAGTTTTATTGCTTCTATACCCATATTTTTGGGCTATATACCAATAGGAATAGTAGGAGGAATACTATTGCAGAAATCTGGTCTTTCACCTTTCCAAATAGCATTAATGGTAACTTTGGTATTTGGAGGAAGTTCTCAATTTATTGCAGCTTCAATGATTTCAGCTGGTGCAAGTGTAACGTCTATTGTATTAACCACATTTATTGTTAATTTGAGACATTTTTTAATGAGTTCCAATTTAAATATGTATATAAAAAATAAAAGTCCAAAGTTTATATTGCCATTTTGCCATACCATAACTGATGAAACTTTTGCAGTTAATTATGAAAAATTTACTACTGGAAATTGGACTGATAAAAATGCAATCTATCTCAATTTTTTTTGCCTAGTTTCATCAGTCTTAGCTAACTTTATTGGCGCATTTTTAGGAGAAACAATATCTATAGATAGTTCTATTTCTGGATTTATACTGACCTCTATGTTTATAGCATTAATAGTTTCTCAAATAAAAAACAAGATTTATGTTTTAGTATTTATATCGTCAATTATTATTTCAATTATTTTATATGTATTGTTTAAGAGTAATTTAGTAATTATAGTTGCATCAATTTTAGCCTCTTTAATTGGGTTCTTTGCAGAAGAGGTACATTCTAAAAAGGAGGAATCTTATGAATAATAGTAATTATATATTTTTTATTATAATAGGAATGTACATTGTTACATACCTTCCAAGAGTTCTTCCAATGTTAATTTTTTCGAAAAAGGATATGCCTGAGTCTTTGAAAAAAATAATGAAATTTATACCTGTAGCAATACTTACTTCTTTAACAGCGAAAGATGTATTTTTTAATGGAGATAATTTATATTTGTCTGTAGTAAATCCTAAAATTATATCTTTTCTAATTGTGCTTCTTGTTGCATATAAATTTAAATCTATTGGAATTTCTATTGTTACAGGTGTGATATCTATATATTTATTTGGATTTATTATGTAATATTTAACTACTGTCATATACAAATTTTAAAATTATAAATATTTATAAATACATATTGCTTTAGATTTTATTATTTAACATAATTATATATTTTTAGTATTATCTTGTTATGTATTTTAAATTTAATTGATTAATGTTTTACGTACAAATATAAAGAACTTATTGCTCATATACTAACTTTCATATAGTAATAAGTTCTTTTTTATAATTTAAGTTTGTAATTGACTTATAAATATTTTGATTCAATAGGGAATATTATTAAATACATAATAAATAAAAATGAATTTATTTTGTATAAATTAAATAGTTACTCTAAATCATTTTTTATTGTATCTAAGTTATATTTTGCATCAGCATTATTTTGATTAATATCTAATGACTTATTTAAAAATTTTTTTGCCTCATCATATTTTTTATTACACATTAATATAACTCCCTTTAAATTGTATGCATCACTTGCTTTCTTTTTGTAGTCAGAACTTTTTTTATCTAAATATTTTAAGCAGTTATTAATTGGGAGTAGAGCATTATCATAGTCATCTAAATACATATAGTTAGATGCCTCTATATAGTAAAGATCTGAATTGCTAGAATCAGCATCAGTTGCTTTTTTTAGCAATATAGCAATTTCCTTAAAAGATTCTTCTGAAAAATTTTCTAGTTTTAGATATACAAAATCAAGGTATCTAGAACTAAGGTTACTTTTAAAATTTTCATGCCATAATAACTTATATCGATTGTTTTCAACTACAAAATATCTATCAACTTTTAAAGCTTTCCTTTTTCTAGAAAACATATCTTTTATATCATAAGTTTCTTCTAGTTTAATAAGATTCTTATATTCTTTTCTATCATATTTCTTCTTTTCTATATTTTCTTCTTTTCCTAATTTATAGCCGATTACTTTTTTAGTTTCTATTAATACATCCTGATACTCTTTAAACCTTTCAAGGCTAACTTTTTTCTTGGTGTCTTTGCTTAGTAAATCATATGCTGTTTCATAATCTCCAGAATTTACTCTATCACTGTACTTTTTTGCTACTTCACTAGCACTTTCTCTTGGAGAACATCCTGTTAGTAATATTGCAATTAATACTATTAATATTAAGGGTACTCTTTTAATAATGTTCATAATATAATCCTCTATAATTAAATATTTATTAATTTTATTTTATCATCAAACATTAGATAAGTCATCAGCTTTAATATATATGTGAAGTAGATAGTTTAATAAAATGTTGTATATCTTAATTTAGATATATGAAAAATTTCTTATAAACAATTATTGCTTTAAGAAGTTGTACTTATATTACTTTATAGATTTCCTAATAATAGATTTACTTATTTCTTTACTTATAACTATTTTGATTTTATAATATTAGTAATATCTGTTTTATTTATACTAATATTTCTAAAAACCTAATTCTAATAACCAGTTTGTAAGTTTATTTTCTCTTTCCTTTAAATTGTTATTATATTCATTAAACTTTCCTAATATAATTTCTCCAATGATTACACCATCAGACATAAATACTACTCGTTCTGTTTTTGCTGCAACTTTGGCATCATGAGTTACAAGCATAATGGTTGTACCAGAGTTATTGATATTTAAAAGAATTTCCATCACTTCATTTGTTACTTTAGAATTAAGTGCACCTGTTGGTTCATCTCCAAATAAGATTTCTGGAGTATTAATTAATGCACGACATATAGCTGCTCTTTGAAGTTGACCACCAGAAACCTGAGTAATATCTTTATCTTTGATTTCTGAAATATTTGTTTTCTCCATAAGTGTTTTTGCTCGTTCATTAATTATTTGGCGGCTTTCTTCCTTTCTCAAATAGGCGGAAAGGACTATATTATCAAAAATATTTAAATTTTTTAGTAAATTGCTTTGTTGAAAGATAAATCCCATTTTTTCTAATCGTATCTTCGATAATTCTTCCTCAGACATACTAGAAATCATTTCTCCGCAGAATGTAATATTTCCAGATGTGAGTTTATCCATACCACTTAAGTTATAAAGTAGAGTTGTTTTTCCTGAGCCAGAAGCTCCCATAACAGATACAAACTCTCCATGTTGAATGGTTAAATCAATTCCTTTTAAAACTTGATGTATATTCTCTTTGCTGATGACATATTCTTTACTAATTTTTCTAGCTTCTATAATATTATTCATAATATACCTCTTATTCTATGATAGACATAATTTTTATTTTTTTGATTGTCATACTAATTGCTGTAATAGTAACAGATACAGTTATAATTAAAGTTATTGGACAAACTATATATACAATTAGTGGATTTGTTATAAATTGTAAATTGGATATACCAGAAAGAAGTAGCCCTGCTATTTTCTGACCAATTGTATTTGATGCAATAATTCCTAAAATAATTCCAATTGTAAGCACTAATAATGCTCTTGCAGTATATTGAGTTCGTATATTTTTAGTAGAAAATCCTAAACTAAGCATAATTGCAATTTGTGATGTATCTTTAGCAATCAGCATTTTGAAAAACATTGCTGTAATAAATCCAGAAATCGAAACAGATAGAATAATAGCTAACTTTATAACAAGTCTTAGTTGGCTAATAACAGAGCCTAATGTCTGACTTACATAATCATCCATATTTGTAACTTTTGCAGGATAACAATCCATTCTATACTGATCTAATTTATCTGTTAAATTAACTCCAGGTTTCATATTTAAATTTATGATATACCATAAAATTGTATCTTTTTTGTAAGGTAGCATCGCTTTTGCAGTCTTACCACCATATGTAACATCTTGATAAATGCCACTAACAGTGAGAATTAGTTCATTATCTTCTTCTGAAAAAATGGATAAATTATCTCCAACACTTTTCCCTAGTTCATCAGCATTTATAACAGATAGAGCAATCTCATTTTCATTTGTTGGTGCAGAACCATTTACATATTCAAGTGGAAAAGTTGAAAAATCTCCATTTTCTATTTTCATGTTTTCTATCGCTCCATCCTGGTTCACTACCTTATAAGAACTCGTTATAAAGGAAGCATATTTTTCAACATCATCATCACTTTCAATCACCTTCAATATAGAATTAAGATGGTTTTGAGTTTCATTTGTCTGTTGCAAATCAATGCGAATATCGCTTTGACCAGCTCCCATATAAGTAATAAATTCTGGAGACTGAATAGTATTTAGAAAATTAAGTGGTATAATCATGAGGAAGGTGCAGACAGCATAAACAAAGCAGAGTAAGCTATAAATGGTAAATCTTCCAGTTACTTCATTTAATCCTAAAAAGAGATTAACATTTGTTATTTTGCTTTTGTACAGTTTTATATTATATCTGTTTTGTTTAGTGGTCATTGAAGTACCTGTTTTTAATGCTTCTACTGCTGATATTTTATTAAATCTTTTGAGTATTAGATTACAAAAGAATATAACTGCTATAAATACAATAACTGCACCAATTAATGGGATAAAGACACTAAAAGTATTTTTTTCTACTGTACCCATATAAAGATTGATATTCTCTGTAAAAAAAGTTCCAATAAATAATGAGGTTATATAACCAAAAAAACTTGCTAAAGATGCAATCAATAGATATTTTGCAAGATACAACTTTCGGATATTAACACTTTGGATACCAATTGCTTTCATAACACCAATTTCACGATAATCTTCTTCAATAGTTGTAATTAGTGTAAATCGTAAGCATAAAGTAGAAATTATAATAAGTAGAATACTAATTAATATAATAATTGCAACTAAAATTCCATCAGATAATGCATTTAGTACTTGATAAAGAGAATAAGTTATTGATGTTCCTGTTTGTGGAAGATTAGTTGATTGATATAACGTTTCAAATTCACTAATTTTATTTATATCATTTAATAGAAATTCAATAAGGTACTCACTTTCACCTAAGTTAGCATGTAAAGTATTCCAATCATCATTACTGATTAAGAAACGCTTTGAAGTAACAAGGGAAGGGTTCATTTGTACATCACGCACAAAGTCTTTTATTGTAAATTCCATGAAGAAATCACCATTGGCTATTTGTATCTTATCTCCAATATTTAAATTATTTTGTTTCATGTAATAGACAGGAACCCCTATTTCTCCATTTTCTACTTTTAATATAGCATTATTCATGTCTAACAAAAAATCGAACTTATTATTTTGCCTCACAAAACTATTTTCTAAAACACTGTCAGATTGGCTTTTTTTCTCATTTCCTAGAAAAATATTTCTTCCATTGATATTTAGAAGTTCAACCGTTTGTTGTTCTTTTACAGACGGAGTTGAAGATGTAAATTCATTGATTAATTTTTGGTTTAATTCTCCAGAATACATTTGAACATAGTGAGGTGCATGAGATTGTCTAAACAAGGAAGACATAGAACTAGTAAGTTCTATAATGATATTTGTAGCACTAGATACCAACATAGCTGCCAGGAAAATAAATATGAATAATGTGGCTGTTACTACTTTATTTCTTGCTAAATCTTTTTGTAATATTCTTTTTAACATATTTCATCCTCGTTTCTTAAAAATTTTAAAAAATTAAAAATAGCATAAGTATAGCAATGTAAATAACTAAAGTAAGTGAACTGAGTTGAATATAAAAAAACTCAAGAAAGTGTATCATAAGTGATTTTTTTATTAATGTTATATATTGATAAGAGATAACAATAGTTACCACTATTTTCATTAAAATTTTTATTAGTTAGTCTTTATGTACTTTCATAATCATACAAATATATGTAGATTTTATACTTATATCTATTCTATAGACTGACCGTCGGTTTATATTAATGATACAGTGATATACCTTTTTTGTCAAGTAAGCTTTAAAAAATTATGATACCTAAATAGTGTTCAATAATCAAAAAAGAGATATAAGGTATAAGAACCTGTATGAATACACACAAACTTTTTTGTTAATATATATTTATAAAAGTTCCTGTATTAAAGATATAAGAAATTATGAATTTGTCTTTATATCTTCATATTCTTAATATAGAAAAAAGTTTGTTATAAAAAATTATATGTTAGGTAAATTACTATTTTATAGATGATTCATAGAGAATAATACTTTATTTAGTAATATAAAGATATTTTTTATTTATTATTAATTAAAAATTGAATTTATATTTAATTAATATAAAATTTGAGGGAATATTATTTTGTAAATATTTAATTTGTGTTATTATTCAGATATAGGCAATATTAGATAAATCTAATGACGCAAAGCTATAGGGACTAAAATCTTTATATAATAAAGGTCATGTCAGCCAGTTGCCAAAAAGATAATAATTCTTTTTGTTAAATTTATTTTTTAAGAGTTAGGTATTTTTAATAACTTAAAATTTGGCAAGAGGAGGGTTTTAAATGATATCTGAATTAATGTTAAAAAACTTTGATGAATCTAAAATCAATTTTAAGACTAAGATTAAATTGAATTTAAGAGAGAAACCAGATATAAACAGTATGAAATTAAAAAGCATACCAGAAGGAAAAATGGTTAAGTTAAATTGTGTAGATGGAAAATGGGCAGAAGTTGAAAGTAATTATGACAAAGGTTGGTTACTATATAAATATTTAGAGAAATTGAGCAACGCTAAAAGTAATAATATTCTAGAAAACAGAAAAAGAAATTACATAGGAAATATAAAAACTAATGGTTTAAATCTAGAATTAAGAAATGACAGAACAACAGATTCAAAAATAATAACTACAATTCCTGATGGTTTTAAAGTTGAAGTCTGTTATAGTGTTGGAAAATGGACAAGAATCAATATTCACAAAAATGGGAAAAGATATTCTGGATATGTATATAGTCAGTATGTAGAAGAATATTCGACTTTGACATAATCATATATAATAAACTTTATAAAAAAGAATCCTAATAAATGCAAGATGTCATTCATAAGGGTATATGAAAATATATTGAGAAAAGAGTTTTATACAATAGCTAAAGGTAATAACTAAAAATGAATATAATATAGATTGGCACTTCATATGAGGTGCCCTTTCTATATCTATGAAAGAAGAGTAAATAAAATAAATACAAAACAGTAAACTATGAATTATATGTGGAAAGCCATTATCTACAGTTTTTGCTTAACCCTTACAAACAGTTAATAATTTTTTTGTTCCAGAAATTTCTGCTAATACTATATCTATCATACGTTTTACATTAGCAACATGAAATTCACTAACTTCTTTTTCCCAATCATCATCTTTTTGCTTAATCCCTGTTAGATATTGATTTAAAACTTCTAATCGTTTTTCTAAAAGCTTCTTTCTTTCTTCTTTTCCTAGGTATTCAATAAAGAATGCTGTAATAGAAAAAATATTAGTGTCATAATCGAATTTTAAAATAGAACTTCTCAAAGTATCGTGAAATTCTATACTTCCTTTTTCTGTGATTGTGTAAACCGTTTTGTCTGGCATATTACCATCCTTTTTAACAGTACCTAAAATCAATCCTCTTTTTTCTAAAGTCTTAATTGTAGTATATACGGTTGAGTCTGCGATATTAAACCAGTACTTTACATTCATGTATTCTAGCACTTTTATAATTTCATAGGCATTAAGAGGCTTTTCATTTATTAGACCTAAAAGCATTGTTGCTGGTTTTGATAACATTATAATTCACTCTCCTTTGTAATATTTATTATTACATAATTATATATATATTAGTTTTATATTAAACTACTACTATTATCTAGCAGTATTATTGTATCATGGAATTTTAATGAAAGAAAGTATGAATATAGATTATGTTACAAATTAATAAATGTATAAAGTTTAAATTAATTATTTCAAAAATTTAAGTAATAAAAACTGATTTATAAGTTTAATTTTCTACTTAATCCATTTAGGAAGGAATATAAGAGACCTAAAGATAACAAAGCAATTGTATATGGTATGAATAATATGATAGATGTTAAAGTATGATTTTTATATGTTGATGTGATAAAATATGACTAACAAATAAATTGAACTTTGAAAGGAAAAATGAATGAAAAATATTTATATTATTGGTGGGACAATGGGAGTAGGCAAAACAACAGTATGCCAATCTCTAAAATTAATCTTGAAAAATAGTGTTTTTCTTGATGGTGATTGGTGTTGGGATATGCATCCATTTCAAATTACTGTTGAAACGAAAAAAATGGTTCTTTCAAATATTTGTTCATTGTTGAATAACTTTATAAAGTGTAGTACTTTTGAAAATATTATTTTTTGTTGGGTAATGCATGAACAAAGTATTATTGATACTATTATATCTTGCCTAGATATATCTGATTGTAGAGTAATAAATATTTCCTTAATTTGTGATGAAACTGTATTGAGAAAAAGGTTGAAGACCGATGTAGAGGAAGGTTTGCGTTTTACTGATGTAATAGAAAGAAGTGTTAACTATTTACCCATGTATGAAATATTAGCAACAACGAAAATTAATGTTTCTAATAAATCTGTCAAAGAGATTTTTGAAGAGATATCTAAATTGTAAAATTTTAGTTTTTAATTTAAAGTTAATGACATTATAGTATTGTTGAACATTCCACTGTTGATTGATAAATATAAAAAAGGAATGCATTGCTTAATTCTATTTGTGTAATTCCTATTGTTCCAGTTAGATTAAGAATAAGGACGAAAAAATATAGTCAAATTTTAATATTCTTCTGATATTATAAAAAATATCTAATATAAAAAAATTAGAAATTTGAAAAAATTTGTAGTTTTTGAGTGAGTATATA
The DNA here is from genome assembly GCF_020662275.1 of Clostridioides sp. ES-S-0006-03. NCBI lineage: Bacteria > Bacillati > Bacillota > Clostridia > Peptostreptococcales > Peptostreptococcaceae > Clostridioides > Clostridioides sp. ES-S-0006-03. The sequence continues at coordinate 97,144 of NZ_JADGMM010000009.1, forward strand.
TTATAATAAAATAGATATAAATTTTTTATGAGGGGAAAGTAAATGAAAAAAAAGAAAAAATTGATTAGGATAATTATATGTTTTTTGCTAGTAATCAGTATTGTAAATCCGCTACAAGTAGAAGCTGAAATTATTAACGATTTTAGTACATCTGTTTACTCAACACAAACGAACTATACATCTACTAATGCTAAGTTTAAGACTATTAAATCTAGAAAAAGACATAGAGGTAGTAGGTCAAATAAAAGTAAAATAAAACTAAAAAAACGAAGTACAAGTAATAAAAGGTATAGAAATGGAATTATAAATAGACATAGTAACAGAAGTATAAAAAAACACAATATAATATCAAAGTTGATATTGTTAGTAATAGTGATATTTATCATTATAGCTATAGTAATAGTAATATTAATTAAAAGAAATAAGAAAAGATTTTATTAGAATATAAAAATAGAATTATTAAAGCCTTATTAAGACTAATTCAAAAATTACATAAAATAGCTAGATAAATAATAAGAAAATAAATTAAATTATTGAAAATAAAATTTAAAAAGTTTGAATTAGGTATAAAATTTTAAGAAAGAAATTAGTATTGATTTTTATTAGTATTATTTTAAAAAAATAGTTTTAAAAGAAGTATATTTAAAAAGCTATAAAAATATATTGACATTTTTTAGAAAAAGTAATATGATTATTTCAATGGCAAAACAATATATAATAAATTAAATCCTATGACAAGGAAGAGTAGTTAAATTTAGGTTCAATATAGAGAGCCAAGGATGGTGGAATCTTGGTAAGAAAAAATTTGATGAATGGGCCTTAGAGGAGTAAATCGAAATCATATTTTTGAGAGTAGACTTTATCGTTAGTCGTACGTTATAGCGAATAGGGTATGTAAGTACCTGATAATGAGATATATAAAAATTGAGTTTTATATTAAGTTTTTATATAATTTAGGTGGCAACGCGGATAATCTCCGTCCTATTAATTTAGGACGGAGTTTTTTATTTTACGAAAAATTCGATATGTAGAAGGTGGTGAAATAGATGTTATGAATTTCTAAAGCTAAAGATGATGATTTAGAAAACTGGCAAAAAAATAAATTGAAAATTAAAAAAATTAGGAGGAAATACAAAAATGAAAACAAATACAAAAAAACTAACTTTAAATGCAATACTTTTAGCAATGGGATTATTAATACATCAAATTACACCTGCTATAGGATTACCAATGAAACCAGATGTACCACTAGCAATGCTGTTTGTGATATTAGTTTTAAATAGAGATGACTATAAAACTTGCTTAATAGCAGGAATAGTGACAGGTATATTTACAGCACTTACATCAAGCTTCCCAGGAGGTCAAGTTCCTAATATAATAGATAAAACTCTTACAGCCAATATAGTATTTTTATTAATATATGTTAGCTATAAAATGCCTTTTATAAAAAACTTATCTAAAAAAACACAGGATACTATAGTAGTTGCAATTATAATGCCAATAGGAACACTTGTAAGTGGAACAATATTTTTGTTAGCTGCTCAAGCTATAGTTGGTCTTCCAGGAGCTTCTTTTACAGCGTTATTCTTAACAGTAGTATTACCAGCTGTTTTAATAAATTTAGTTGCAGGAATATTTTTATTTAAGATTGTTAATTTATCAATAAGAAGGGTTAGTTACCAAAGTTAAAATTTGATTAGATATATGGCTTATAATATTTAATTTGAGATATACTTGATATAATAAAAAGTTTATTTTATAAAGATATTATGATTATTTTATTTTCTTAAATAAGATTAATTTAATGTACTTGTATAGTATAAACTTAGTAAATTATTAGATATCAATAGAAATATATTTTGTAGAATTGTAAATGGATTGATTTAAAATCTATTTTTATATAAAAGTAAAGTATAATATAATAAAGGACAGCGACTTGGCTGTCTTTTATTATACTTAAAACTTTAATAATACCTTTAAAAGATTTTTCTTATTTGATATAATTAAGGTTATGTGTAATATAAGAAATTAACTAGGAGGAATAGAAGTGAGCAAAAGAAAACAAGTAACAATACCTATAGAGAAAATACAAGAACAAGATAAATATATAGAACAAATACACAGACAAAATGAAGAATACTTCAACAGAACTGGAAAGAGAAAACTCGTGTTTACTCAAACCTTTGGATGCCAGATGAATGAACATGATTCAGAAAAACTTTGTTCAATGTTAGAAGAAATGGGATACCAAATGTCAATGATAGTTGAAGAAAGTGACCTAATAATATATAATACATGTGCAGTAAGAGAAAATGCAGAACTAAAGGTGTATGGAAATTTAGGTCAGTTAAAGCATCTAAAAGGAAAAAATCCAAACATGAAAATAGCTGTGTGTGGATGTATGATGCAACAACCACATGTTGTAGAAGAACTAAGAAAAAAATACAAACATGTAGACCTTGTATTTGGAACACATAATCTATATAAATTTCCACAATTACTTACAGAATCAATAAATTCTGATAAAATGTTAGTAGATGTATGGGATGTAGATGGAGAAGTAATAGAAGGCCTTAGAAGTAATAGAAAATTTGAATTAAAAGCATTTGTAAATATAATGTATGGATGCAATAATTTCTGTACATATTGTATAGTTCCATATACAAGAGGAAGAGAAAGAAGTAGAACACCTGAAGATATAATTAATGAGATAAAAGAGCTTGCTTCAAATGGAACAAAAGAAATAACTTTGCTTGGACAAAATGTAGATTCGTATGGCAAAACACTTGAAAATCCAGTTGCATTCTCAGAACTTTTAAGAAAAGTTAATGATATAGAAGGAATTGAAAGAGTTAGATTTATGACATCTCATCCTAAAGATATATCTGATGAGGTGATATATGCAATTAGAGATTGTGATAAGGTGTGTGAATTTTTACATTTACCAATACAATGTGGAAGTAGTAGTCTTCTGAAAAAAATGAATAGACATTATACAAAGGAATATTATCTAGACATAATAGAGAAAGCTAAAAAAGAAGTGCCAGATATTGCTTTTTCAACGGACTTAATGATAGGTTTTCCAGGAGAAACAGAAGAAGATTTAGAAGATACTCTAGATGTGGTTGAAAAAGTTAGATATGATTCAGCATTTACATTTATTTATTCTAAAAGACAGGGAACTCCTGCTGCTAAAATGGAAAATCAAATACCAGAAGAAATAAAACATGAAAGATTTAATAGAGTATTAGAAGCAGTAAATAGAATCTCAGCAGAGATAAATAATGAATATAAAAATAGAGTAGTTGAAGTTTTGGTCGAAGGAAGAAGCAAAAATAATGAAAATAAACTTGCTGGTAGAACTAGACAAAATAAACTTGTAAATTTTGAAGGTGGAAGTGATGATTTAATTGGAAAATTAGTTATGGTTAAAATCACTGAACCTAGAACATTTTCATTGAATGGTGTACTAGTAAATGATTAGAACTGTATAAAATAATAAAATTATGTAAACTGATTGGAATAGATGTACTATAAAACAAAATATATTAAATTTTTAAATTTTAAGAACATATCATATATATTATGATAATTTCAGTTTCTATTATAAATAAAAATAAATTTGATATAGGATGTAAATTAATTGTACATCTATTTTTTATTCTATTTTATCAAAGCTTACTTAACTATATTTAGTATTTATTATATATTAAAATATCTAATAGACATAAAAAAGCAGTCAATCTTTCATAATTAACTGCTTAACTTACTAATTTTTATTTTTTACATTTCTTGTTAGAGTAATAGATATTGAAAAACACGCTAGCAAGTATAACTATTATAAATATTACAGCAAACGGAAGCATTTTTTTTTCATCCATTTGTCCACTCTCTATTCTATATCCCAAAAATGACATGATAAATAACATTATAGATACGATAAAAGTAACAATGCTAGAACTTCTACATAGTTTTTTTACATCATATCGAGCTTTTTCTTTATCACTCATAGTATTATAACCTGCTAATAGCATACTTGCTTTTCCATTAAATAACAATATACTTAAAATGAAAGAGGCAATTGCAATTATAACTGTGAATCCTACTGCAAACATTATAAGCACCTCCAGATACTCTGATTTATCAGTTTACTTAATTATTAATATTTTACCATAAACATACATTAAAATCATTTATTTCATAGATTAATCTTATTAGATATATTATCATATTATAATTTATTTATAATGTGGTGTTAATACATAGTGCTTAGCTTGAAATTGTATTAAAAATTGTGTAACAATAATTGAACAATAATCAAGCATAAAAAATATTATAAAACATAATTTACTATCTTTTTTAGAATTATAACATTTTAAAGTTAGAAAATTTTAAAAACTTTTTATATAAAAATTTGAATATTTGATTATAAGTATTATTCTGATAAGAAGTTTAAAAAATTTTCTAATATTTTTGCTGTTATTCCCCAAATTACATAATCTTTATATTTATAAAATAGAACAGGGTAACTTCCACTTTCAAATTTATAATCTTTTTGATTTGGAATTGAACCATATGGAAGATTTTCATCAGGAAAAACTTTGACTGTATTATTATAGGTATTTGGAGGATTTTCTAAAAGATATTTTATAGGTACCAAAAAAGTATGGTCAACTTCATCTTTATTTATATTTAAATTATTGATGTTTTTTATATATCCTAAGTAGGGATGTATTATAAATTTTACAGGAGTTATAAGTAAGTCAAGACTTGCTATAACTTCTATATTGTCATTAAAAGTTCCAAGTTCCTCACATGTTTCTCTAATAACGGCTTCATAAGGAGTTTCGTTAGACTCTATTTTTCCACCTGGAAAAGAAATTTCATTGGGTTGATGCTTTAAATTTTTTGAGCGAACTTCAAATAATATATGATGTATGTTATTTATTTCTACTATTGGAATTAATACAGATGCTCTTTTCATATTTTCATAACCGTTTATATATGGTTTGTAATCTTTAAATTTATTTTTAATATTGTTTATCATTTTTTCCTCCTAAAATAATATTATTAAAAAAATGTAGAATTAAATTTTGACAATAACAATATATACGTAATTATATTTATCTAATTCAAGATATAGTAATATCTATATTATTATATAATAAATCAATAAATATATATTAACAAGTATTAACAAATACTAAAGTATTTAAGTTTAGTAATATTTAAACTAAAGTATTATAAAATAATTTTGTGACCTTTAATTGAAAAATATATTTCTATTTTAACTGACATTCATTTTTTTATTTTTACAATCTCATTAAGGTGAATTTTATTTTAGAATCATCATCAAAAATAAAAAAGTGAATATTTATAAAAAAGTAAAGTGGTAAGATAATCTTACTGCTTTACTTTTTTATGAATAATTTATCTAAAATATTTATAAATTAAAAATAGAGTAAATTCTATTTTTCTAACTCTAAATATTTCTTAATAACTGACTCTGCTAAACATTTTGACGAATCAATAATGTTAATTGATGGTTGTATCTTTTCCAAGACAACATTTAAATCAGTGCAAGCAATCACTATATTTTCAATAGATTCAAATTTTATACTTTCTAGAAGTTCATTCCAAATATTGATATTTTGTGGATTATTCTTATCTGTTTTTATGTTTTGTATAAGAGCATTTATCTTTTTTTGCCATTCTTCTTTAAATATAAATTCATGACCAGCTTTTGTTATACCTTTTTGATAAATTGTAGATTCAAATGTTGAACTTGTTGAAAGTAGAGTTACTTTTTGTGGCATAGCAGGTAAATATTTAATAGTTTCTTCTACAATATTTAATAATGGAATACCTATTGATTCTTTCAATTCTTCAAAATATATATGAGCTGAATTGCACGGCATCGCAATAAAGTTTGTTCCAATTGATTCAAGTTTTTTTAGACCCTTAATGATAGTTTTTTTCATAAGTTCATGATTTATTGCGCGGTCAATATAAAATGGAGTAGGTAAGGAATATATCATAATTTCAGGAAACTCTTCATCGTATCTCGCTCCATACTGAGACTGACATTCATCAATAATTAAATCAACAAATGGCGCTGTTGACCTTGGGCCCATCCCAGCCAAAATTCCAATTAATTTTTTATTCATTTAAATAATCTCCTTAGATTCTGTATAGTTTATTTTGTATAGGCTTTATCCGCCAAAAATGAAGAAATCATATGTTTCTTTAATTCTAATATTTGGGTGTCTTTCTGTCAAATGTAGAATAAATCTTTGTAACAATCCTTATAGTCTTTTATACTATTTTTGTATCATTTAACAATTGTAGCGTAATTATGAAAAATATTTGAGTATTCTTTATTTATATAATAGCTCTTGTGGTATTATGTCATGCTCTATGTTACAATCAAAATTATATAAAAGAAGTATTTAAATTTTTATAAAAAAAGATTCGGATGGAATAAAATTAAAACCAACTATGCTTTTTGATAATAGAGGATGACTCGATTATGTCTTAAAAGAGATAAAAGAAAAGCTATACCTAAAAGTCATTATCCTATTTAATTAAATTTAAGTATGTCAACTGTCAAAAGATATTGGAATTTTTAACTGGTGTCATGAAGGAATTCTTTGTATTAAGAAAGACATAGTCCTGTTGCTATTTTTATATTGGTGCTTGTTTTTTAAATATTCCACAATTCACTCTAGAATAAGGGGGTGAAAATTTATGATTTTAATTTTAAACGATTTTTTTAGAACCGTTTTAGTAAGTAGTTTATTTATAGTTATCTTATTAGTTTTTAGAATGACTATTTTTAAAACTTTCAGTAGAAAATTTAACTATTATATATGGTTTATTGTCATTATAAAACTATTATTACCATTTACATATTATACTTTTGCATTTAATGAATTGAAATATCAACACAATATTAATAAGGTAAATTTAGAAGGTTTTAACAATATTTCTACTTTGTGTACTATTATTTTAGTGTCTGTTTGGATTACTGTTACGATATTTTATTTGATTTCTACTTTATGGAAATATATTAAGCTTAAAAATCTGATAGAGGATTTGTCCTATGATGTTGATGATGAAGACATAAACAATCTTTATGATAGTTTATTAAAAGAGCTTAATATAAATAAAAATGTAAAGATTAAATATTCTCATGAAGTTGAAACTCCGTCATTTTTTAATTCCTGTGTTCTTTTACCACCATATGATTATAAATTAAAAGAACTTGAATGGATATTTAGACATGAACTTATGCATTTTAAGAGTAAAGACATTTATATTAAATATTTAGTATTATTCTTAAAAATAGTATATTGGTTTAATCCTTTTATGTACATTATGGATAAAGTTATAGATTTAGATTGTGAACTTTATTGTGATGAAAGAGTTTTAAAAAATCGTAGTATAGAAGATAAAAAAGAGTATGCTTTGACTATTATAGGTGCAATGAAAAAAGATTTAAATTCTTCAAATAAATTTGTAGCTGGACTGCATAAGAAATCAGATATAAAAAAAAGAGTATCTAATATGTTTAATGAAAAAAATAAAACAGGAAATTTAATGGCATTAATTTTATGTTTATTATCATTGATTACATATTTTAAAATAGATATAATTGATTCTAAATCATTAATTTATTCATTACCAAAACAATTAACTATTGAAAATAAGAATTCTAATTTTAAATACTTAGGACAGGTTAATACAGATGAGTAATGTGAATTTTAAATAATACATTTAGAGATTTATTGAGAATAAATTAGCTTATTAATTACGCTAATATATATTTTGGTGTAAATTAGTTTGTTAGTTCAACTGTTATACTTTATGTATATTAAGTTTTATAGGGGGATAAAATGAATTTTAAAAGTAAAGCCAAAGTATTAAGTTTATGTTTAATATCAATTCCAATGATATTGACAGGTTGCACTAATTCTAAAAATGATAAAATCACTGAAATCAATATATTAGCAACTACAGACTTACATGGAGAAGTTACCTATAATGTAGCTGAAAAAATAAACGAAGAAAGAAAAAAAGACTCTAATATAACATTAGTAGATGCAGGAGATTTTTATAATTCGGATGGTTTAGGAGCAATGGAGCAATATCTTAGTGAGGCTCGAGATGCTTACGAAAAAGATGAAGTAATTAAAAAAGAAGTACCTATAGTTAGACAAATGAGTGAAGTTAAATATGATGCAGTAGTGCTTGGTAATCATGAGTTTGTTTCTAGCTCTAAAAAAAATTTAGATAAAATGATAAATGAATTTAATAGTGAAAATATAGAAGTTTTATCTGCGAATACATATAATAGTAACAGTTCAAGTTATGTTAAACCTTACACAATAAATACAATTGAAACAAAATATGGTGAAGTTAAGCTTGGTATACTTGGTCTTACAATCAAAGAAGTCGGAGAAGGATGGGATTTTGATGAAAACGAAAATAAAATTAAGGCTAAGTCCAGAGATTTAAAAGATATGGCTACATACCAGGATTTATATATGAATGATATGATAGATGATGCTAAAAAATGGGTGAAGGAAATAAAAGAAAAAGAAAATCCAGATATACTATTAGCCGTAGTACATAGTGGAGAAAAACCTAAAAAGCCTAAAAATCCAGGTAATAGAATACAAGAACTAGCTAAAGAAGTTGATGGAATTGATGCGATAGTAGCAGGGCATACTCATAAGGAAATTGAGCAACATGATTATACAAATGATATCTTTTTTTTATCAATTTTATATCAATAATACATTTAAAATGTAGATAAAACTAAAAAGGGTTTTCTAGAAAATAAAATCCATTTAATTATACTTACTTACCAATACCATCACTTGATGTAAACAAGATTCCACAACATTTTCACCATACTCTAGTATAAAATCGTTTAACTGCGTATCTATAAAATTACAGTAGTCATATGAACTACATATATAGGCAGTTAGTATATGTGTACATCTATCTATTTTATTCATAAACATATATTATTTATCCCCCTAAAAAACTTTCATAAAAAACAAAAAGAAAATATCTTTTTGGCAACTGGCTGACATAACTTATTTTATAAGTGTTAGTCCCTATAGCTTTGCGTCACTAAATTTCTCTAGTTTTGCCTAGTTAGTTTTATTCTACGATTATAATATTACAGGAAAACGTTTTGTTTTTCAATATATAAACTAAAAAAATTAAATATAAAAGTTATTTTGTCCTTTAAAAATAAAACATACAAGTAAATTATGTAATAAAGCTTGTTGTGTAAAAGGAACTGTAAAGTTATATTATTAATTTATTTGAATTATATTGATGAAGTAGCACAAAATTAATCAACAGGAAGTGTTCAATATATTAAAAAGAGTATAGATAATAAATATATGTGTATAAAAATCTATTATATCAAAAATAATAGCATTAACAGAATAAAGCTATAGTAAATAAAAGATGGTTATTGAAATTTTAAAAAATTAGTGGGCATAAAGACAATAAATCATAAACTACTATAATAGTTTTGTAAATTTTAATACAAATAAAATATATGATATAAATAAAAAATTTGTTAAAATATGATAAGTGTAGTATAATCAAGTAGAAAAGATATAATATATTTCGGGGAGCTAATATGCTGAGAGGAGATTTTATCTCGACCCTTTGAACCTGTTTGGATAATGCCAGTGTAGGGAGACCAGTAAAGATAAAAATAAGTCTTATCCTATTTTGGATAAGACTTTTATTTTATTTAAATATACTATGTTTTTATCTATAAAATATTTTAATAAAAAACAAAATATACCTAGTAGGTATTAATTATTTTAAAAGGAGTGATTTAAATGGTAATTGCAGACATAGCAGTAATGCCACTAAGACCTTACAAAGGTGAAGAAGAAATGTATAAAGTAGTAGATGCTTGTATAGCAGAAATTGAAAACAGTGGTCTTAAATGTGAAATAGGAGCAATGAGTACTACTGTTGAAGGTGATTTTGATGAAGTTTTTGAACTACTAAAAAAAGTACATAAAATCCCTTTTAATCTTGGATGTGAAAGAGTTATAACAGTAGCTAGAGTAGATGAAAAAGCTGGGGGTTTAACTATAGATGATAAACTTAGAAATCATAGATAAAGTCAAAAATAGTATATATCCAATAGCAACATTTTTGTTTATACTTATTTTTTGGCAATCTGTGGTAGAAGTTTTAAGAGTTCCTCAATATATACTGCCTACACCAATAGATATAATTAACGTATTTTTTAAAGATTATCAAAATTTATCCATGCATGCCATGGTTACTATAGGGGAAGCAATATTTGGCTTTATAGTTGCGATAATAATATCTTTAATAATTGGAATATTAATGGATTTTGTATTGATAATAAAAAAATGTCTTTATCCTATTATGTTAGTGACTCAAATGATACCTACAATAATAATAGCTCCACTTTTTATGATTTGGTTTGGCTTTGGAACAATGCCAAAAATATTGATGGTAACACTTACGTGTTTTTTCCCTATATTAATAAGTTTTGTAGATGGTATTGAGAATATTGATAAAGATTATTTAAATTTGTTTAAGACTATGAATTCAAATAAGATTAATACTTTTATTCATCTCAAATTTCCTATGTCAATGGATAAATTTTTTTCTGGACTTAAAATATCTTCTACTTATGCTGTAATGGCAGCAACTGTTGCAGAGTGGTTAGGTGGAACTAAAGGTCTTGGTGTTTATATGCTAAGGTCAAAAAGTGCATATGCACTTGATAAAGTATTTGCATCTACTATATTAGTAGTTATATTTAGCTTAATATTTGTAGGAATTGTACAAGCTATAAAAAAAGTTGTTATAAAACATAGATTAGAAGATTAAATGTACTTGAGGGAGGATATTATGAATTTCAAAAAATTAGGAATATTAGGTTTAGTAAGTGCTCTTACATTAGCAACAATAACTGGATGTTCTTCTGGAAATAATAGTGATAAAGACAAAAAAAATAGTAAAGATACTTCTTCTAAAAAAGTGACTGTTGTACTTGATTGGACACCAAATACTAATCATACTGGATTATTTGTGGCGCTTGATAAAGGTTATTATAAAGAAGAAGGCTTGGATGTTGAAATAGTACAACCACCTGAAAGTGGAGCTGAGACTTTAGTAGCAACAGGAAAGGCTGACTTTGGTATAAGTTATCAAGAACAAGTTACTTACGCAAAAACTAGTGAAGACCCACTTCCAATAAAAGCTGTAGCTACTGTTATACAACACAATACTTCTGGATTTGCATCTCCAAAAGAAAAAAACATAACTACAGCAAAAGATTTTGAAGGAAAAACTTATGGAGGTTGGGGTTCTCCATCAGAAGAAGCTGTTTTTAAAGCAGTTATGAATAAAAATGGAGCTGACTTTAATAAATTAAAGATAGTTAATACTGGTCAAGATGATTTCTTTGCAGCTATGAAAACTGTAGATTTTGCATGGATATTTGAAGGTTGGGATGTAGTTAAAGCTAATTTAATTGATTATGATTTAAACTTTATACCAGTAAAAGACCTAGATGAAAGATTAGATTATTATACACCACTTATAATTTCTAATGAGACTATACTTAAAGACAACCCAGAACTTGCTAAGAAATTCTTAAAAGCTACAACAAAAGGTTATGAGTATGCAATAAAAAATCCTGAAGATGCTGCAAAAATTTTAGTAAAGCATGCTCCTGAGGTAGATGAAAAACTAGCAATAAAGAGTCAAGAATATTTAGCAAGTAAATATAAAGATGATGCACCAAGATGGGGAGAAATGAAAGATAGTGTATGGAATAACTATACATCATTCTTAAAAGAATATAAATTAATAGATAAGGATATGAAGGCAAGTGATGCTTACACAAATGAATTCTTACCACAATAAAAAGGCAAAAATATCTATAGAAAATGTATCAAAGACATATAAAGATGTAGATGTTTTAAAAGATATAAGTATTGATGTTTATGAAGGCGAATTTGTTTCTATATTGGGACCAAGCGGATGTGGAAAAAGTACTATCTTTAATATTATAACTCAATTGACAGACTATAATAGTGGTATGGTAAACATAAACGGTAATTATAGCTACATGTATCAAAAAGATTTACTTTTACCATATAAAACTATAATAGATAATGTGTCTCTTCCATTGGTACTAAAAAAAGAAAAAAAGAGCAAAGCTAGGTCTATGGTAAAACACTACTTTGAGGTTTTTGGTTTGGAAGGGTATGAGTATAAATATCCATCAGAGCTTTCTGGAGGTATGAGACAAAGAGCTAATTTTTTGAGAACTTTTATAAATTCTAATGACATAATGCTTTTAGATGAACCTTTTGGTGCACTCGATTCATTAACTAAAACATCTATGCAAAAATGGCTTTTAGAAGTTAAGAAAAAAGTAAATTCAACGATACTTCTTATAACTCATGATATTGATGAAGCTATAATGTTATCAAATAGAATTTATGTTATCTCAAAAAAACCATCAATAGTAAAAAAAGAATTTATCATAGATAATAGAAATATAAATGAAGATAATCTTGAGAATGTTATTAAACTGAAAAAAGAGATAATATCTTTATTATAAAATTCTATATGTTTTTACCTAGTGATTATTAAACTTAACAATCCAAAGTGCAATCAGCATTTTGGATTGTTTTTTAGTTATACGTCAAAATTTTATATATTATGTTAATAATAATCAAGTACTATGATATAATATTTAATTAGAAAAGAAGGAGGTTTAATAATGCAAATAGATATGAATAAATTAACTCCTATGATGAAACAGTATCTTGAAGTAAAAAATAGATATAAAGATTGTATACTGTTTTTTAGATTGGGAGATTTTTATGAAATGTTTTTTGAAGATGCATTAGTAGCTTCAAAAGCTCTTGAAATAGCATTAACAGGGAAAGCCTGTGGTTTAGAAGAACGTGCTCCTATGTGTGGAGTACCATTTCACTCAGCCAATTCATATATATCAAAGTTAGTAGAAAATGGATATAAAGTAGCAATAGGTGAGCAAATGGAAGACCCATCTACTGCAAAAGGAATTGTTAGGAGAGAGGTAATAAGAGTTATTACTCCTGGAACAGTTCTAGATGGAAATTTACTTGAAAATAAAAAGAATAATTATTTATTATCTTTATATAAAGATGACACCAATATAGGTTTAACTTATGTAGATATAAGTACAGGAGAAGCTAATGCAACTTGTCTGAATGAAGATAAAGTAATAGAAGAAATTGCAAAAATTCATCCTACAGAAATAATTATAAATGATTTGAATTTTATAGAAAAACTTAGAGATATAGCTACTGTAAGCAACATATACATAAATGAAAGTTTTAGCGACAACTATTTAGATATAAATATATTAAAAGAGTATTTTCCAGAGGTTTATCTACAAAAATTAAAGTTTGATGATAAGGGTCTTATAAAATCGAGTTTATCAATTCTTCTAAACTATATATATAACACTCAAAAGCAGATAACATCCAATATTAATAATATAAATATATACAATTCATCAGAGTATATGGTCTTAGATATGTTTACTAGAACTAATTTAGAACTTACTCAGACTATAAGAGGAAATAAAAAGAAAGGTTCACTATTACATGTTTTAGACAAAACATCTACTGCGATGGGAGGAAGACTTCTAAGAAAATATGTAGAAGAGCCTCTGATAAATAAACCTAAAATTGAAAATAGATTAAATGTAATAGAAGAAATAAAAGATGATTTTATACTAAGAGAAGATTTAAATGATATACTTAAAAATATATATGATATAGAAAGAATATGTGGGAAAATAGCATTTGAAAGAGTAACACCAAAAGAATTAGTTCACTTAAAAAATTCAGTAGAAAAATTACCAAATCTAAAAGACACAATAGACTTATCAAATGCAAATAGATTAAAAGAGTATGTATCAGAAATGGACAAGTTGGATGATATATACAGTTTAATAGATGAAGCCATTTTGGAAGAACCTACAATAACTATAAAAGATGGGAATATAATTAAGTCTGATTTTAGTGATGAACTTAAAGAATTGAGGGATATTTCTAAAAATGGTGCTTTTCTTATAAAAGAAATAGAAAATAGAGAAAGAGAAAAGACGGGAGTTAAATCATTAAAAATAGGATTTAATAAAGTATTTGGATATTATATAGAAATAACAAAGGCTAACTTTAAACAAGCAAAACTAGATGAGACATATATAAGAAAGCAGACACTTAGTAATGCAGAAAGATATATAACTCCAGAGTTAAAAGAAATAGAAGAAAAGATACTACATGCTGAAGAGAAAATTAAATCTCTAGAATATGAGATATTTGTAAGTATAAGAGATACTATATATAAAAATATAGACAGAATACAAAAAGTAGCTAAGATTATAGCTAATATAGACGTTTTTGTATCTTTGGCAACAGTTGCTCACATAAACAACTATATAAAACCACAGATAAACGAAAATAATAAACTCGATATAAGAAATGGTAGACATCCAGTTGTTGAAAATATAGTAGGTGAAGAAAATTTTGTTCCAAATGATACATATTTAAATCGTGGAGAAAACATCATTAACATAATAACTGGACCTAATATGTCTGGTAAGTCAACATATATGAGACAAACTGCTATAATAGCACTTATGGCACATATAGGTTCTTTTGTTCCAGCAGAATATGCTAATGTACCGATATTAGATAGAATATTTACAAGAGTAGGGGCTAGTGATGATTTATCTCAAGGACAATCTACTTTTATGGTAGAGATGAATGAGGTATCTCTTATATTAAAAAATGCTACTGAAAGAAGCTTAGTTATTTTAGATGAAATAGGACGTGGAACTAGTACTTATGATGGTATAAGTTTAGCATGGTCAATAGTAGAATATATTCAAAAGAATATTAGATGTAAGACACTATTTGCAACACATTATCATGAACTTACTGATTTAGAAGAAGAATTTAAAGAGGTTAAAAATTATTCAATAGCAGTTAAAGAAGATGGAGAGGGAATAATATTTTTAAGAAAAATAATTCCTCAAGGTGCAGATAAGAGTTATGGAATCTATGTTGCTAAATTAGCTAAATTGCCAGATGAAGTCATAGATAGAGCAAAATATATACTTAAGGATTTAGAAAAAAATCATGTTTATAACAGTGTAGCAATAAATGGAGATAAAGAAAAAACTATTGTGATTAATAATGATTTAGATGAAGAACTACTTAAGGTAAATCAGAGCAATTTTAAAAATAAATACGAATCTCTAAAAATAGAGCATGAGCTTATAGTAAAAGATTATAAACACATGAAAAAGGATTATGATAAACTAAATTCTAAGTTTAAAACGTTAAACGATGAAGTTATTTCAATGAAGAAAAAGGATAGTAAAGAAGAAATTGATAAAGAAGATTCTGTAAAGGAATTAGCACTAACTCAAATATCTTTTGATAGTGTAAAGAGAGATATATTGTCACAAGAAATTTTAAACTTAGATATTTTAAATATGACTCCATTAGATGCTATAAATTCTCTTTACAGTCTTCAAAAAAAAGCAAAAGAAATAAAATCTTAGAGGTGTAAAAATGAAAAATATAATTAACATCCTAGATGATTTGACTATAAATAAAATAGCAGCAGGAGAAGTAGTAGAAAGACCGTCTTCTGCATTAAAAGAATTAATTGAGAATTCTATTGATGCAGGTGCAAATAAGATTTCTATAGATATCATTGATGGAGGAAAAACCTTAATTAAAATCACAGATAATGGAATAGGAATACCTTCAAGCGAAGTCGAGAAATCATTTTTAAGACATGCTACTAGTAAAATTAAAAAAATTGATGATTTATATGATTTGTACTCTCTTGGATTTAGAGGAGAAGCATTAGCATCTATTTCAGCTATATCAAAATTAGAAATGATTACTAAAACCAAAGATGAAATGGTTGGAACTAAAATATTTGTAGAAGGTGGAAAAATAGTTTCAAAGGAGCCAATTGGTTCCACTAATGGTACAACAATCATTATAAAAGAGATTTTCTTTAATACACCAGCAAGACAGAAATTTTTGAAATCTACCCATGCTGAAACCATAAACATAAGTGATTTGATAAATAAGCTTGCAATAGGCAATCCTAATATCCAATTTAAATATACAAATAATAATAAACAAATGTTAAATACACCAGGTGATGGAAAGCTCATAAATACTATTAGGAGTATATATGGAAAAGAAATAACGGAAAACCTAATAAATATAGAATTTAAATGCAATCACTTTAAAATTGATGGATATATAGGAAATAATAACATCTATCGTTCCAATAAAAACTTGCAACATATCTATATAAATAAAAGATTTGTAAAAAGTAAAATAATTATAGATGCAATAACTGAAAGTTATAAGTCTATAATTCCAATAGGTAAGCATGCTGTTTGTTTTTTAAATATAGAAGTAGACCCAGCAGGTATTGATGTAAATATACATCCTAATAAGCTTGAAGTTAAATTTGAAAAAGAACAAGAAGTGTATATAGAGCTAAGAGATTTTTTAAAAGTTAAATTAATACATTCTAACCTTATTGGAAAGTATGCTACATATAATGATAAAAAAACGCAGCCTCGAATTGCTATCAATAGTAGAGAAAAAAGTACAGATTATGAATTTAAAAATAAGAACTTCATTGAAGCTAATTCAAAAAATAATAATACAACTAAAGATAAAGATGAATTCATTGAAGTTGTAAGTTTATCAAGTGAAAAACCAATAGACGAATTTCCTTCTGTAAGTGAAGTTTTAAATGCAAATATAGAAAAGGAATTAAAAAATACGGGCTCTTTAGAAGAAGAGGTTGTAAATGACAATATACAAGAAGAATTTCAAGTTGATAGGCCTAAACAAATTGATAGTTCTAAAAATGAAGATAGTAATTATTTAGAAAGAAGTATTAAAGACAGCCAAGAGGAATATTTAACTAATTCAAAACAAAGATTTTCTTTATATGGATATTCTGTAATTGGAGTCGTATTTAATACTTATATAATTCTAAGTAAAGATGATTCTATGTATTTGTTAGACCAACATGCTGCACATGAAAGAGTTTTGTATGAGAGATATATGGATAAGTTCTATAGACAAGATATCAATATGCAAATACTTTTAGACCCAGTAATTCTTGAAGTATCAAATGTAGATATGCTTCAAATTGAAAATAATTTAGAGTTATTTATGAAATTTGGTTTCGAATTAGAAGTTTTTGGCAACAATCATGTAATGATAAGATGTGTTCCAACTATATTTGGAATTCCAGAAACTGAAAAGTTTATACTTCAAATAATTGATAATATAGATGAGATTACAAGTAATTATGATTTAAAAGGTGAGAGATTTGCATCTATGGCATGTAGGTCTGCTATAAAAGCAAATGATAAAATATATGATATTGAGATAAAAAGCTTATTGGAACAATTAGAAAATTGTGAGAATCCATTTACGTGTCCTCATGGCAGACCTATAATGGTTGAAATTTCTAAGACCGAAATAGAAAAAATGTTTAAAAGAATTATGTAAAATATTTTGGATATTTAAAATATATGGAAAGGAATGTTATGAAAAAAATACCACTTATAATACTTACAGGTCCAACTGCTGTTGGAAAGACTGATTTGTCAATAAAGTTAGCAAAAGATATGGATGCAGAGATAATTTCAGCAGATTCTATGCAAATATATAAATATATGGATATTGGAAGTGCAAAAGTTACATCTGAGGAAATGCAAGGAGTAAAGCATTATCTTATAGATGAGGTTAAACCTGACTATCCATTTTCAGTTTCAGAATTTCAACAAAGGGCAAAAAAATATATATCTGAAATAAATCAAAAGGGAAAGTGTGTTTTAGTGACTGGAGGAACAGGTCTTTATCTCAATTCTTTAATATACAATATGGATTTTGCAAAATCTGATGCTAATAATGAATTAAGAAAAGAACTTCAAAAACAACTTCTTGAGAATGGAATAGATTACATGCATGATAGATTAAAATCACTTGATGAAGAAGCTGCTGATAGAATTCATAAAAACAATACAAAGAGAGTTATAAGAGCACTTGAAGTTTGTTTAAGTGGTAAGAAAATGAATGATTTTTCAAGTGACTTAAAATTTAATGACGATTATCAACCTATAATAATAGTTTTGAATAGAGATAGAGAGCATTTGTATGAAAGAATAAATATGAGAGTCGATATCATGATAGAGAGTGGTTTGGTTGAAGAAGTTAAAAAACTCCTAAATATGGGATTTAAAAAAGATATGATATCAATGCAAGGTATAGGATACAAAGAGATATTGAAGTATCTAGATGGAGAATATACATATGAAGAGGCCATTGAAATAATAAAAAGGGATTCTAGAAGGTATGCAAAACGTCAGATAACTTGGTTTAAAAGATATGAAACAGCAAAATGGTTTGATTTGGATAAATATGAAGATATAGATTTATTAAAAAATGAAATAATTATATATATTAAAAATTCTATAAAATAATATATATAAATTTTTAAGTATACAACTTCATATTGAAAATTTATCATAACTTATATAGAATATAAGATAGGAATATTTTAGATGTTCAATTTAATCTTGGGAGGGTACAAATCTAATGAAAAATACAGTTTTAAATTTACAAGATTTGTTTTTAAATAATGCTAGGAAAGAAAGGATACCTGTTACTATATATTTAGTCAATGGAGTTCAAGTCAAAGGGCTTGTAAAAGGATTTGACAGTTATATAATATTGATAGAAGGGGACAATAGACAACAAAACATGATTTATAAACATGCTGTTTCGACTATACAACCTGGTAAATATATTAATTTAACTAATCAAAATCAAAATAATAACAACAATAACAATAGATAACTAATTTAATTTAAGATAATTAAAAGGAGACTTATGCTAACTTATAAACTACAATTTATTTGTTTTAGTAAAATAGTCTCCTTTGATATGTTTAAATAAAATAACAAAGAGACAGGTGATAAAATGCTTAATGAGACAAAAGAATTATTGAAAGGTTACTATGGGATAGATGATGATACTTTTAAATTATCACAAGAAATAATGGAAGATATAAAATATAAGTTTGAGGAAATAAAAGAAATAAGAGAATACAATCAATATAAAGTTTTAAAAGCTATGCAAGAATCTAAATTAAGTGACATGCATTTTAATTGGACTACAGGATATGGATATAATGATATTGGACGTGAAAAAATAGAGGAAATTTATTCAAAAGTTTTTAATACAGAAGATGCTCTTGTAAGACCAATAATTGTAAATGGAACACACGCACTCACTTTATGTATACAAGGAATAGTCAGACCAGGAGATGAAATTCTATCTGTTACTGGAAGACCATACGATACTTTAGAGGGTGTTATAGGTATAAGAGAAGAAAAAGGCTCTTTAAAAGAATATGGTGTTACATATGATGATGTAGATTTTTTAGAAGATGGAAATTTAGATTTAGAAGGAATTAAAAGAAAAATAAATGATAAAACTAAACTTGTTATGATACAAAGGTCAAAAGGGTATTCTTGGAGAAAATCACTTTCAATTAGTGATATAAAAGAAGCCATTGATGTAATAAAATCTGTTAAACCAGAAGTTATAGTAATGGTTGATAACTGTTATGGTGAGTTTCTAGATACTAAAGAGCCAACTGATGTTGGAGCAGATGTTATGGCTGGTTCTCTAATAAAAAATCCTGGAGGTGGACTTGCATTAACAGGTGGGTATATAGCTGGTAGAAAGGATTTAATTGAGCTTATATCATATAGAATGACTTCTCCTGGAATAGGTAAAGAATGTGGTCTTACTTTTGGAACTACTAGAAATGTTCTTCAAGGATTTTTCCTAGCACCATATGTAGTATCTCAAGCTGTGATGGGAGCTATATTTTGTTCAAGAGCTTTTGAAAAATTAGGATATGATGTATTGCCAAAACATGATGATTTAAGAAGTGATATTATTCAGTGTATTAGACTTAATAATGCTGATGAAGTCATAAGTTTTTGCCAAGGAATACAAGAAGCTGCTCCAGTTGATTCTTATGTTAAACCTGTACCTTGGGATATGCCTGGATATGAAAGTGAAGTTATAATGGCAGCAGGAGCATTTATACAAGGTTCTTCTATAGAACTAAGTGCAGATGCTCCAATAAGACCTCCTTATAATGTTTACTTCCAAGGAGGGCTTACATTTGACCACTCTAAAATGGGTACTTTAAAAGCAATTGAATTTATAAAAAAACTAAAAAAGTAAGCATATTTTTCTTTTAAAAGGTCAAAATATTTACTAGTATATTATGATGAGAATTGAAGGGTGATAATTATGAAAGAACAAATTAAAGAAAAAGTGAGTTCTCTACAAGATGAAATGATTTCTTCAATACAAGAAAGTGTAAAAATACCTAGTGTTATATCTGAGCCAACTAAAAATTTCCCATTTGGAGAAAATATAGATAAGGCTTTAAGAGGTATTTTAGACTTATGTAAATCTTTAGGGTTTAAAACAGTATATAAAGATGGATATTATGGCTATGCAGAAATAGGACAAGGTGAAAAAATGATAGGTATACTTGGTCATGTTGATGTAGTTCCAGAAGGTGACTTAGAAAGCTGGAATTATCCACCATTTGAAGGTGTTTTAGAAGATGGTAAGTTATATGGAAGAGGAACACAAGATGATAAAGGACCTACAATATCAGCAATTTATGCAGTAAAAGCTCTTATGGATTTAAATATAGATTTAAATAAGAGAATAAGATTCATTTTTGGAGCTGATGAAGAAAATCTTTGGAGATGTATAAATAAATACAAAGAAAATAATGAAGAAGTACCAGACTATGGATTTACTCCTGATTCTAGATTTCCAATAACAAATGCAGAAAAAGGTCTTTTACAAGTTCATTTAACATGTGAGAGTAAAAGTGATATAGAATTATCAGTTGGGAAGGCTTTAAATGCAGTTCCAGGAAAAGCAGTTTATATTGGAAAATATTCTGATAAGTTAAAAAAAGAATTAGATAAATTAGGTTTTGAATACACTGTTGAAGGCAATAAAATATGTATAATAGGAAAAAGTGTTCATTCAGCAGCTAGTGATACTGGTATAAATGCAGTAGCTAGACTTTGTATAGCTCTTAATAATATAGGAATAGATTCTAATATAATTAAGTTTTTAGCAGAAGTTATTGGTGAAGATGCTAATGGAAACAATATAGTTCCTAATTGCAAGGATGATGTATCAGGAAAATTAACAGTAAATATAGGTAAAGTAACTATTGATAGTAAAAAAGAATTTGCTGGAATTGATGTAAGAATTCCTGTAACATATAAAAAAGATGATTTTGTAAAAGAACTAAAGAAAATAACAGATAAATATAATTTAGATTATAAAGAATATGATTTCTTAGATTCAATTTATGTTCCAGAAGATACACTTCTTGTTAAAACATTGAGAAAAGTATATGAAGAGGAAACTGGTCTTGATGGAACACCTCTTTCATCTGGAGGAGCAACTTATGCAAGAGCTTTAGACAATTGTGTTGCCTTTGGAGCTATTTTCCCAGGGAAACCAGAAACTGAGCATCAAGCTAATGAACATTTGATAGTAGAGGATATTGTAAAAGCTGCTCAAATATATGCTCTTTCTATTTATGAATTATTAAAGATTTAAATATAAATATAAAGCTGTCTTGTAATAGGATTTTTTCTAGTAAAAGACAGCTTTATTGTTGTATTATTAAATAAGTTAATAAGATAAATATTTAATAGATATAAAAAATAATAGTAATGTTTATATAGGAGGAATTATATGAAAATAGCTATATTTTTGGGAGCAGGAGCTTCAGCTGCAGAAAATTTACCCATTCAAAATGAATTATTTAGTGAATACTTTAAGAAATTAAAACCTAAAAATTATGATACTGATATGAATAGAGAATTGTATGCCTTTTTTAAACAAATGTTTAATATTGACATAAGAAAAGATAATCTAGATAATGCAAATTTTC
This sequence comes from Clostridioides sp. ES-S-0006-03, assembly GCF_020662275.1. Classification (NCBI taxonomy): domain Bacteria; kingdom Bacillati; phylum Bacillota; class Clostridia; order Peptostreptococcales; family Peptostreptococcaceae; genus Clostridioides; species Clostridioides sp. ES-S-0006-03. Next base: position 119,305 of record NZ_JADGMM010000009.1, read on the forward strand.
CAACATTTGAAGAAGTTTTAGGGCTTTTAGATTTAGCAGAACAAAGAAGAGAAGCCTTTAGAAATTTTGGACTTGAAAATTTAAATAATAGAAGTGATAGTATACGTTTTTTAAGACAGTATTTAATACTATTGATGGCTGAAGCAATTCATAATACACCTAGAACAGATAATAAATATCACAAACTTTTAGTTGAAAATCTTTTACAAAATGATTTACTCCTTGATACAACTTTTATTAGTGCAAATTATGATATACATATAGACAATACAGTTACTGGCTTAAGAGATAAAAATGATTTGCCTATTATGCTTGATTATGGTGTAGAATTTACTAATTTTAAGGAAGAATTAAACTGGAGAAAACCAAAAGAACCATTAATTAAACTCTATAAGATACATGGTTCATTGAACTGGCTTTACTGTCCTATTTGCAACAGTTTAACTCTTACACCACATGAAGGTGGTGTTATGAAACTAATTGAAAATAGTTCAGAAACAAAATGTTTGGAGTGTGGAGAACTGACAGAACCAATCATAGTTCCACCAACATATTTTAAGAATATGTCAAATATATTTTTAAGTAATGTTTGGAATGAGACAGAAAAAACTTTGAGAGAGGCTGACCTTCTGGTATTTTGTGGGTATTCATTTCCAGAGGCTGATATGCATATAAAATATATGTTAAAAAGAGTACAAACAAATGGTGGAAAAACACCTCTTAAAATAATGGTGTTTAATAATCATTCACAAAAACAAAGGATTACTTTAAAAAAAGAAGAAAGAAGATATAAGCGTTTTTTAGGAGAAGATGTTATATTTACTGATAATTCTTTTCAAGATTTTTCTATGAACCCATTAAATTTTATAAAAAGTATATACTAATTTGGCAATAATAGGATAAAATCCAATAGAAATAAAGTGAATTTAGGTATATAATAGAAAATAAAACATAGGGGGTATAAAAAATGAAGGTTTTTGATTTAACTCATGTGACACATAATGATATGCCTGTATATGCAGAGACTAATAGACCTGATATAAAAAAAGTAGCTATTATTGAAGAAAATGGATATCAAGAAACATTAATCAGTGTATTTTCTCACAATGGAACTCATATGGATTCACCAAAACATATGTATACTAAAGGTGAATCCTTAGATACATTGGATATAGAAAATTTTGTCGGTAAGGCTTATGTATTAGAAATTGAGCAAGGAAGCAAAAACATAGAATTAGAATATCTAAAAAAATATGAAGATGAAATAAAAAGTAGTGAGTTTATAATATTTAAATCAGGTTGGTCAAAGTTTTGGGATAAAAAGCAATATTATGTAGGTTATCCTACATTAACAGAAGAGGCTGCAAACTATATAGCTGATAGTAATCTAAAGGGAATAGGAATTGATATGTTATCTGTAGATAGATACGACACATCAGCTTTTAAGGTACATCACATTTTATTTGAAAAAGGTAAAATAATAATAGAGAATCTTACAAATTTAGAAGCTGTGCCAGAAAGATTTCTATTTATAGCAGCTCCATTTAAGTATAATGACGCTGATGGTGCTCCAGTAAGAGCAATAGCCATAGTAGAATAATATTTACTATAAAACAGGAGAAGTGTAATATACAAAGTATTAAAGGAGAATATAGCATGATGAGTGATGTAAAAGATAAAATAACAGAATTATCAGATGCAACTGAAGTAAATTTAAATGAAACTAAAATATACAATATTTTAGATAAGTTAAATATTAAATATGAGGTAGTAGAACATGAAGCTGTATATACAGCAGAGCAGTTAGTAATTTTAAATGATATAACAAAAGGATGTCAGTGTAAAAATTTATTTTTAAGAAATGCTAAAGGAAACAAATACTATCTAATTGTAGTTAGAGGGGATAAACATGTTGATTTAAATTCAGTTAAAGAAAAAATAGGAAGTTCTAGGTTATCATTTGCTTCGCCTGAAAGATTATACAATGTACTTAAACTTCTTCCTGGAAGTGTAAATCCTTTTTCATTAGTAAATGATACAGAAAGAAAAGTAGAGCTTTACATAGATGAGGATGTAATTAAAGAAGAGTATTTAAATTTTCATCCAAATATAAATACTAAAACTGTAAATATATCAAAAAAAGGATTTGAAAAATTTTTGGAATATTTGGAATATCCACTACAAATCATTGACATTTAAGTTTTTAATGAACTTAAGCAAAATTTAATTAACTAATCGAGGGGAGAAAAAATGTTTGGAGTAATAGCAAATAGTCTAGCAATCGCAGGTGGGTGTATAGTAGGTCTTATAATCAAAGGTGGTTTACCTCAAAGAGTAAGTGATACTATAATGAATGGAATTGCCCTATGTGTATTATATATAGGGATATCAGGAGCACTAGAGGGAAAGAATACACTAGTGACAATAATATCTATAGCTTTAGGAGCTTTAATAGGAGAGTTAATAGATATTGATAAATGGGTAAATAAATTAGGTGCATTTTTGCAGAGTAGGTTTTCTAAAGGCAATAAAAAGGATTCTATTGCTGAAGGTTTTATATCATCTAGTTTGTTATTTTGTATAGGGGCTATGGCAGTAGTTGGTTCGTTAGAAAGTGGACTTACAGGAAGCCATGATACTTTATTTGTAAAATCAGTAATAGATGGGATAGCTTCTGTTATATTTACAGCTTCTTTAGGTATAGGTGTAATGTTTTCTGCTGTATCTGTATTTTTATATGAAGGTATTATATGTTTAGGGGCATCATTTTTAAATGGATTTTTAAGTGACCCTGTAGTTACAGAAATGACAGCTGCAGGAAGTTTATTAATTATAGGACTTGGTTTAAATGTACTTAAGCTAACAAATATAAAAGTAGCAAATCTATTACCAGCCATATTTATACCAATATTATTTGGTGTATTTGGAGTAATTTAGAGATTAAAAACTTAAAGTTTGTCTAATTTTTTTAAAAACTTTAGACAAATTTTTTATTTAGAAGGAAAATGGCTTTCATCATCAAATTAATAATTATAGTAGAAATAAGTTTAATATTATGATTATAAAGTTTATATTAAATTTATTTTATTGATGAAACTAATGGGGGAGGTTAAAACTCAATGATTACATTTGATGTAAATGGAGCTATTATCAGGTTTGATGATACAAAAAATAATTATAATAAGATAAGAAAAATTTTTAAATTGTATGCTTTAGAAATTTCTAAAAACTTTGAGAGAGATTGTTTAAATAATTTTCAAAATCTAAAACAAATATCAGATAGAGGTCTAAATCTAGGAGAAAAATATATAGAGGAATCTTTTAAGAAAGGAATCGAGACTATAGTGAGTTTTGGAATTATAACTATAGATATTGATACCTTTAAAAGTGTTTATTGTGAAAAATATTTAGATTTTAAAAGGCTTTTTAATAACTTAAATAAAACTTTTATCATACCAAATAAGAATAAAAAAAATAATCATGCAAATTTTTTAGAAATCGAATCTACCGTAAAAAAAATGAGCAATTATTTGTATAATGATTGTTTCAAAATTCATTATGCTGTAATAGATGCACTTATAGAAAATAGAGTCAATGAAGTCCATTCTTATATTGATGAAGAATCTATAAAAAAATCTAATGCCTTGTTTAATAATTACAAAGATGGTTTTATTGGAAAAGCAGATGAGTGTAAGGTTGTAAAACAAATAATAACATTAAATCCATATAGAGAAGATGTATACGAGTTTTTGGTAAAGGAAGATGGAGATTTTAGTAAGGAGATTGAAAGATTAACTGAATTTTTAGGATATAATATAAAAGAATATAAGGCTTCTTTAATGGACCTTTATATAAATGAACTAGTAGAGAGCGATGAAAGTGATGCTGAAAATGCAAGAGAGAAGATTGAAAAGTATGCTAAATATATTGGTTGTAGTGATGAAAATCTATATATAGCAAGGGTTAATGCCATATACACTTTTGCCAATGCATAAATTTTGTGAAATTTATAAATAAAGAAATACATGTTTGTACTAAAATTTTAAATAAAAAATACTTATTAAGCTTACTAAAAAATAATTTATATTTTCTAGATAAAACCATTTCTTTAAAGGAGTGGTTTTATTTTTTCTATCACTCAATATAAGCAAAATTTTAAATTACGAATAGCTCATATTATTAAAATAATTTTAAGTAAATAAAAAAGACAATATATTGACTAAATTGGTTCGAGTTGATATAATGAAATAGTCAACATAATGTCTTATATTTGGATTATTCATAGCTTGCTAAAGAAAGCTATTTCAAATATATAAATCATGAGCAATAATTATTATATGGAGGAATCAATTATGAAAGTAAATATATACAATGCAGAATCACTTGTAGATGATAAAATTAAAGTTATAGTTTCAGGCTTAATTCCAAATAGTAAATTAAGAGTATCTATGAAAATGGAATTTCCATGGTGTAAAGGGGAGGAATTCTCATCTTATGGGGTATTTTATTCAAATGAAAAAGGAGAAGTGGATTTAGATTCAATTGAACCTGTAGAAGGGACTTATAAAACTACTGACTGCATGGGGTTAATTTATTCTCTGAAAAAATCAAAAACTGAAGGTGAAAATTTTGCAGAAAATATATCTATTGATAAACCAATAATCATGAATATGATATTTGAATCTGATATTGAAAGAAAAGAAGTTAAGTTGAAGAGATTGTTCAAAACAGAAGATATTATCACAAAAGATATATCTGATGAATTTATAGGAAAATTATTTTATAAACAAAACTCTAGTAATAAAACAATTTTAGTTTTAGGGGGTTCTGATGGAAATTTAGATGCTTTAGAACTCCTGGCAGCTCCACTTGCATCTAGAGGGTTCAATGTACTAGCAGTTGCTTATTTTGCTCTAGAAGGATTGCCAAGTAAGTTAGAAGAAGTACCATTAGAATACTTTGAAAAAATATTTAAATGGATTAGTGAAGATGAAATCACTAATACTAAAGAAATATTTGTACATGGGACATCAAAAGGTGGTGAGTTAGCACTTTTACTTGCTTCAAGATATAAACAAATTAAAAAAGTAGTAGTATCACAGCCTCATGCGTATTGTTTTCAAGCACTTGATGGACAAATGAATGGAAAAGATACTTCATCATGGTCATATAAAGGTAAGCCACTTCCATATATCAAGGTAGACAATAATATATTCTTTGAAGACCAGAAAAAAGATATAGAAAAAGGAATTCCATTTGGATTTGCCAGTACTTATAAGAAAAGTATTGAAAGGGCAGACAATAAAGAAGAGGCTAGGATAAAAGTAGAAAATTCTGAAGCTGACATTCTTATGATTTCTGGAAAAGAAGATAATATTTGGAATAGTTATGATGGTTGTGTAGAAATCATAGAAAAACTTAAAAGAAATAACTACCAATATAATGTGGAACTATTAACATATGATAAGATGGGACATCCTTTACCAATTCCATATATTGTACCTCTAAGTGAAACTTTATCTATGAATATGGCTGGAGGAATATTTTCTTCAGGAGGAACTGTAAAAGGTAATGCAAAAGGACAGTTTGAATCATGGAAAAGAACTATTGAATTTTATAAAGAACCTTTATCAATCGATATAAAAAAATAAAAATGGATATATCTTTCTATATATGCACAAAATCTATCAATTTTACAATTTTAATTTATTGTTTATGTAATTTATATGTTATATACTAGTTTTAACAAGATTGATAATTTATAAACAATTAATAAGAGTTATTGAAAGGTGGAGTGAAATTATGGAAAGACTCACTAGAAGTGAACAGCCTCACATAAAATTTGGAATGTTTAAGATACGAATTCCGTTTATACATTACAGATTTGAGAAACCGGAAGCTATTCAAGGCATAATATCAAGTATGACAAGCTTAGGAACTATTGGACTTAGCACGCAAATATTAGGATTACCCTATGAAGTAGCATGGAGTATGGCTATCATTAACTCAATATTGTATTGCCTGCATGTTTTTATGGGAGACCCAGTAGTTCCTGGCTGGATTACAGCTTCTATAACTCTTACAACTGCATATTTGTTAAAGTTCAATATTGGTATTGAAAGAATACAAGCATTAACAGCTTTACAAATAGATTTAGGAATTATATTTATTTTAATGGGTATAACAGGTATAGCTGGAAAACTAGTAAATAGAATCCCAAATTCCATCAAAGGTGGAATACTTATGGGAGTTGGTATATCAACTGTAATAGCAGAATTTAGCCCTAAAGGCAGATTTGAATCTTATCCAATATCTATAACAGTTGGGATTTTAGTTGCTTGCTTTGTAATGTTTTCTGAAAAATTCGATGCTCTAAAAGTAAAGAATAAGTTTTTATTTCGATTAGGTCAATATGGAGTAGTTCCAGCTATTTTAGTGAGTTTAATTATAGGAATATTTAGTAAAGAAATAGGAATTCCTAGCTTTAATTTTGAAAATATTATTTATATAATGGATTTTCAAAAATTAATAGATACAGTATCTCCTTTTGGAATAGGTTTTCCAAGTCTAATATTATTTATACAAGGATTGCCAATGGCTTTCATGATATATATAATTGCATTTGGTGATTTTATAACAGGTGAAAATTTAGTTCTTTCTGAAAGTAAAAACAGAACAGATGAGTATATTGATTTTAATTCTAATAGGTCTAATATTATAAGTGGGATAAGAAATATTGTTATGGCAGTTATTTCTCCATATATAGCTATGTGTGGTCCATTAGCTGCAACTCTTACTGGAAGTGTTGCTCAAAGATATAAGGTTGGAAAGGAAGCAATGCAGTCTATTTTTAGTGGTATGGGTACATTAGTATGGGTTTCAGCTATTTTTATCTGCTTTTATCCAATTGCCCAAATAGCTACGCCTCTTATACCATTAGCATTATCAGTGACACTTTTAGTTCAAGGTTACTTATGTACTAAACTATCAATGGAACTATGTGATACTGGCGTAGAGAGAGGATTAATTGGGCTGATGGGTGGCGTGATTGCTGCTAAAGGTGGAACCTGGGGACTTGTTGTAGGTTTTATACTATATTTTGTCTTAATTGATTCTAAAAAAAGAAAAGAAAGTAATATTAATTCAAAAGAAAGTGATATTAATTCATCAGAAGATTATGTATATGAAATATCATGTAAAAAGAAAAGTATTTAAAGTAAAATATGAGTTGCAATCGTCTATTAATAGATTAATTGCAACTCATATTTTATTTGTCAGCTTCAGGAATGATAAAAAATGCAAAACTATTTCTTGACATAAATTTTTTAATGTGCAACAATTGTTATATAACGTATGTATTTTATAAAAATTTAATGGAGAAGTGAATTTATATGCCACCTAAAGCAAAAATAACGAAAGAAATGATTTTGAATATTGTCTTGGATATTACAAGAGAAACAGGATTTGAAACTGTAAATGCAAGGAGTATCGCAAGTAAATTACAATGTTCCACTCGACCAATTTTTACTTGCTATGAAAATATGGATGAATTAAAAGGTGAATTTCTTGCTTTTGCATATGAATACTATAATCAGTATGTTATTAATTATCATAATTCTGAAAATGTCAGTCAATATTTATTACTTCCACTTTCATACATTGAATTTGCTCAAGAAGAAACACATTTATTTAAGTTGTTGTTTATAAACGATTTAGATTTGATGATGGAAGATCCAAATGATTTCTACAAAGAAATTGATAATGAAAAAAAGGCAAGGCTTTTTTCTGAAAGTATTGGAATAGAGTTAGAATGTGCAAAAGTCATATTTTTAGATTTATTTCTTTATACTCATGGCATAGCTGTCTTAACAGCAACGAAAAAATTGACATTAGATAGAAATAGTGCCGAAAAAATGTTGAAAAATATATTATCAGCTTTTATAAGACAAGAAAAAAAGGATTGGAATTTATCTATTTGATGTTTACTAACTAATACAGAAGGGGGTGCAATATGAAAACAAACCAATACTTAATTGATTTTTACAATAATTACGACGAAGATAGTCGGTTGGCATTAAAGCATGGAACAGTTGAATTCCTAACCACTATGCATTACATTGAAAAGTACATAAAACCTAGCGACCGTGTGATTGAAATTGGTGCTGCAACTGGTCGATATTCTCACACGCTGGCACGTCAGGGATATGACGTTGATGCAGTCGAATTGGTCGAACATAACATAGAAATTTTCCGTAAAAATATTCAATCAAATGAAAATATAACTATTACTCAAGGTAATGCTATGGATTTGTCTGCTTTCTCAGACAATGAATATGACATTACATTGTTGTTAGGTCCGTTGTATCATCTTTATAGCAAAGAGGATAAACAACAAGCTCTACATGAGGCTATCCGTGTAACAAAACATGGTGGTGTGATTTTTGCTGCATATGTTATATCTGATGGCTGCCTTATTGATGAAGGGTTCAACCGAGGAAATATCAATGTAGCTGAATATATTGAAAAGGGCTTGATTGACCCACAGACATTTGCTACCAAGTCAGGTCCTAAGGATTTGTTTGAACTTGTCCGTAAAGAAAACATTGACGATTTGATGTCTGTTTTTCCTGTAACAAGACTGCATTACGTCGCATCGGATGGTTTAGCCCTATGTATGCGTGAAGCAGTCGATGCTATGGATGATGAAGAATTTGAGTTATATTTGAAATATCACTTTGCTACTTGTGAACGCGAAGATTTAATAGGCGTTACGAGTCATGCGATTGATATATTCAGAAAATAAATAATAGAAGTTAAAAAACAAACAGAGGGTCGTAAAATCAAAGTTTTCAGACCCTCTAAATCTTGAAAATCTATGTTGAGTGTAGTATAAAAGTAGCTATTTTTATAGAGAGCGTAAACGTTTTGTAATTGATTGTTTTTCTAGATTTCTTATAAGGAATTCAATTATTAATATTTGCATGCCTATTAATATAAATGAAAAAATTAAAATAGAAAGTATAGAGAAATTGAAATTAATGAAGTCTAATCTAACAACATCTTTTATAAAAAAGCAGAGTAATTTTGAACCACAATAACCCAATGTAATTGATACAAATACAGCTTTAATACTCAAATTTAAACCTTCTCGATAGAGCATTTTGCGCAACTGTTTTTTTGTCATTCCAACCGCCTGAAGTAAGGCAAACTCTTTTTTTCTAGTTAATACACTATTTACAAGGATATTTGTCATATTAAGGATACCAAAACAGGAAATTAAACCAACAAATACATATGCAGCTATAATCATATACTTAAAAGCTCTAGTTAGCATTTTATAATCGCTATCATATGAATAAAGGATTAAATTTGAATTATTTTGAATAATATTTAATAGTTTTTCTTCAACTTCTTTTGAATACTTTTTATCGGATAAAATTGAAAAATGTAAATTTGTATTATATGGTGTTATTTTATCTAAAGCCTTGTCTGAAGTAAAGAACATGCATCCTGTATTTGAATTATCAATTATTCCAACTATTTTCATTTGTTTTTTGATGATGTCATTTCCACTAAATATATTAAATGTAATTGTATTTCCAATTTTCAAATCAACTCCATAAGATTTTGTCCTATATTTATTTACAATCAAGCTGTTTGAATCCAATTGCTTATAATCAACTTTACCATTTACAATATACTTTTGGAATGATTTTGCAAGCTCTGGTGTGACACTTTCAATCAAAGTTGTAACATTACTTCCATCTTTATCCTTAATAGAAGGGGATATAACTTCACATTTTATTCCTTTAGATTCAATTACTTTTTGTACTCCATAAATTGATTTGATTTCATTTCTAAGAGTGTTTGTAAATGGATTATTTTGCTGAATTTGTGTAATTCGTTCATACAAATTGTCAATTTTATTTCCAATAATATAATTTTCATTATAAACGAATGTCTGAGACATCTGTTTATTAAAATCTATAGAATTAGACAGACTAGCAATTGAAATAAATAATATTCCACTAATACTCAATGAAATCAATGCTATTAAATTTTTCTTTCTATTTACCTCAATATTTTTTAGTGCTAAATTTTTAATATTTATATAATTAAGTGTTTTAATTTTATTTCTAGATTTAATTTCTGTGTATTGCATAGCTTCAATAGCGGAAGTTTTTGAAATAATTCTAGCTGGCTTATTTAAAGAAATTCTTACAGTCAAAAATATTACTATTGATAATACTAGAATAATAAATAAGTCAGTAGTCATTTGCCATGCTAAAGGCTGAATTATATATGTAATTATGCAGGAAGATATAATGCCTATTGGAATAAAAATAATAGATAAAATATTTCCTTGTAGGTAAATAATCTTTTTCAACTGAAAAGAAGTCATACCAAGTGCTTTCAACTTTGCATACATTTGAACTGAATTAACAACTGAAATATAAAAAATACTATAAATAACAAACAAACTAGAAAAAAGAATAATTACTCCTACTATTAAAACTGTAATAACTTGTTCACCATCAATTAAATTTGATTCAATATAATTATCATTTAAATATATATTATGTTTTTTAATATTTAAAGAGGAACCAATTTCACTTAATTGAGTCTTAATTAAAGTAGGGGATTTTTCTGTATTTTCTTTTGATAATCTAACTAATACATCTACAGTGTTTGGAGTTGCTTCATTAAAATTATTACTTTTGATTTGTAAAGGTGTAGAAGCCATATGCTTGAGATAATCATTGGAAACAACTGTATAGTATTGCTTAGCATTATCTTGATAGTAATTTTCTACAAATCCAACAATAATAAAATCGTTTTGTATTTCTTTGTTAGTAATATTGTCGCGATATTTTAATGTAATGCTATCTCCAAGGTCTTTATTCAAGCCAAGTTCAGATAGATATTTTTCTGAAATAGCAATTTCATATTTATTTGTTGGCATACCGCCCTTTAATAGTTGAAAATTCAGAAGCTCAATTGCAGTGTTATCTACATATATCATTGACATTTTATAATCTGATTTTATCTCACTACCAAGTGACTTATAAACTCCTACACTACTAAAGTTTTTATTTTGCTGTAATAATGTTTTTGATTTTTCATTTACAGATTGATATCTCGCATGATAGGGAGATGAATTAACCAAATCCATAGAGCCATTATATGAAACTAAAGTAGTTGTTAATAATAAACATGTGGAAATCATTATAATAATACCTGAAAGAAAAAATTTAAGTTTATTAATTTTTAAATCATTCAATGCTATTTTTCTAATGAAAGCACCATTATTATTTTTAAACATATATTTCACCTCCTAGTTATAAATTTTTCCATCTTCAATACGAACGATTCTATCTGCTAATTGTGCAATTTCATTGTTATGGGTAATCATTACAATTGTTTGGTTAAATTTCTCACTTGTCATCTTAAGTAAGCCTAATACATCTGCACTCGTTTTGCTGTCAAGATTACCTGTTGGTTCATCAGCAAGTATAATAGCAGGCTTCGTCACAAGTGCTCTTGCAATAGCAACACGTTGCTGTTGTCCTCCAGAAAGATTACCTGGTACATCATATAATTTTTCATCTAGTGCAAGTAAACTTATAATTTCATTTATAAAATCTTTATCTAGTGTTTCACCATCCAATCCAATTGGTAAAATGATATTTTCATATACATTAAGTAAAGGAACAAGATTATAATTTTGAAATATAAAACCTATATTTCTACGTCGAAAAATTGTAAGTTGTTCATCATTCATAGTTGATAAATCCTTTCCTCTTATAATGACATTTCCAGATGTAGGATTATCTAAACCTCCCATAATATTTAATAATGTAGATTTACCACTACCAGATGTACCTACAATAGAAATAAATTCACCTTTTTCAACAGATATGCTCACACCATCAAGAGCTTTTGTAATGTTTGTATTTCTCCCATAATATTTTTTTAAGTCTGTTACTTGTAAAATACTCACTATAAAGACCTCCTTTATATATTGTAAATACAGTATATAATCAAAATGTTGCAGAATTATCACAAATAAAATATTTAAAAATTTATTTATTAGGTAAAAATATAGAAAAAGTAGAGCCTTCTCCAATTTTTGATGTAACTTTGATATATCCACCTTGAAGAGATACAATTTTTCTTGAAAGATATAGACCAATTCCAATACCATCTATATCATGTACATCTTCCTCACGATAGAATCTCTTAAAAATTTCTGCTTGGTGACTTTCTGATATGCCTTTTCCAGTATCAGTAATATCTATTTTAGCATACATAACCCAGCATTCTGTAGATATATGTATCTTACCTTTAGGACTTGTGTACTTCACTGCATTGTCTAATATATTGAAAATAGCTTCAGAAGTCCATTTTTTGTCATGACATATATATAAGTTTGAATCACAATCAACTGTAACTTCAATGTCCTTTTTTTCAGCATCAAATAAAATTCCACTAAGTGAAGTCGCAATTGTTTCATAAATCGAATTCTTTTTTTTAGATAATGAAATTATACCTGTCTCTAGTCTTGAAGTTTTTACCATAGACTGCATTAAAAATTCTAATTTATCTAATTGACCTTGCATATCCATCAAAAACTCATTTTGAATTTCAGTTTTAAGATTCTGATTCAGTAGAGTATTATTAATTATCTTTAAATTTGCAATAGGAGTTTTGATTTGATGAGAGATATCAGAAACTAATTCTTGTAAATCAGCTTTTTCCATAGCAATATTGTGGCGATTTTCTTGAATGACTTCATACATTCTAATCAGTCTATGATTAATACGTGACAAAAGTGTTTCTTCCTCCAAAGTAATTTCCAGATTATCTTTACTATTCATCATCTTATCTAAGGTTAAACATATCTCAGAGCAAAATAGAGTTATTTTTTTATGAAGTAAGAGCATGATTAATAATATAAAACCAGAGAATATTATTGTGTATATCAATAATAGAACAACTATTTTAAAATCATTAGTTATTATATAAATTGCTATATTGAATAGAATAGCTGTAAGAGCCATACTAACAGCAATTATTAAATAAATAGTATTAAAAGAAAAATTTTTAAAATTCATTTTTTTCACCTATCCACATGTATCCCATACCATATACTGTTTTAATGTATTGAGAGCCATCTTTTTCAATTTTACTTCTAATTCTACTTATAACAGATGTCAAAGTATGTTCATCTACAAAATTAGCATCTATATCCCAAAGTTTTTCTAAAAGTATTTTTCTTGTTAGAATGTTTTTGGGATTCTCAATAAATAGTTTTAAAGTACGATATTCTAATGGTGTAAATACAATTTGATTGTCATTTATATATGCACAGAACTCAGAAAAGTTAATCTTGAGATATCCATCATCATAACAATCTTGTTTTGTTTTTGTTGTAATATGATTTAAAAGTGCTCTTACTTTTTGTTTAAACACATTGATATTAAATGGTTTTGTTATATAATCCAAAGCTCCAAGTTCATAACCTTTAATCATATCATATTCCATATCATTGGCAGTTAAAAAAATTATAGGGATATCATAATTTTCTTTAATTTTCTTGCACAAATCAAATCCACTTCTATCTGGTAGATTAACATCTAAAATAATTAAATCAAATTTGTGCTTAACAATAGATTCTAAAGCAGATATAGCTGTAAATTTTGAAATAACCATATATCCCTCTTCACTTAAGTTGTACGATAGTGTTTTATTTAATATAGTATCATCTTCAACTACTAATATTTTTTTCATATATTCACTCCTTTTATGTTTAATATTCTATATAAAGTTAATTATATAATCAAAATGTTGCTAAATTATCATATTATATTCATATAAATAAAATACTTAATAAATAATCTGTCCTAGAATTTATCATGGGACAGACTATTTATTAAATATATAAAATTATTTTAACCAAGATGGATTTCCAGGTACAAATATTCTTTTACCAAATTTTGAAGTATATTCATCCAAAGCTTTCTCAATAAGCTCATTATTGCCTTTAAAAGAAGTAGTGTTTTTTATAGTTTCAAGGTTTTGGCTAAATGGGCAAGCAGATATACACATACCACAGTCTGTGCCTAAATATCTCCATTTAATGTAACATGTTTCATGTTCAATCACCCAATTATATTTTCCATCATCACCAATTTTAATATCATTAGAAAGTGAGTGAGAAGGGCAATTAAAAGAACATTTTTTACATACTTTGCAAAAGTCTTCAAGTCCAAAATCAACATATTCATCTTCTATAAGTGGAATATCTGTAGTAACAACCCCTAGTCTAAGTCTAGAACCATAATCTTTATTTGTAAGTATTGCGTTTCTTCCTATATCACCCAATCCAGCATCACGAGCTATAAAAACAGGCATTACTAGATAATTAGCATCCATATGATTTCTAGCATCATATCCTAGGTTTCTTATGTAATAACTTAAAATCATGCCAACAATAGATGCATCTACATAACATTTTGAAGTTTCTATAACTTCACATATCATCGGGGCTCTGTTTATCATTTCTTTATCCATTTCACATCCAAATACAATTGCATATTTGTGAGATAGATTAACTTCTTCACCATAGTTTTCTTCATGTCTACCTCTATTTGTATAAATATGATAATCTTTTAATCTAGTTATACCAACCACAGAAGCTCCATATTGCTTTGCAAACCCTTTTATCTTTTTAGTCATAGACTTTGCATCTACATCCACTTTATTGTCACAAACTTTTCCTTCACATAGTGATTTTATATCAGATAAAAAGTCAAATGCACTACTTGCCATTGGAGAATTTATCTCATTATAAGTCATAGTTCCTTCACTACATAAATTTGGTCTACTTCTTATACTATCATCAACTTCTTTTTTTTCAGGATTTTTCTCATAATAGTCATTATAAGCAAAACCATTTTTTTTATAATTTGCTCTTGCAAACATAGTATTTCTTTCATCAACCCTTTTCAATTCTATTCCCCCTAGTAAAAGTATAATTAAATCATATAACCTTATCCTTATCCTTACATAATTTAATTATATAAGAATAAGGTTATATTTTCAATTTAAGCGTCATTAAATTAAATAATATGTATTTATATATGTTTTATAATATTTTTACATATAAATTATATTAATGATAAATAATAAGAAATTTAAGAATAAATACGATTTGTTGTCTTTAAATGGTGTGTATTGACATACTGTAAAAAATCTTATTATAATAAATGTATGAACAATTAATATAAATTGATAAAGAAAGAAGTGAATTTATATGTCAAGAAATAAACATTCTGACAAGATGAGAAGTCAGATATTAGACGTTGCGTGGAAAATATTCGAAGAAAATGACTATGATGATGTAACTATGCAACAAATTGTGGATACTCTTGATATATCTAAAGAATCTGTATACTACCATTTTAAAGATAAAGAACTCCTGTTCGAAGAGATTATATCAAGTAATTTAAAAGTAGAGATGGAAAATTTAAAGTTAATATTAAATAATCCTAACTTTACGATTAGAGAAAAAGTGTCTGAATTTATCTTACACATATCTAGTTCAGAAATAAGGAAAAAATTGATTGATTATATGTGCCTCCAAAAAAAACCTATCTTATTTATGAAGAGTATAAGAGCATCTACGCTTGAAATGACCCCTTTACTATCTTGCTTAATAAAACAAGGTGTTGAAGAAGGCATTTTTAAAACTGATTATCCAAACGAAATGTCTGAAGTATTTATAATATTAATAAATATTTGGTTAGACCCAGTATTGTTTAATGAGAGTACAGAAAAACATTTCAAACGTATTGAGTGTCTTGCTAATTTATTAAGTGCAAGTGGTGTACATATTATAACTGATAATGATTTAAAATCAATTAAAGCCTTTTATAGAGAATGTTCTAAAGGTGAATAGTCTATAAATAAAAAACTGTAACTAGATTTGAGAAAAAACAAATTTAATTACAGTTTTTTTAGTAAAATAGGTGTATCAATATATTTTTAACAAAAGATAAGAAGAAATACTATTTTAAAAGTTTAAAAATAAAAGGAGTAGAAAATTGAATTTATTAATTATTGAAGATGATACAAACTTAAATGAAGGTCTTTTTTATGCTTTTGAAAGTGAAGGATTTAATGTTTTAAAAGCTTATACAAAACAAGAGGGCTTACATATATTTAATAATAAAAATATAGATTTTATAATTTTAGATTGTAACCTGCCAGACGGAAATGGATTTGATATATGTAAGCAAATACGAGAAATGTCAGATATTCCAATTATAATGCTTACTGCAAGAGATTCAGAGATTGATGAGGTAACAGGATTAGAAATAGGTTTAGATGATTATATCACAAAGCCGTTTTCTTTGTCTGTATTAAAAGCGAGGGTTAAAGTAGCAATAAGAAAAAAATCAAATAATAAAGTGCTGTATTCTAATGGTATAAGATTAGACCAAAAGTTATTAAAGGTGTATAAAAATGAAGTAGATTTAGAACTTAGTGCTGTAGAATATAAGCTTATTAATTATTTAATTGAGAATAAAGGACAAATATTATTGAAGGAACAAATTTTACATCATATATGGGATAGTGAAGAAAATTATGTTGATGAGAATATTATATCTGTAAATATAAGAAGACTTAGAATGAAGGTAGAGGATAATCCATCTAATCCAAAGTATATAAAAACAGCTTATGGAATGGGCTATCTATGGAATGAGGTGGAATAAATATGTTACTATTATTTGTTGCAATATGTATGATAATTATAGCTATAATAACTATTAAAAAAAGTCAAAATACATGTGACGAATTAAGTCTAATGCTAAATCAATTATTGGAAGGTAAAGAAATTTCTTATCCAGATACAAAAGATACAAGAATATCAAAAATTTCTTACCAAGTAAAAAAAGTTAAAGATATGATAGAGATAGAAGTAGAGCAGTCAAAATCAGAAAAGGAAGCAATTAAAAGTTTAATTTCAAATATGTCACATCAATTAAAAACACCACTTTCAAATATTACCATTTACTGTGAACTTTTAGAAAATAGTAATCTTCCTACATCAAAAAAAGTAGAATTTTTACAAAAAATGAAAAATCAAACTTTTAAAATTGACTGGTTATTAGAGTCTCTATTTAAGATGACTAAATTAGAAGATGGGGTTATCAAATTTGAAGCAGAAGAACTACTAATTAAAGACACTATTGTTCAAAGTATTAGTACTGTTTTTAATAAAGCAGAATCTAAAAACATAAAAATAAATTTAGAAATATTTTCAGATATAAAGTTATTTCATAATAAAAAATGGACTATAGAGGCAATTGTAAATGTCTTAGAAAATGCAATAAAATATTCACCATCAAATAGTATGATTACTATTTCTGTAGAAAAAATGGAACTATATACTAAAATTATAATCAAAGATGAAGGAATAGGCATTGATGGTAAAGAATTGAACAATATTTTTAAACGATTTTATAGAGGTAAAAATGTTGAAAATCAAAATGGTACAGGAATTGGTCTTTATCTTACAAGATTAATTTTAGAAAAAGAAAAAGGGAATATTATAGTAGAATCCAAATTAGGAAGTGGAAGTTGTTTTAGTATCTTCTTACAAAATTGTAAGAGTTTAAATTAACTTTGTAGGATGGGTGTAATTATCGTCACTTACAATATCTTATAAGAACTTATATTTTAAGTTATGTTGAAAGGAGAAATAAAATGAGTATATTAGTGACGAATCATTTAGTAAAACATTATGGAGAATATGAAAACAAGGTCAATGCACTAAATGGGGTAAGCATAGAAATTGAAAAGGCTACATTTACTGCTATAGTTGGAACTTCTGGGTCTGGTAAAAGTACATTATTAAACATTATAGGTGGGTTGGATAGCCCATCATCAGGAGATGTAATAATTAAGGGTAAAAACATATCTAAATTAAGAAAAAAGGATTTGACTGTATTTAGAAGAAGGAATATAGGTTTTATATTTCAAAATTACAGTTTAATACCAGTATTAAATGTCTATGATAATATTGCTCTTCCTGTTACATTGGATAAAGGAAATTATGTAGATCATAGCTATATTGAAATGTTAATGAATACATTAGGTATTTGGGACAAACGTCTAAAATTTCCAAGTGAACTTTCTGGTGGACAACAACAGAGAGTAGCAATTGCTAGAGCCTTAGCAAATAAACCTGCACTTATACTAGCTGATGAACCAACAGGAAATCTCGATAGTAAGACTACAATGGAAGTAGTATGTTTACTAAAAGAAAGTAGTGCAAAATTTCACCAAACAATACTTATGGTAACACATAATGAAAATATAGCACAAATATGCGATTCTATTATACATATTGAAGATGGAATTGTAGTAAATAATGGTGGTGAAATACTATGATATCTTTAATGAAGTTTGCAATTCAATATATTAAACATTATAAAAAACAATCTATATCTATAATCTTAAGCATCGTACTATCAGTAGCCTTATTGACAGGAATTGGTTCTTTAGTAAATAGTGCAAATAAAAGTAAAATTGAGAAAATAAGAGCGGATAATGGAGATTATCATTTTTATTTTAAGGTAGATAATAAACAACTACAAAAAATTAAGAAAGACAAAAAATCAAATGAATACACTGTAAATAGACTTGGTATCACAAATACTAAAGGTTCTATAGATGAACCTTTCATTATGAATTTTTTAAATGTGGATTCATCTTATTTAGATATGACAGGTAGAAAATTATTGAAAGGAAAGCTTCCTAGCAAAGGAGGAGAAATAGCACTTGATACCTATTCATTAAATAATTTAAATATAAAAGAAAAAATTGGAACAGAGATAAAATTAGACGGAAAAACTTATAAGTTATGTGGGATTTTATCTGATATTTTAAATCCAGAAACTGCTTTAGAGGGCTTTGTAGATAGTTCTACATTTTCTGAAGAAAATGGTAATTATATGGTTTATGTAAAATTTGATGAAAATAAAAATATAAAAAAACAGAGTGCTAGATTTATGAGAGAATTTAGTATATCGAAAAAAAGTTCCTATGTAAACTGGAATTTATCAAGTGAATTTGGTGTAAAACCTCCAATAACTTTTGAAAGATATAGTGTATTTCAATTTTTAAATTCTTTAAAATTAAATACAAATGCAATTGTTTTGATTATTGGAATATTTAGTGCAGCAGCAATATATAGTATTTTCCATGTTTCGATACTTCAAAGAATATCACAATATGGCGTTTTAGAAGTGTTAGGTGCTAATAATAAGCAACTTTTACTACTCTTGTTTTTAGAATTATTTTTACTTTTTATCATAGGTTTTCCTATAGGATGTATTTTAGGCATAGGAGTAGCTTCAACAATACATCAACAATTTCCTCATATATTCTTAGGTAGTGATATTATTCCAGGGTCATTTTTTATAAGTGAAAAATCTATTTACTTAGGATTTTTGTTTTTAGCATTATTGTTAATTTTAATCACTGTACGAGTTGTATATAAGCTAAACAAATATTCTAGTATTGAGTCAATGAAAAATTTTGAAGTTACTAGTAAACAGAATAGAGAGATAAAAAGTATAAAGTTTTCTAACATGACATCAGTATTATCTCATAAATATATGACTCAAAAAAAAGGAATGTTTATAGGGATTTTGTGTTCATTAGCACTTGGGGGAATTATTTTTCTATGTTCTAGCTATTCTATACAGCTTACTAGAAATAATAACGAGCTTACAATGAAGGCTGATGATGGTTTAAATTCTGATTATCAAATAGCTATGCAAACAACTGATTTTGATATAGGAATACAAAAAGATAAAATTTCAAGACTAAACGAAGTAGAAGGTGTATCAAGTATTCACCCAGTAAGGTATTTTTTTGGCGGTATACACATTAGAGATGAACAATTACTTTGGAAAAATTTCTTTAAACCTCTTGAAAAAGATTACAGAATAAAGAATTTTTTCAATGGAATTTGCACTAAACAAAGTGATGGGGGACACCTTTTAAAGACAAATATCTATGGATATAATGCTAACATGTTAAAAGGATTAAATCCTTATATTATTGATGGAAAAATTGATAATTCTGACATGGTTAAAAATAATAAAGTGATTGTTAGACTTCCTATGGATGGTACTGGTATATATGGTGCAGTTGACATAAAGCCAGGAGATACTATCAAAGTTAAAGTGCCAAAAACAATGAAACCTACTGATGAGACTATTAAGTTTAAAGAAGAAGATAAAAATGATTATACAGTAAAAGAATTTGTAGTTGCTGCTACTGTAAAACGTGTAATGGCAAATAATATATACTTTATTGGCGATTATGGCATGGATATAGTTATGACAAATGAACAAATGGAAAGTAATTTTAATATCATAAATTACAATATGGCCAGTATAAAAAAGACGAAAGAAAGCAATAGTATGGAAGTAGCTAAAGAAATAAAAAATGTTATACATAATATAAAACGATGTATTGTGACAGATTATACTATTGCTATTGAAAAAAATAATATTTATTTAAACCAGAAATTATTGTTTATATATGGTATCGTATTTGTACTTCTAAGCATAAGTTTGTTTCATATTATCAATACAGTAAGTTATTTAGTTTTTTCACGAAGACATGAATTTGGAATTTTAAGAGCTATGGGAATCACAGATAATAAGTTTTTGATTATGATGATGAGGGAAGGTTTTTTATATGGACTATATGCAAGTATTATAATGGTAATTGGAAGTATTATTGGGCAATCTATGATTTATTTTATAGTAAAACGCGTATATTTATATATAAATCCAGTTTTCAATATAAATATGTCTCTATATGTGGGTATGATTATTTTAAATATTACTATTAGTATTATTGCAGTTATCATTCCAGTAAAACAAATATTAAAGAGTGATATTATTTCAGAAATAAATAGAGATTAAAATTCTTAATAAAGATTAATAAATTAAACTATGTAAATATTAAATAACCTCTTAATTGATATACAGTAAAGTTATGTCAATTAAGAGGTCTATATTAGTTTTTAATCTAAATAAATTACATAAAATGCTTTAAAATATATTATTTTGTATAGTTATCAAAATAACCTTGTATGTAAATAATAGGAGTACCTTTATCTCCACTTCCAGAAGTTAAATCTGCTAAAGAACCTATAAGGTCTGTAAGTCTTCTTGGAGTAGTACCTTGAGAAACCATATTTCCTGTTAAATCATCAGATTTATTATCTTTTTCAACTATGTATTTTGAAATTGCTTCTTTTAACTCATCTCCAGATAAGTCAGCAAAATCATTATCAGCTAAATATTTTAATTTCACCTCATTTGGAGTACCTTCTAAGCCTTTTGTATAAGCAGGAGAAACTACTGGGTCAGCTAGCTCCCATATTTTCCCTACAGGGTCTTTGAACGCTCCATCTCCATAAACCATTACCTCTACATTTTTACCTGTAATTTCTTTTATATTGCTTTGAATTTTATTTACAACTTCATCACAATTTATAGGGAATAATTTTACAGTTTCTTCTGTAGCTTTGTTTGAACCTAAAAGTCCATATTGGTCATTATACCCACTACCATCTACACTTGATGTCATTATATCATCAAGAGAATATACCTTTTTAGCACCATTTTGATTTAAAATTCTCTTTGTTCTTTGTCTTGTATGTATATCACAAGTTAAAACACTTGTTGTGTAATTAAGTATAGTTTTTGGGTTGTTAGCAAAAACTATTTCTACTTCTGCACCACACTCTTTAATTAAATTTTTATAATAATCAACATAATCAACACCAGTAAATGTATGTTTATTATATCCAAATAGTTCTCTATATTTTTCTTCTGTTAACACATCTGACCAAGGGTTTATTCCTTTGTCATCAAGTTCATCAATACTTATCAAGTGATTTCCAACCTCATCAGAAGGGTAGCTTAACATTAATACAACTTTTCTACATCCTTTTGCAATACCCTTTAGACATATTGCAAAACGATTTCTACTTAAAATTGGAAATATAACACCAACAGTATCATCTCCAAATTTATCCTTTACATCTTTCGCTATATTGTCAACATGAGCATAGTTTCCTTGTGCTCTAGCAACAACAGCTTCTGTAACAGCAATTACATCTTTGTCTCTAACTTCAAAGTTTTCACTCTTTGATGCATTTAAGACAGAATCAACAACTATTTTAACTAAGTCATCTCCTTGTCTTATAATAGGTGCTCTAACACCTCTTGAAACAGTTCCAACTAATCTATCCATTATTTAAAATCCTCCTAAAGAATTAATATTGTCATATTAGTACCATGTATATTATAATTCAAATATAATCATAAGTAAAATAAATAATACTAATATTTGATATAAGGAGTAGTTATGTATGAACGTAAAACTTGAATTATATAAAGTTTTCAATGCAGTTGTAAGTCATAAGAGCTTTTCTGTTGCTGCCAAAGAATTATTTATGTCACAGCCAGCTGTAAGCCAATCAATTAAACAATTAGAAGAACAATTAGATACTATATTATTTTATAGAAATAATAAAGGTGTAAAGTTAACTCCAGAAGGGAAAATTTTAAGTGAACATGTTGCTACTGCATTAAACTTAATCGCATCAGGAGAAGATAGAATAAATAAATTTAAAAAATTGGAATATGGTTCATTAAAAATTGGAGTAGGAGATACAGCAGCACGTTTTTTTCTATTAAAGTATTTGGAAATTTTTCATAAGAAATACCCACATATACATGTATCTACAATAAATAGAACTAGTAGAGAACTTATATCCTTACTTAAAGATGGTAATATTGATATAGCAATCATAAATATGCCAATAGAAGATGAAACATTAAATATCGTTGAATGTATTGAGATACATGACATATTTGTATGTGCAAATGATTACATAGAATACAAAGGAAAGCAAATATCTTTAGAAGAATTAAATTTGTTACCTTTGATAATGTTAGAAAATAAAGCAAATTCAAGGCTTTATGTAAATGAATATTTTTTATCAAAAGGTATAAAGCTAAATCCAGATATAGAATTAGGCTCTCATGAATTACTTTTAGAATTTGCATATATAAATCTTGGAGTATCTTGTGTTATAGAAGAATTTAGCATAGATTACTTAAATAGTGGAAAATTATTCAAATTAGACATAAAAGAGCCAATACCTAAAAGAAGTATAGGTTATTGCCATTTGAAAAATATCTCTCTATCACTAGCAACAAAAGAGTTTTTAAGTATGATATCTAATAATATGTAAGTTTATATTTGGCATTTCTAAAATAAGTTTAATAAAAATAAATTAAAAAGTACCTACATATACATGTATCTTACAATAAATAGAACTAGTAGAGAACTTATATTATTACTAATAATGTTGTAGATTTGAGAGATTTATAATAAGCTAATTTTTATTAAATTAGAAATAAGGTTAATTTGAGCACATTTATATAATTAATATCGTATTTTAAATATGAACAGTATATTAGATTAATGTATAAAGGAGGATTAGAAATGTCTGATTCTGAATATCCTCAAATGAAAACCTTAGAAACTAGAAACTGCATACTAAGACCTGCATCATTAAATGATACTGAGGATTTTTTTGATTGTTATAAAAATAAAGTAGTAGTAAAACATTTACCATTTAATGAGCATAAGTCTTTAGAAGACACAAGAAAATTTATAAAATCATTTTTTTTAAATCCATATAAAAAAGGAAAAATAGGTCACTTTGCAATAGTGTACAAAAGAGATAATAAAGTTATTGGGAATATGGGGTTTAATAATATAAATCCAAAGGCATTGGAAGCTGAAATTGGCGTATGTATTAATCCCAATTACTGGGGTCATGACTTTGCTACTGAGATAACTAAAAGAGTAATACAATATGGATTTAGAGAACTAAATCTAAATAAAATCATTGCGATAACCTATGAGGAAAATGCGAATTCTACAAAATCATTAGATTTATTGGGTTTTAAATGTGTAGGAAAATATATCAAAAAAATTCATACTGGAAGCACAATAAAAAATGTCCCATGTTATCAGTATGAATTGAAAAAATAATGAGTATTTAGTATTCTAATAAATGTTAGATAAAAACAATGCCAAAATCATATTATATCTACTAAAAAGGTTTAGTATATTAATTAATATGCTCACACTTTAATATGATATGATTTTGGCATCTATAAGTTATTAAAAACTATATAAACAAAGTTATAAAACAACTTATTAATTTTCTAAGTTTTTAAATCCTTCTCCAAGAACCTCATGTACATCTGTAACAATAACAAATGCAGTAGGGTCAGTCTTTTTAACTAATCTTTTAAGATAAAGTTCTTGCTTTTTAGAAACTACAACAAGTAGTACTTCCTTGTTTTCTCTAGTGTAACCACCTTTACCATCAAGAATAGTAAGACCTCTATCAAGTTCTTTTGTTATAGCTTGTCTTAAACCTTCAGGTTCTTCAGAAA
This sequence comes from Clostridioides sp. ES-S-0006-03, assembly GCF_020662275.1. NCBI lineage: Bacteria > Bacillati > Bacillota > Clostridia > Peptostreptococcales > Peptostreptococcaceae > Clostridioides > Clostridioides sp. ES-S-0006-03. The sequence goes on from NZ_JADGMM010000009.1 coordinate 143,880, forward strand.
TAATAAAAAATGCTTTTGAATGATCAAATCCTTCCATTATCATATCTGCTATTTTTATTAAGACACAAAGTGCTATCCCAGAGTAAAGGCCTGTTTCTATACTACGATTTACTATACCAGAAGATATAACGACCATTCCATCTAAACAAGACATAAATTTTGTAGCTTTTATCCCTGGAAACTTTTTACTAAGTATAAGTGCAATTAAATCTGTTCCTCCAGTAGAAGCATCTGATTTAAACATTATTCCTAAACCTATCCCAACTAAAATTCCTCCTGCAATAGCTGATAGTAGTAAGTCATCAGTTAATCTCAATTTTGATAGTGGGTCTGTCAATTGGACTATAGCAGAGAATACTATTGTCCCAAATAACGTTTTTAATGAATTTTTTGTACCCATAATTCTGAAAGCAAGTATTACTAATGGAACACCTATGATTAACATGATAGCTGATACTGGAAGCCCTGTAACTTTATTTAATACTAAAGATAGACCACTAAGCCCTCCAGGAGCAATTGTATGTGGTTTTAAAAACATATTTATACCAATACTCATTGATATACAACCAAAAAATAACCCAAGCATTTCAAGTAAAATTGGCGACTTTTGTTTTTTCATATAAACACCTCCATGAACTTGTCACAATTTAATATTATAACATATTTGACCAGTTTATATTATATAAAATTTCTTGACATAAGCAATTTCAAGTGTTTTATTATTCTTAATATTTGTGAAATATTTCCAAAGTACATGATTTTCTGTCATTTTTCTAACACGATTATTTTTTAGTGGAAATTTTTTATATGTTATAATTTTTAATTCTTTTATTAAAGTATCCCCTATAAAAGTGGTTCTATGATATGCTTTTCTATTTTCATTAATATACACATATTATTTTGTATTCAGATTTAGATAGTTTAATATTTAATAAGTAATTTTAAATTGTTTTATATATCATCACTGTTTTATATATTGTCATAGTGCTTTATTAAATAACAGATAACTTGATAATATAAAACTATACACATATAATTTAAGATAGTATCATATTTAATAAGATTTACCTTAAAAATAGTTAAAAAACACAAATATATAAGTTTTGGAAAAGAGTTGATTAAATGCGTAAGTCTGGATACAGGACAATACTTTACTCGTACATTATTTTTTTCTTAGTGCTTTTCTGCCTGGCTTTAACTGCAATAGGAATTTTCTTATCACTTATTAATGTCCAGCATCCAAATGGAAAAAGCATACGTAGTAACTGGCCTCAAAATTTTATGGAAAGTTTTACTGAGCAAATTATATTTATAGATAATAAACCACAAATAAAACAATCTGGTTTGGAAAAGCTTCGGGAAAATCAATTATGGATACAAATCTTAGATAGTTATGGAAATAGAGTTTATGGATTTTCAGAACCAAAAAATCATAAAAATCATTATTCTAATTCTGAGTTATTGGAATTAGCCAAGAAAGATACTCCAAATGCTGATACGGTATACTTGAGTACTATTAAAAATAATGAGGATGAATTTATTTATATTATACACTTTCCACTTAATATTTCTAAAGTAACAATGTTTTTTGATGGGACTAAATTTATAGGTGGAAAACCTATTGTGCTTTCAATAATAGGTATTATATTTTTAATAGTTTTAATTTCTGGAATTGCCTATGGATATTGGATAACAAAATTTATTTCACGAATCACGTCTTCTGTTAGTGATATTGCAAAGAGAACATATCTTCCAACCAAAGCGAAAGGAGCTTTTGCTGATGTCTATGATAGTTTGAATACTCTTAATGAAGAAATTCATATCAGTGATGAAATGAAAAAGAAAACAGATATTATACGAGAAGAATGGATTTCAAATATAACTCACGATTTAAAAACTCCCCTTTCGCCAATAAAAGGATATGCAGAGATACTTGTAGACACTGATAATATTCTTTCATATGAACAAGTACAGAAATACGCTTCTATCATGCTTAAGAATATAGAATATACAAATACACTTATTAGCGATTTAAAGTTAACATATCAATTAGAAAATGACATCATTCCGTTGAATAAGCAAAATAGCAACTTGATAAGGTTTTTGAAAGAGTTAGCTATTGATATTTTGAACTATCCAGAATATGGAACTAATACAATTGAATTTGACAGTAACATTGACAATATTAAATTTACTTTTGATTCTATACTTCTAAAGCGTGCATTTAGTAATCTGATTATTAATGCTTTTATGCATGGAAGCCAAGATACCAAAGTTTCTTTGAATGTAATGATATATGATAAAATTAATATAACTGTTTTAGATAATGGGAGAGGAATGACAGAGGAGGAAGTATCAAATTTATTTAATCGTTATTATCGTGGCACTAATACAGAACAAAAAACAGAAGGAACTGGTTTGGGATTGGCAATAACAAAGCAAATTATTGAGCTTCATAGAGGAACTATATCGGTCGAGAGTATTTTATCTTTAGGAACTACATTTCATATTTCCTTTCCTATCAATTAAGGTTAAATAAGGTTAAATAAAAGATATATTAAGGTTGATAAATTATCATATTTATATGGTAGTTATCAACCTTTTATTATTTAGGAGGAGACTTAATTTTAGGAGGAAATTTAATGAAAATAAAAAATTTTATGATTATCATTACATAAGTAAAAGCTTTTTTATCTGACTTTATTTATGGAGTATTAATTAGCATTAAGAAACTTTAGAGTTACATTAAATCAAGAAAGTAGGTGTAAATTTGAAAATTATATTAAAATATATCCTAACAAACATTAAAGAACGAAAAATAAGAACAGCAGTTATGTTGCTATCCGTAATTTTATCAACAGTTTTACTTTTCGTTTCCTTTTCAATTGGATTGTCTTATGAAAGTGCACAGAGAAAAATGGCAAGAGGTATGGCTGGGACTGCAACAATAGCTGTTCAAGGTACAGGTTCAAATAAATTAATTAGTTTAGAAGATATACCAGATTTACATTCCATAAAATCAAAAGTCGGAATATTAGAAAGCTCTGCTGTTTATCATGAAGATGGATATTATGAATCATTCGATATTATAGCAGCAGATTTACCACAACTAAACAAAATTAATAAACCACGATTGGTAAATGGAAATAATATCACTGATTTTTCTGGTGATAAAATTATTCTTCCAGACCGTTTCACATCAAAATATAAAATTAAAAAAGGTGATTTAATCACTTTACAAATTTATAGTAAGCCTTACACTTTTGAAGTGGCTAATATTGCTGTATATGACACAGTCTTTTTGAGACATACAAGAGGGGTAAATGCATTAATACCTAAAGACACACTATCCAAAATTTTAAATAAAGAAAGTGGATATACAAAAATTTTGATAGAGCCGAAAAACGACATAACAATAGAAAATTTGATAAATGAATTATCAGAAAAAATTTCAACTAAAGAATATAAAGTATCAAATACTGTAAATGAAACTCAGATAATTGCAGATGCTAGACAGAAAACAATGCCATTTTTCCTAATAAGTTTTTTTGCATTAACTATGAGTATTTTTATTATATATAGTAGTTACAAGGTAATTACATTAGAGCGTCTTCCAATCATTGGAACATTTCGAAGTATTGGTGCTAATAAAAAAACAGTAACTAATATTTTACTATTTGAAAGTATATTATATGGAAGTGTTGGAGGGTTACTTGGAATTCCGATTGGTATAGTTGTTTTAAATTTCATGCTTCATGGTCTTGGTAATTCTCTTGAACAAGGTATATCAATTCCAACAGTAATATCTCCAATAGTAATTATTTCTTCTTTTGTAGTAGCGATAATTGTTTCTCTACTTAGTTCATATATACCTATAAAAAAGACTAGTAAGTTATCAATAAAAGATGTTGTTTTGGGAACGGTGGAAGAAAAGAATATTTCAAATCGTACTATATTTTGTATAGGTTTTATAGTACTTTTTTTATCTATTCTACTTCCAAGGATAACAACTGAAAATACTTTGTATTTAGCTGGAGGATTTTCGTTATTAGGACTAATTGTATCTACCATTATTCTAATTCCTATTTTTACTGATACTATGTCTACAGTATTTGAATTTATTTATGAAAAGATTTTGGGAAATGAAGGTAAATTAGCTGCCAGAAATATGAAGAATAATAAAAATATCACACAAAACATTACATTACTATTTATAAGTATTTCTGCTGTAATTGCAATAAGTGTTGTAGGAAGTTTTGTCAAGACATATATAGGCGATGTATTTCGTGATGCCAAGTTACAGGGATTCGCAGATGGAAATATGAATCAAGAATTTATTGAAAATGTTAAACACATGGATGGAATTAAAAAAGTTTTACCTATCTATGTTATGAACAATGAAATATCTTGTGACAGTATAAAATTTTCAAGAGTAGAAGCAACTGATAATATAAAATTATATAGTTCTATGTTTGCAATAAATTATACTAATTCTCATATGAAGGAAGTAGCAATTAAATCTTTTGAAAAAGAACGCTCTATTATTTTAAATGAAGATACACTTAAAAAAACAAGTTTCTCTGTAGGGGATAAAATAATTGTATCTGATGGTGATAAAGAGGTTTTTTACACAATAGTTGGAAGTTTTAAATCTCGCGCAAATGATGTAGAAGCTGTTATACCATCTCGTTATGCAGTTAGTGATTTCGATAAAACTACATATGGATTTTTAGCTTACACAGCAGTCAATCCAGATGTGATTATGATTCAGATAAGAGATTTATTTGGAGATACATCTAATTGGAGTCGTACTGTTGAGGAATTCAACAATGACTCTTTAAATACTATAAACAGCTTTTTATCTCCTATGAATAATATGACCTATTTTATTTTACTGCTTGCTACAGTAGGTATAATTAATAATCTATTGATAAACTATATTCAAAAGCGACGTTCTATAGCTATGTATAAATCTGTAGGACAAAGTGATAAACAGAATATTAAAATGACTTTAATCGAAGGATTTACATCAGGTTTATTTGGTGCTGTTATTGGAGTATTAATATCTATATTAGAAATTCAGACGATTTTCATAGTTGCAGGACCAAAGATTTCAATGACACCAGATTTAGATTTTAAAACATTCATTTTTGTTGGAATGTTAGGAATTACAGTAACATTAATAGGTTCAGTAGTACCAATTATAAAAGGAAAGAAAATGAAATTAGTAGAAGAAATTAAATTTGAATAAAAATGGAGGATAACACATGAAAGCAAGCTATAAAAGTATAGCAATAGAAGCAAAAAATATTATTAAAGAATTTAAAGTTGATAATACAACTACTAAAGTTTTAAAAGATATATCTTTACAGGTGATGAAAGGTGAGTTCGTTTCTATTATGGGACAATCTGGTTCTGGCAAGAGTACTCTTTTATATATTTTAGGTGGGCTAGATACTCCAACAAGTGGAAAAGTATATATGAATGGAACAGATATATCATATTTCAATGACGATAAGATGAGTATAATACGTCGTAGAAATATAGGGTTTGTATTCCAATTTTATAATTTAATACCTAATTTAAATGTTGAAGAAAATATTATGCTACCTCTATTACTAGATGGGAAAAAAATGAATGATTACAAAAATCAATTAAACGATATTTTGGAAATTGTTGGATTATCAGATAAACGTAAACATATTCCACGTAAGTTGTCAGGTGGTCAACAACAACGTGTTGCAATAGCACGTGCATTAATAGGAAAACCAGAGATTTTATTTGCTGATGAACCTACTGGAAACTTAGACAGTAAGACAGGAGCAGAAATAATGCAATTACTCCGTAAAATAAATCAAGAAAGTGGTCAAACAATAATTATGGTGACTCATTCACCTGAAGCTGCTGGAAGTAGTAATCGTATTATTACAGTTCTAGATGGTGTAATAGCAGAATAATTAATAGATATATTTTGGTAATTTTTACATAATAATTTTAAATATTCTTAAAGATTTCAAGTCTTTTTAGATTGTATAATTTTTATATATATGAATTAGAATATGTTAAATGTGTTATAATATTAAGACAATGAATAAAAAATTATACTCTATGTAAATTATTTTATTTATTGTTTATTAAACATATTATTAGGGTATTTATTTAAGACAATAAAATATTTAAAAGCCTAAGTAATAATTGGTAGAAGTTTTGGCAAAATATACAAAAACTAATTGATTATATACGTTATATGGGTATATAATAGATATTGTTTTAATAAAATACTTGAAAGGGAATGATTTGATGAAAATTACTTTACCAGAAACAGCTATTGATACTTTAAAAAGTATCTTAAAAGACAATCAAGATAAACCTAACAATGTAAGAGTATACTTTGCAGGTGTTGGTTGTGGAGGTCCTTCTTTTGGATTAGCTTTAGATGAGAAAAAAGAAGATGACTTAACTTATGAAGTCGGAGAATTACAATTTGTGATGAGCTCTGATGAATATAGTCAATATGGAGATATAATTATAGAAGATACAGGATTTGGATTTAGAGTAATTCCAGAAAATATGAAAGATCAAGGTGGAGGAGGATGCTCTGGTTGTTCAGGGTGCCACTAGAATTGATTTTTTAGTATATTGAGAACTCTCTTTGATAGAAATAATTTTCTATTCTAAGAGAGTTCTTTTTATTTTTAAGTAAGATAATGTATAATAAAAAATGTATTTTACTAATTTTTATGTGTAAGGAGAATTTATTGTGAGAAGAAGACGAAAAAAAGGTGCAGATGAAAAACTTTTAAGTTATACAGAATATGTCTTAAGAGAAGATATAGACAAGTTAAAGGGCAAATGGAGTATAAAATTTGGAAATGATAATCCAATACATGTTGAATTTGGAACTGGAAAAGGTCAATTTATTACAACCTTGGCCAAGCAAAATCCTGATATAAACTATATTGCTATGGAATTAAAGGAAGAAGTACTTTTAAAGGCTGTTGAAAAAGCTGATGTTTCTAATTTAAATAATATATTATTTTTATGGGCTGATGTGAGTGATATTCTAAATTATTTTGAATCTAAAGAATTATCTAGGATTTATATAAATTTTTGTGACCCATGGCCAAAAAATAGATGGAGTAAAAGAAGACTTACTCATTCTGGATTTTTAGAGATGTATAATAATATTTTAGAAGATAATGGAGAAATTCATTTCAAAACAGATAATGAAAAATTATTCGAGTTTAGTTTAAATGAAATTGCTGCAAATAATTGGCTCTTAAAGAACATTTCTCTTGATTTAAGCAGTAGTGAGTATAAAAATAATGTTACAACAGAGTATGAGGATAAATTTATGTCACAAGGAATGCGAATATTTAGATGTGAAGCTAAAAAACGTAACTAGTAATATGTTTATAAGTTTAATAGTAGAAATTTATGCTAATTTATATTAATAAAGTGTACGAAAGTAGGCATATATAACAAGGAAACAGAGCCCTCTCATAGAAATTAATTTACTATGTAAAAAATTTTGTTTTATGTGGGAGGGTGCTATGAATTTAGCTAATTTAATACCATTTCTTATTTCTGCGACGGCTTTAAATCCAATAAATTCAAACGATAAGATTTTAAGTGAAAACCAACTTAAAGATATTTTTCCTGATGCTAACCTGAGAGCAGTTGTAAAGCGATATGTAAATCCAGATGAAATGACTATAAGTAATATAAAGGCTTTGGATGGTGAATTTTATGCAACTGGAGAAAATATTTCAAATTTAAAAGGTATATCATATCTTGAAAACATAGACAATTTTATTTTTTGGAACAATAACATAAAGGAACTTCCTAGAGAAATACTAGGTCTAAAAGATATGGACTCAATTAATCTTGCAAATAATTATTTAATTAATGATAATACAGTTAATTCTCTTTCAAATAATGGTGTAGATGTAAATTGTGATTTGAATTTTATTGATACAAAAGATAATCAATATAAATTAGATTCTAAATACCATAATATTGACATATCAAAAGGCGAGAGTATTGATTTGAGAAAAATAGTAACAAAGAAAATTGATAGTTATTACAAATACTGGGAAGTAACTAATAGCCTTCCGAAAGATTTAAACTTTGTGGTATCTGTAAGTGATAAGAGTATACTTTCATGTAAAGATATGATTATTAAGGGTAATAATAAAGGGCAAGCAGTAGTGAAAGTTATACTAAATGACAAAGATGATTTAAATACATCTCAAGAAGTTTTAATCACTGTAAATGTAAAATAACATAAAATAAAATAAAGTGTATATTTATACAACTTATTTAATTATTATATTTTTAATTTTAATATTAAATCAAAACAAAGGTTGCTAGTAACAAGGCACTAATATTAATGTTTTGTTACTAGCAACCTTTAGATATCTATAAATAGATTATCTAAAAAATCCCATTTCTTTTGTTAGTAGACCATATTCCTATTAAAATTATCAATGAATATACTATATACAAAACTATTCTTATATACTGAACATCTAGTCCAAAAAACTCAATATTACTTTGTGAGGTATGCAACATCACAAGTACTGCAGATATACCAATAAGCAAAGGATTAATTACTATTTGCTTATCAGTTCTTAAAATCATTATTTTTCCCATCCAAATTATCGATAATATAAAAAATAAAACTTTAAGACCAAACTCTAATGTATCTACCAAAGCGAAAACATCCCTTCATTTATAATAAATTTTTCAGCTTAATCAAATATAAAACCCTAATATAACCTTTTAAACTTGTACTAAATCCATATAAGATAATTTAATTAAGTTCTATAAAACTTTATCTACATTAATATATACTACACTATACTTTGCATTTCTTAAATATAAATTATTAAAATTAATAAAATTTTGTTCATGAGTGTATAAAGATATATTTCATTATTTAAATGCATATCATTATATATACAGTTTTAGGAGGCGAGGTATATGGAATCTAAATTTTTTAATTGGTACACTCAATCCTTAGGAGGAACTTTTGGTATTATATCATGTATATGTGCTTATTTAAATGGATATATGTTTGTTTATACAAATAGTGCTAGCAGTTACTTTGAAAGTATAGGATTTTTAGGAATAATTTCAAGCTATGTATTACTTCCACTTTGTATGCTAACTTTGGTTTTTGGAATTATACGTTCTTATACTCCAGATACATCTGATAAAAGTATTTTTGATATACCATTTTTTACTTTAAATAAACGATTGATACTTGTTACAGTAGTTTTTGGATTTATTGGTGCTAGATTTTATTTTATAATTCCTGCAATTTTAATGACTTTTAACTTATATAGTAGTATTTTAATCACTAAATTAAAAGATATACTATATAAAAACAAAGAAAATGATACTAATATGAAAGAAAGCGAAGTCTAAATTGCATAATTTTGGTATTTGTCTTAAAAATTCCCGAGGTATTAATTTGTATTTTATTGTATTTTGCAAAATATATTGAATTTTATTCATTTTATACTTATAATTTATATTAATAATGGAAAATTAAAACAAAAGAATTTACTGGTTGTTAATTTAAAATTAAAATATATCTGAATGTGTTGATTCTATAGTCAGCACTTTTTCTTTTATAAATTTGCTTTTTGTGATATAATATTAGCACCAGGTAATAATACAAGGGGGTAACAACATGAACATCAATGAAATTAAGGAATTATTAAAGGTCATAGACTCAACTAACTTAGAATATGTAAAGCTTGAAAGTAGTGATTTTAAATTAGAAGCATCTAAAAAAACTGAAGTTACAAGCTCACCTGTTTTAAGTGTACAACAAGAATCGGTAGTAGATCTTTCTTTAGAAAAGCCATTTGTAAATGAGGAACCTGTAGTATCTAATGAGAATTTATCAATAGTAGTAGCTCCTTTGATGGGGACATTCTATGATTCTCCAAGTCCAGATGCAGAAGGTTTTGTCAAGGTTGGCGATGTAGTTGAAGAAGGTGACACTTTATGTATATTAGAAGCAATGAAGCTAATGAATGAAATAACAAGTGAAATTAAAGGTGAAATAATTGAAGTATTAGTTGATAATGAAGAACTAGTAGAATATAATCAACCTTTATTTAAGATAAAACCATTGTAGTAGGAGGTATTTAAGTTGATAAAAAAAATACTAGTTGCAAATAGAGGTGATATAGCAGTTAGAATCATCAGAACGTGTAAAGAACTAGGTATAAAAACTGTCGCTATCTATTCTGAAATAGATAAAGATTGTTTTCATAGATATATAGCTGATGAATCTATTTGCATAGGGCCAAACAATATAAGCAAGAGTTATAATAACATAGAAAATATTATATACCTTGCTCTTAAATTAAAATGTGATGCTATTCATCCAGGTTTTGGCTTTTTATCAGAAAACCCTGAATTTGCAAAACAATGTGAAGAGAATAATATTATTTTTATAGGTCCAACAAGAGAACAAATGATTTTGATGGGAGATAAATCTAGAGCGAGAGAAACTATGATGGAATTAAATATCCCTGTTGTTCCTGGTTCAGAGTCTGTTTTAAAAACTAAGGAAGAAGCTTTAGAAGTTGCAAGAGAAATTGGCTATCCTGTTATGATAAAAGCCTCAAGTGGAGGCGGTGGAAAAGGTATGAGAATCGTTAGAAAGGAAGAAGAGCTTTTTTCAAATTTTGATATGGCAAGTTCAGAAGCTTTAGCAGCATTTTCTAATAGCGATTTATATATGGAAAAATTCATAGAAAATCCTAGACATATAGAAGTACAAGTATTTGGTGATAAACATTCAAATGCAATACATTTAGGTGATAGAGATTGTTCTATGCAAAGAAGAAATCAAAAAGTAATAGAAGAGTCTTTAAGTCCATACCTTTCAGATGAAGAAAGAATAAATCTTCATAAAATTGCAGTGGATATAGTAAAAGGTGTAGGTTATATTGGTGCTGGTACTATTGAATTTATAGTTGATAAAGATAAAAACTTTTATTTTATAGAGATGAATACAAGAATACAAGTTGAACATCCAGTCACAGAGATGGTAACAAATCTTGACCTTATAAAACTTCAAATATCTATAGCTAATGGAGAAGAAATACCTTTTAAACAAGAAGATGTTGTTTTTAGAGGTCATGCTATTGAGTGTAGAATAAATGCTGAAGATTCATCAAATAATTTTGCTCCATCACCAGGTAAAATAGAGTCATTAAATTTACCTGGAGGTTTTGGCGTTAGATTTGATACTTTTGTATATACAGGATATACTATTCCACCTTTATATGATTCTATGATAGGTAAATTAATATGTTGGGCTGAGACTAGAGAAGAATGTATAAATAGAATTTATAGAGCTCTAGATGAAATTATTGTAGAAGGTATTAATACAAATGTAGAATTCCAAAAGGCACTTGTAACAAGTGAAGAGTTTAGAAAAGATACTCATCATACCAAATTTATAGAAGATGTCTTTATGAAGAAAGAATTTGCTACATTATAAGGAGTAAATAGATTATGATAAAAAAATTTTTATCATCAAAAGAATCTAAGTATGTTACGATTTCTTTAGATGACAACTTTAAAAAGAATAGTGTAGATGATAAATTTTGGACTTATTGCAAAGGATGTAATAGTCATGTATTTAGAAAAGACATAGAAGAAAATTCATTTGTATGTCCAAAATGCTCAAGACATTATGGTTTAAGAGTTCGAAATAGAATAAATTTATTGATTGATAAAGGGACTTTTATGGAATTTAATTCTGATATAGAATTTCAAAATCCATTAAACTTTCCTAAATATAAAGAAAAAGTAGACTCTTATAAGGAAAAAACGAATGAGTCAGAAGCTGTTGTCACAGGTTATGGAAGATTAAATGGAATTAAAACAGTTATTTGTGTAATGAATCCTGATTTTATGATGGGAAGCATGGGTTCTATTGTTGGAGAAAAAATAACTTACTCAATAGAATATGCTGCCAAAAACAATTTACCTATAATTATTTGTTCTGCTTCAGGAGGAGCTAGAATGCAAGAAGGTATGGTATCTCTTATGCAAATGGCAAAGACTTCTCAGGCACTTGCTAAGCTTGAAGAAAAGTCATTACCATATATATCAGTTTTAACTGACCCTACTACTGGAGGCGTAACTGCTAGTTTTGCTATGCTTGGAGATATTATAATTTCTGAACCAAATACATTAATCGGTTTTGCAGGACCAAGAGTAATAGAACAAACAATAAATCAAAAACTTCCTGAAGGATTTCAAACTTCTGAGTTTTTACTTGAAAAAGGTTTTATTGACATGATAGTAGATAGAAGAAAAATGAAGGAAGTATTGTATCAAATTCTTGCTATGCACAAGAAATAGGGCATAAAGGAGGAACTGTTTTGATTGAAAATAATAATGATAAAATAAAAGTCTTGGAAAATGATATTAAACAATTAATAGCTATTTCTGAGGCAAATAACATAGATTTAAGTGATAAAATAAATTCCCTTAATGAAAAATTAGCAAAGCTTAGAGAAGATGCCTTTTCACATCTATCACCATATGAAAAGGTAGTGTTAAGTAGAGATATAAAAAGACCTACAACTTTGGAATACATAGAACATATTTGTTCTAATTTTTTAGAGCTTCATGGAGATAGGCTTTATAAAGATGACCCTTCTATAGTTGGAGGAATAGGGCAAATAGGAAAATTCAATGTTACTATAGTTGGTCACCAAAAGGGAAGAGATACTAAAGAAAATATAAAAAGAAACTTTGGTATGCCTCATCCAGAAGGATATAGAAAAGCGTTAAGACTTATGAAGCAAGCTGAAAAATTTGACAGACCGATAGTGACATTTATTGATACATCAGGAGCATTTTGTGGCCTAGAGGCAGAAGAAAGAGGACAAGGAGAAGCTATTGCAAGAAACTTACTTGAAATGAGTAAACTTTCTGTTCCAGTAATTACCTTTGTAATTGGTGAAGGTGGTAGTGGAGGAGCTTTAGGAATTGGAGTAGGCAATGATGTGTGTATGTTAGAACACTCGGTTTATTCTGTAATTTCACCTGAAGGTCTTTCGAGTATCTTATTTAAAGATTCATCTAAAGCAAAGGAAGCTTGTGATGTTATGAAACTTACAAGTAATGATTTATATGATTTAAAAATAATAGATAAGATTATAAAAGAACCTCTTGGTGGTGCACAAAAAGATGTAGAAGCTGTTTCAAAGGAAATGAAGTCTTATATTTTAGAAAGATTAAATCATTATAAAGATATGCCTAAAGAAGAAATAATGTCTCAAAGGTATAATAAATTTAGAAATATTGGAAAATGCTTATAGAATATAAAGAAATTTGTAGATTTTTCATTATAAAATGGTTTTAAAAAATAAAGGTTTTCTTAAATCTATTATAGAAGTATATTTTTATAAAAGTATACTTTAAATGATGATTGTAATTAGTAAATGGCAATTGTGATTTAGTACTTTAGGTAATGGATACTTTAACAAATTAACAAGGAGATGTTGAAATGGAAGTACTAAAAGTTTCATCAAAATCTAATCCTAATTCTGTAGCTGGAGCTTTGGCTGGAGTACTGAGAGAGCGAGGTATTGCAGAAATACAAGCTATAGGAGCTGGAGCTCTAAATCAAGCAATAAAATCAATTGCAATAGCAAGAGGATTTGTTGCACCTAGTGGAATGGACTTAGTGTGTATTCCCGCATTTACTGATATAGAAATCGAAGGTGATAAGAAAACTGCCATCAAACTTATAATTGAACCTAGATAATATATCTTTTTGTTAGAATTTAATCAAGTTTTAAAGGTTGACTATGGAAATGATGTCCTGTAGTGAACCTTTTTTACTTCGATATATTTTATTTTATATAAATTTTAATGTATAATCTTAATTAAACAAATAAGTTTGAAGGAGATGTATATTATGAAATTAAAACTATTTTTAGAAGAGTATGCAGTATGTAGATTAAATAATAACAGTAAAATACCAACATGGATAGATACAGAAAAATTTTACTCTATAACTAAAACTGATGATGAATTGAGCATTGTATGTTCAAATAACAATATTCCTTCTGATATTAAGTCAGAAAAAGAATGGAGAATACTTAAAATCTTAGGCCCTTTAGATTTTTCACTTATAGGAATTTTATCTAAGATAAGTGGGTTATTAGCTGATAATAAAATAAGTATATTTGCAATTTCTACATATGATACAGATTATATTTTAATCAAAGAAAAAGATATAAAAAATGCTTGTAAAATTTTAAACTGTAATGGATATGAGATAGAGTAGTTGAATACTTAAATGCGAGGTCATAGTTTATGATTCATATAGTTGAGATTTTTAAAATAAGTATAATAAATATCTTTTGTTTTATAGGAATATTTATTGTATTTGGATTGATTTTTAGTATTATAGAAAATTTAAATAATAAATATATCTTTTTATCTTTTGGAAAAACTGGTGTCATTGTAACTGGAGCTATAGGAACTTTTGTACATGAATTGAGTCATTTAATAATGTGTTTGATTTTTATGCATAAAATAAATTCAGTAAAATTCTTTAGACCAATTGAAAGTAAAAATGATGGAGTATTAGGATATGTAAATCATAGCTATAAAAAAGATAATATTTATCAGAGTATAGGAAATTTTTTTATAGGAATCGCTCCAATTATAGGTGGAACAATGATAATTATTTTACTTTTTAGAATACTATTACCAGATAGCTATATTAAAATAATACAAAGCATAGATTTAAAGTTATATGTAAGTATGATTAATAACTTTAATATAGCAGGTTTTACACAGATTATTTTAGATGATATTTTTAATTTTGTAAAAATAATATTGTTAACGCCTGATATATATTCATTAAGATATTTTATATTTATGTTTTTAATGTATTCAATTTCCACTCATATGTCACTTAGTAGTGCCGATTTAAAAAGCAGTTTAAAGGGTTTGAGTTTTATAGTTATAATTATATTTGCAATTAGTTTAATTATATACTTATTTGGGCTTAACAGCTTAAATATTTCTAATTTAATAGTGAAGTACAATATATTTATAAGTTTTTTTATGACAATAGGTGTTATTTTTTCAATAGTAACTCTCATAATATCTTATATTTTAAGTTTGGTAAGTCCATTTAAAAATTTTAATTAAGATATTAAATCTTATACTATTTTACTTTCATTGAAAAGATAGTAAAATTCAAAATTGAAAGAGAGTTTACTAAAACATAAAATTTCTCAATATATTTTAGTAAATACTTATTAAGTATATATTGAGAAATTTAAAAAGAGCATTCGGATTGAACTAGTCTTTAAATGTGGATTTAGGGAATAGTTAGTGCAAAAACCAATTAGAGTACTACTAATCTCTTAAAAAATACATTAATTGATTAAATTAAATATTTATGCTAACATAGCTACATTGTTATTAATAAAAATAACTTACAAATATTCATATTTTAATTTTAGGAGGTTTAAATTTGAATAATGATAAGAAAATTATAAAAGTACATAATAAATCTGATAAACCTGATAATATTGTCATCAAAGAAAACGAACTTATAGAAAAATGTCTACTTTTGGAAAATAAACTTCCTGCATTTATGAAAGATTATTTTATATATCTAAAAGGTTCTGTTGCTGTCTCTACACGACTTGCTTATTTAGAAGATATAAAGTTTTTCTGTTTATACATGATTGAGACAAAGGAATTAACAAGTGCAGATTGTATAAAGGACATTACAGAAAGTGATTTTAACATTATAAAATCAAGAGATATAAACTTATTTTTAGGTGATTATTGCAGTAGATATTATAAAAATACAGAGAAAAATACATTAATTTTTGAAAATAACAATAGAGCTCTGGCAAGAAAAAAATCATCCATCTCTACTCTATTTAAATTTTTATATAGAAATTCTCAAATAGATAGTAACATAACTGATGGATTTAATCCAATAAAGCTACCTAAACCACAACCAGATGCTATCAAGCGTCTTGAAATAGATGAAGTTGCAAAAATGTTAGAGTCAGTAGAAACAGGTGAAGGTCTTACTGAAAAAGAAAAAGTTTATTGGAAAAAAACTAGATTACGTGATAAGGCTATATTAGCTCTATTTGTTACATATGGGCTTAGATTAAATGAACTCAGAGAACTTAATATCTCCTCTTTTAATTTTTCAAGAGGTGAATTTAAAATATATAGAAAACGTGGAAAAGAAGTCTTAATGCCTATAAATCATACTTGTGAACATGTAATAAAAGATTATTTACAAAATGAGAGAACAAGAGATGACTTACTAGATGATGAAGTTAAAGATGCATTGTTCTTATCTCTTCAAAATAAGAGGATTACAGCAAAAGCTATAAGAACACTTGTAAAAAAATATACCTCTATTCCATTAGATACAACTAGAGATAATGGATATAGCCCTCATAAATTAAGAGCAACTGCTGCAACTTCTCTGATTCAAACAGGATTTTCTATATATGATGTTCAAAATTTACTCGACCATGATAATGTCACGACTACTCAACTTTATGCCGCACATAAAAAAAATGTAAAACGTGATATAGTTAAGAATTTTGAATGGATTGAAGATGATTA
This sequence comes from Clostridioides sp. ES-S-0006-03, assembly GCF_020662275.1. Classification (NCBI taxonomy): domain Bacteria; kingdom Bacillati; phylum Bacillota; class Clostridia; order Peptostreptococcales; family Peptostreptococcaceae; genus Clostridioides; species Clostridioides sp. ES-S-0006-03. The sequence goes on from NZ_JADGMM010000009.1 coordinate 160,548, forward strand.
AAAATCAGGAACAAATGTTTGCAGATATAAATGGATTATGTTATAATTAAAAATATAAATGTATGGAAATAAAAACAAAATATGTTTGGAAATGAGTGATGTTATGTATTTAGATCTAACTGAAAAGCAAGTTTTAATACTGGAATTTATAAAATCTCAAATCATATTAAAAGGCTATCCACCTGCTGTAAGAGAAATATGTACTGCTGTAGGGTTACGATCTACTTCAACTGTGCACTCTCATCTAAATAAACTTGAAAAACTGGGATACATAAGAAAAGACCCTACTAAACCAAGAGCTATTGAAGTTTTAGAGCGTAGTAAAGTCAATGATGTTTCTGGAGCTAACCAGGAAATAATAGAACTTCCTTTAGTAGGTCAAATAACAGCTGGAGAACCCATTTTAGCTCAACAAAACATAGAGGAATATATTCCATTCCCTGCCAGTTTAGTAAAGGGCAGTAATAATTTTGTATTAAAAGTAAAAGGCGAAAGTATGATTAATGCAGGAATTTTAGATGAAGATTACGTTGTAGTAGACAAAAAAAATACAGCCTTAAATTCTCAGATAGTGGTTGCACTTATAAATGGTGAATCTGCGACGGTCAAGAGATTCTTTAAAGAAGGAAACTCTATAAGACTTCAACCAGAAAATGATTTTATGGAACCAATTATGCTTAAAGACTCAGAAGTTGAAATTGTAGGTATTGTAACTGGTGTATTTAGAGTTATAAAATAACTATTAAAGAATATCAAAAAAATAAGCTATTTAATAGATAAAATATATCTTAATTTCTTTATTTTATCTGTTTGGAATAGCTTATTTTTATATGCATTTACTTTTTTATAATATTTAATGCTTTTTATTTATTATTTCTCATACTTTAGCTATTGATATTTTAACTATTGCTTTCCATAACATATATCACATGGGTCATTTTTCTTACTTTCTGCAATTGTACCTGATAATATTTTTTTACTTCTTGAAAGCCCACTACAATTTTTAGTTGAGTGATAACTCTTCCCTTTTGGAGTAAAATACACTGTTTTTGACGAATTTGATACATTTTGTTCCTTATTTAAGGATTCGTTTTTGTCTGTATTGTTATTTAAATTTTCGTAGTTTCCATCTTCTCTAACACCCTTTTTGTAACTTCCATCTTTACAGCTTGTAAAAACTCCATCACCTGTAGATTCAAATACTATATCTGAACATTCGTCACTTCTATGTACTTTTACACCCATCTTTTTTAATTTGTTCATTGTTTCCTCATGTGGATGACCATATGAATTACCTTTCCCAACTAAAATTACTGCATATTCAGGGTTTACTTTATCTAAAAAAGCCTGAGATGAACTACTACGAGAACCATGATGAGCTACTTTTAAAAGGTCTACTTCTCCAAGTTTTGATAGTATTTCTTTTTCTGTACCTTCCTCAGCATCACCTGTAAATAAGGCTTTATCGTTACCATTATTATATGCAAGTACTAGTGATTGTTCATTAGTAGTATCTCCTCCATTTGTATTTAGAACTTCAAAATAGGAGTCTTCAAGATAAAACTTTTTATTTTCAAGAGGTACACTTGGAGATAAATCCTTATTTGCTAAAGCATTTATAAAATCTCTGTAACTCTTTGTTTCTGCTGAACCATTTGATACAAAAACATTTTCTATATTGAAATTTTTTACAACAGAATCAAGTCCCCCTAGATGGTCTGCATGAGAATGAGTAGCTATAAGATACTTAATATCTTTTACCCCTTGATTATTTAGGTAGTCTACCATTAAATTCTCATCATCGTTATCTCCCCCATCTATCAACGTAAAAGTTTTGCCCTCTTGAATTAATATTGCATCACTATTTCCAGTATTAATAAAATGAATTTTTATATTTTTATCATTTGATATACTACTAGATAAAGTTTCTTGGTTATTTGATTGATTATTTTCACTGTCTGTTGCACTACTACATCCAGTTAAATAAATAGATATAGAAATTATCAATAAAAATACCAAAGCTTTAATTTTACAATTTCTTTTGTTTTTTATATTACCTTCTATCATAACTTACTCCTCCATTTTCACAATACTTTATGTCATCTACCGACTTATTCTATCATAATTAGCCATTTGATATCAATATTTATCCTATACAGTTAATTTATCTTGTATTAATAATAAAACAATAATATCTCAACTTTTTTTATTTTAATAATATAATTTATTAACTTTTTATATATTTTTAAGTAATAATATTTAATATAATAGTAATGATGATAAATTACAAAATAAAGGATTTTTAAGCTTTAATCCATTGGAAAAATATACTATAATATATGTATTAACCAAGAGAAAATAGCTAAATAAGCTATTCTTAGTAATATAAAAATATATTTCTAGATTTTGATAACTGTCAGTTTAACTATCATAACCTATATTTGAGGAAAGAAATTCCCATTTCAAACCTAGCTAAAGGATGAGTTATTGACAGAATTTTTACTCAGGAGGTAAAAATGAAAGATAATTCACATTATACACTCATTCTAGCATTAGCTGATATAATTGTTGGAAAACAAATAGATACAAAAAAAGTCACTAAATCGCTTGAACTTATATGTAATAGTTTTTCGTTTGAATGTGCTCTAGTATATGAAGTAGACCAATATAATCATTTTAATTTAATTGAGAATTACAGTTTGAATGACATAAAATTATGTAATAGTTTCAATGCATATGAAATTGAATCGGATTTTCAAAAGCAATTAGCTCATCAGAAAATAATTTATTTAAATAAAAATAAAAATTATAAACCATGTGAGATTGATTTTATGAATATTTTTCATGCAGAATCTTTGATTGGAATATCTGTGATAGATGAGAATTTTAATAATTATGGCTTTATTTTATTTTTAAATACTACATCTAGGAAAATAGATTTTTCTGATTCTGAACTTAATACACTATGTATTGTCCTTTCACTACTTGAAAAGTATTTAAGTGTAAGAATACATAGAAATAAAGTTTTCTTCACACAGACTGCACTTGAAAGCATAATAAATAATACAGGCATAGATATTTATGTCATTGATTTTTATACATATGATATTATATATGTAAACAAGTCAATGGCTGAACCTTATGGTGGGATATCTCAATTTTTGGGTCAGAAATGCTGGCAGGTTCTTTTCCCTGGGCAGACATCTCATTGTGAGTTTTGCCCACAAGAAAATCTTATTGATGAAAACGGCAACATTACAGGAGTACATACCTGGAATTATCAAAGACCTTTTGATGGAGCATGGTTTAGAGTATTTAGTACAGCTTTCAGATGGATTGATGGTCGTCTTGCTCATCTTGTTAGTAGTGCAGATATAACTGATAATAAAAAGAATGAAGAATTAATTGAATATATGGCAAATTATGATGTATTAACAGGTCTTCCAAACCGAAGAATGCTTATTGAAGAATGTAAAAATAGAATTGACAATGCTAAAGAAGATGAGCAAGGGTATGTAATCTTTTTCGATATTGATGGTTTTAAAGTAATTAATGATAATTATGGGCATGATGCTGGTGACGAGTTTCTTATAAAATTGGGGGAATTCTTCTCATCAATTCCACTTCTTAAAAATTCAGTTTATAGAAATGGTGGAGATGAATTTGTTGCTGTAATTGGTGGTGACATTACAAAAAATAACATACGTAATTTAGTAAGTTTTATACATGAAAGGTTTAAAAACCCATGGAATTTAAAAAATGGTTCTATATATTGTAATACTAGTGTTGGTATAGCTTGCTATCCAGAAGATGGAAATAATGCTGAAGAATTAATTAATAAAGCAGATCAGGCAATGTATCAAATTAAAAAAACTGGCGGTTCAGGAATATGTTTTGGCTACCAGTTAATAAAAAATGATTAAATCTAAATTTTTTAATCAGCAGTAAAAGGGTAATAACTAGAATTAGTTATTACCCTTTTACTAATTAATTGTAACATGATATGAGTTTTTACGATGTTTTTTTACATAATATTTAAATAATAATTTATAAAGCAATAACATAGAAAATTGACACCTTATAAGTTTTATATTATATAAAATGAATTATTTTACATCAGTAGTACCCAGTTATGCATTTTAAACGCCCATTTATGTTTAAAATATTGCAAAATTCTTCCAAAAACTATAATATATTAAATATCAACAAAAATAAATAAACTTTTTCCTTAAAGAAGGCTTAAAGCTCACACCAACTGCCTTCTTTTTTTTTATAATTTTTTAACTATTTATTTTGATTAATATTTATTTCATATTTTAGCTCTACTCTTCTAGATGCATCTCTATTTACACTATTATCTCCGTTTTTTAAGAGTTCAGCTTTTGACCTACCTATTGCAATAATATGTTTAGTTACCTTATCTTTATATTTATAATTACCTATTTCATCTCCTACTATAAATTTAGCAACGCTATATGCCCTTCTTTGTGATAAATCTAAGTTATAGATATAGCTTCCTACATCGTCTGTATGGCCTTCTATAACTATTTTAGATATATAGTCGCCATAATCTTTATAAATAGTTTCTATGTACTTTGGAACAAACATTTTTAACATCTCTTTAGCCTCTGGTTTCAAGACATCACTATCTACATCAAACATTGTCCTTTCACCAAAAGTTACTTGACCATTAGCCTTATCCACTTTCACAGGTATACCACTTTTTTTAAAGGTATCTTCAACAGAAGCATTCACATTTTTAGCTAAATCCTGTTCAACTGAACCTGAGATACTTTCTGAACTAAATAATATAAGAATTACAACCATCAACACAGTGGATAATAAATCTGTAAATGTTGGCCAGAAACTACTCTTTTCAAATTCTCTGTTAACAGTTCTTCTATATTTATTATTCATTTAACTCATCCTCACCTATGACCTTTATTTCTTTCTTTTCTATCTCATAAATTTCTTCACTTAAAGGATTAAATATACTATCAATATTACTTTCAAATAAGTCTTCACTATCAAGAGGAACTTCGTCTTGCATGAAGGAGTTATTAAACATAACATCTAGCTTATCTTGAATGTCTAAAGAGTTCTCAAACATTATATCTAGTTTGGCTTGTAAGTCATTAGAAAAGTTCTCAATAATACTTGAAAGATTCTTAATTGAATCGTCTAGAGTATATTTTTCGTCTAAAAGAATTTTTTGATTTTGAGATATTTTGTTTTCATGAGTCATTAATTTAGTTAACAAATCTTGAGCACTTCTTTCATATAAAGCAAATCCTGCATTTATATTTCTTATATAATCTTTAATTTTATGTTGGCTTTCAGTGGAATTATATATATTTTTTGAGGATTCTTTTATATCAAATAAAATTTCCTTATTTATATTATCTTGATTATCATACTTATCAAACAGTTTTACAAATTTTACATTTAAAATATTAAACTGTTTATCTAATTTTCTTACACTTTGGTCAAATGTCTTAATAGAACTTTGAGAGCCTTCTAAAAGACTTTTTAAAGCTTCTATTCCACTAATAAATTCGTCATTAAAATCATTTAAGTCTTTAGATATTTTATCAAATTTTTCAATAGCTTCTATAGACTTGCTTATTTGTTTTATTGTATTTTTTACCTCCTCTACTTTTAAATCCATTCTTTCTGATTTAATATGAGTTACCTCAGAAGTCAGTAGATTCTCAGCTTTTAACATTATTTGTATCAAAACATGTTCACAGTCTTTTATCTTTGTAAAATAGCCTATAATTAGAGAAAACACCACTCCAAATATACTAGTTGTAAATGCAGTTTGCATGCTACTAATAGTCGAAGGAAGTGAATTTATAATATCTTTAGTATCAACACATAAAAGCATTGTAGAAAGCCCAACAAATGTACCTAAAACTCCAAGTAATATACTTATTGAAGATGAATTTTTTATGCTCCTAATTTTTTCTAATATCGGTAAGTTATTATATTTTAAATCTGATACAACTTCTTCTACAAACGAAGTTATATTTACATCAGCATAAGGATTTTCTTTACTATATGTATAGTAATCATTCCTTATTTTGCTATAAAATACACTCGTTTTATAGTCTTGGTTGATTTCTTCTAGTTTTGAACTTACAAACAAATACAACTTGTTGTTTTCCATAATTTTAAAAATAGAATACACAGTTATTGCAAGTAAAAATAATATAGTTATTGGATTAGTAAATATTGACTCTATCAAATTAGTTATTATGTTACTCAATTTTATCCCCTACCTTATAATTTATTTATCTATAATTTATACGTACAAGTTACTAAGAAAATACGTAAATAAACAAAATATTTATATTATATTTATGAAAAATGGTACAAATAGGTTGTAATGTTAATAACATAATATATACGAGCTAAAAGTTATAGGGGGTGGCATAATGAATGACAACATAGTAGAAGTTAAAAATATCAATATGAACTTCTACACTAAGGAAGGCGAGCTTGAAGTATTAAAGGATGTCAATTTTAATTTAAAAGAAGGTGAAATACTAACATTACTCGGTCCTTCTGGAAGCGGAAAATCTACAATTTTAAATATTCTTACTAATCTTTTAAAACCAACTAGTGGTGATGTAAAGATTACTGGAAATATTGGATATATGTTTCAAAAAGACAATCTGCTTGAATGGAGAAATATAATGGATAATATAACTATTGGTTTGGAAATTCAAGGTAAAAAAGATAAAAAATCTTTAGATAGAGTTGAAGAGCTTTTAAAGACTTATGGACTATGGGATTTCAGAAGTATGTATCCTAAAGAATTATCTGGTGGTATGAGACAAAGAGTTGCTCTTATTAGGACACTTTCTGTAAATCCAGATGTTTTACTTTTAGATGAACCTTTTTCAGCTCTTGACTATCAAACTAGACTGTTGGTTTGTGATGATGTTTATAGTATTATTAAAAATGAAAATAAGTCTACTATTTTAGTTACACATGATATTGGTGAAGCAATAAGCATATCAGATAAAGTTGCAATACTATCTAAAAGACCAGCTACTATAAAAAATATTTATGACATTGAACTTAATATGGATGGAACAAAAACGCCTCTCAAAACACGTAAAGTTCCCGATTTTCAAAAGTATTTCGACATCTTATGGAAGGAGCTAGATACACATGAGGCTTAATAAAAGATCTGAAGGATATATAAACTATATTAAAGGTGTAAAAAGAGAAAAAAGAAATGTATTATTTTATCAACTATTAATTTTAATTGGCTTTATTATAATTTGGGAGATTTTAGCTGATTTAAATGTTATAAATACTTTTCTATTCAGCAAACCAAGTGATATTTACAATTTGTTTATTCAATATGCATCTAGTGGCCAACTATTTAAACACATTGGAGTATCTGTATATGAAACAGTTCTTGGTCTTGTTATAGGAACTGTTTTAGGTATTTTAGTAGCTATTGCTCTTTGGTGGTCAGAAAAATTATCAAAAATATTAGACCCATTTTTGGTAGTTTTAAATGCTCTTCCTAAGACTGCTTTGGCTCCTATAATTATAGTTTGGGTTGGTGCTGGAATAGAAGGAATTGTAGTAACAGCTGTAACTATTTCCGTTGTTGTTACCATACTTTCAGCCTATAATTACTTTATGAATATAGATGAAGAAAAAATTAAGATGTTAAAGAGTTTTGGAGCTAGCAAATCACAAATCCTATTTAAACTTATATTACCCGCAAATACAGGAAATTTAATAAACTTAACTAAGATTAATATTGGTATGGCTTGGGTAGGTGTTATAGTAGGAGAATTTTTAGTATCAAGATATGGAATAGGATACTTGATAGTTTATGGCAGTCAAGTATTTAAGTTAGATTTAGTAATGATGGGTGTATTCGTGTTAGCTGTTTGTGCATGGGCAATGTATGCTATAGTTAACATTATTGAAAAAATATATAATTCTAGATAAATAAAAAATATTATTTAGTAAATTTTAATCATTCTAGTATTTATAGGATAGTTTTCTAGAAATACTAGAATTGTACAATTAAAAAATTATAACTATATAACTTTAATATGTGAAACTGTAGGAATATTTGTGAGAAACATAAAGCAAATTTACCTACAGTTTTTAGTGTATAAAATCAGTAAAATAAGTTAGATTTTTACTGATTTTATTACATAAATCCAATAGTACAATTCATCTTTCCATAATATCTGGAGATGTATCATACAATCTTATTTTTTATTGAGTATATTATAAAGTAATAGAACAATTAAAATACTGATTACCCTATTTTGCAACTTACACAATTGTATATAAAAGATAAAAAATAATTATCATCAAATTCATAATTTTAAGGCTTAATGCATATAATTATATGTCGGTTAAAGGCGCATAAAAATAAAAGGAATTCATAAGTTATATGTTGTATAGATATTGTAGTAGATGTAATATGTAAGAAATTTCAGCACTATTTATATTCTGTACAAAAAGATACTTGAAGGGAGATTAAAAATGGGAATATTAGAAGGAGCTGCAATGATAAGAGAAATTGCAATTAAAATAGCCAAAGAAAAAGGTATTACAGAACAAAAGGCATGGCCTGAAGCTGTAAAAGAGTTTAAAGAAAAATATGAACTTGTGTTATAAATTTTGATTATAAAAAAACTGTCTTGATTTTATTAAGACAGTTTTCATATTTTATGATGAAAATTTTATAAAAAGTTTAATGAAATAAGATTTAATTATTAAAAAAACAATTTAAAATTTATTTTATCTTTTATACTTTTAGCTATAAAACAAATTTGTTTTTAATACTGTTTTTGAGGTATAAATCTTATATATTAAAGATAAGATTTGGAGGTATTTAGTTTGGAAAGTAAACTTGAAAATAGATGTTCATGGCAAGAGTATTTTATGAGATTATGTGAGACAGTAGCTGAAAGAGGTACTTGTGACAGAGCTTATGTTGGAGCTATAATTGTTAACTCAGAAAACAGAATCGTATCTACTGGATACAATGGTAGTATATCTGGAGATAATCACTGTAGTGAAGTTGGTCATGAGATGAGAGATGGTCATTGTATTAGAACCATTCATGCCGAACAAAATGCCCTTTACTATTGTGCTAAAGAAGGCATATCAGTTAAAGATTGTTCTATTTATGTAACCCATTTTCCTTGTTTAAATTGTACTAAGGCCATAATTCAATCTGGAATTAAACATATCTACTATAAAACTGGATATAGGATGGATGAATATGCCTTGAGATTATTACAATCAAGCAATGTGTTATATACAAAATTGCAATTTTAATACTTACACATATTATTCTATAATTTTACAAAATATTTTATATTAGATAATTAAAGTATAAAAAGAAACAAAATTTTAAATTGTGCATATATTAAATAGAAGTTAAATTTAATCATAAAGGAGATGTATAATTTGAAAGTAGTAGTAATACCAGGGCACACTTTAACTGGGAAAGGTACAGGAGCTGTAGGATATATAAACGAAAGTAAAGAAACAAGAATAATGAATGACTTAATAGTTAAATGGCTTAAATTAGGAGGGGCTACTGTTTATACAGGAAAAGTTGATGCATCAAATAATCATTTAGCTGACCAATGTGCTATAGCAAATAAACAAGAAGCTGATTTAGCTGTTCAGATTCATTTTAATGCAAATGTTACAACTTCAGCCCCAGAAGGTACAGAAACTATATATAAATCTAATAATGGAAAAGCATATGCAGAAAAGGTAAATGCTAAACTAGCTACAGTATTTAAAAATAGAGGTGCAAAATCTGATGTTAGAGATCTTTATTGGCTTAATCACACTAACGCAACAGCTATACTAATAGAAGTATGCTTTGTAGATAGCAAAGCAGATACAGATTACTATGTTAATAATAAAGATAAAGTTGCTAAGTTAATAGCAGAAGGAATATTAAATAAATCTATATCAAATTCTCAAGGGGGAGATAAAGTGTATGAAAATGTAATAGTTTATAAGGGGGACGCTGATAAAGTTGCTGCTCAAATTTTATACTGGCAATTGAAAGATGCTTTAGTAGTAGAAGCATCTAGCTATAAGCAAGGTTTAGGCAAAAAAGTTTATGTTGTAGGTGGAGAAGCTAATAATCTTGTAAAAGGTGATGTAATAATAAATGGTGCTGATAGATATGAAACTGTAAAATTAGCATTAAGACAAGTAGGTAAGTTATAAAATAGATATTATTTTATAACTATATAATAAAAAGATGTATCTACTTATTATGTTTATTCATCAATAGATACATCTTTATTTATTTGTACTTTATAAAGTGTTTTCTGGAAAATTAGTTTAGTAAAGTTTTAAATTCACAGAAATACTAAAGCTTATCGTATTAATATTTTTTATCTGAAAAAATATTTTTAATTATAGTTAATATATCAACTATGACATCCATATTTGATTTAACGCTGTCTTTAGTAACAAGAAAGTCTGCTGTAACTTCAGTAACAGCCTCTGTTACATCTTTCATATTCTCGCCTACTTCTCCAAAACTATCTACAACACTAGGAAGATTATTTAAAGTTGTATTTATATTTTGAGTATTTTCATTTAATACATTTCCAACAGTATTTAAAATCTTATGTAATTTAGCAAGTACAATAATTAAATAAATTAAAGCGATACACCCAAGTATAGCTAATAATACATATATTATACTAATATTAATTGTTATTGTGTTATTCATTGTTATTCCTCAGTGACACTTACTGGTTCAACAATGTCTATTACTTTATCTTCCTCGCTAGAATCTTCAACACGTTTTTTATTATCTATATAATTTCTTATCTTTTGCTTTGATTCAATGAAATTTCCGTTTCTGTCTTCTAATTTCTCAGACATCTTACCTTTTACATCCACTGTTTTCATGTTTATTTTATCCGCAATTTGTTGAGATGCATCTTTTATATCTTCTCTTGTTTCTTTTCCTGATTTAGGTGCTAGTAATACTCCTCCAACTGCACCAGTAACAGCTCCTAGTACAACACCAGCCGTTGCAATTTTAGCTTGTTTGGCTTTTTCAGCTCTTTGTTTAGCTTTTCTTTTATCTTCTATTTTTTTTGATAAGTTCATATCCAATCGCTCCTTATTATAATATTTCTAAATATTATAATACATTTTTTTCCATAATGATATAGTTTCTAACTAAATTTTTAAAAACTAATAAAAAGTTCTTTCTAGTATTTATATATATAATAAGAATTCTAAACTACATTCCAAAAATTCTATAATATAAGTATCTGAAAACTCTTTAATATAAGTCTCCTACTCTTTCACTGTATATCAAAAATTTTGATGCAGTTTCTAAATACAATTCTTCATTAGCATTTAAACATCTTATTTCTTTTGTGCTAAATATCTCCATATTTTTAACCCTTTTAAATAAATTAATTAAAAAAACAATAAGAGAGGAATTAATCCTCTCTTTTAAATTTAATTAGATTTGGCAGGGCGGCGTATCCTGCATCTCTATTAACTACCCTATAAGCAGCGTATTGGGTGCCTTTTCCAACCTCAAATCTAATAAATAAATATTTACATATATATTTATATTATAACTTATTTGATAATATTTTTCAATGCTTTAGGAAAAATTAATAATATTATGTTAACCATCATATTGTAATACTCTTCCACTACTAATTCTACTTTCTAATTTTGCTTCTTTTATGGCGTATAATGAAGAGACATATAGATATCCCTTTTTTGTATCTAGTTCTGTAGCAACTAATATATAATCATCAAGTTTTTTTACAAATTCTACACTTTTACCAGGTTTTTTAGGATGACTTCCTATATACTCAGGAGATTTTAGCACTGTTTTTATAGTTTCTAGTATATCATTAAAAATGTCTTTACTCAATTGACCTCTATGTTTTTTCTTTATATGTTTTATAACACCAGAAGGATTACTTTTCTTTATAATCTGATAAAATCTCGTCTATTGCATGTAAGCTAATCTATTATTTTTATTATTTCCATATTTTCTAACACACTGTAAAACATATTAGTATCACATTAGTATCATAAATTTTACTACTCAATATCTTTTTTTATTTCTATAACATCATTTGGAGTACAATCAAAAACTAAACATATTTTTTCAATTACAGCTAATGCAACATATTCATTCTTACTTAACTTTGAAAGAGTTCCATTACTTATATTTGCTTTTTCTTTAAATTCCATTTTTTTAATATTTTTATCAAACATCATTCTCCATAAAGGTTTATATGAAATCATTTTATCACCTCTCTTGAGTAAATGATAACATCAATATTTCTATAATGTCAAAACAAACTTCTATTTTATTAGAATTTTGTATTGACATACACTTTAAGACATATTATATTTATAATAAATTAGAAATTATTTCTACTAAATCAGAAATAACTCTAACAATAAAATTAAAGGAGTAATATAGATGTGTTTTAAGACTTATATACTAAAAAGACTTGTAAATAACAAGCAACTAGAAATAACTCGTAGTTTTGACTTAGATAATCTTATTTGTACTGCAACAGAAATATTGAAAGATAATAAGATTGATTTGATAATCATTGATGAAGTAAACAACATTGTTTGGAGAAATGAAAAAAGCACTCCCGCTCATGAGAATGCTTAGTTGTAACTATAGAAGTGTATTGGTAGTACACTTCTATTTTCTTATTATATCATAAATTGTTGATAGTATTAAGTAAAGAGCTAATACAATCGGTTTTAAGATAGTTTGAATAGCTTTCTTGAGTATTTGCCTTTGTATAAATTGATGAGAATTGGAAATAAAAAAAGCACCCTTTTAGGATGCTTGAAGTGTACAAGGGTACAAATATCAAAATGAATTATTTTTATTATAACATCAATTTTATTTTGTAGAATAAATTTTGTTCGTATTATTATTACAACATATACTATAATTTTATATAATTTTTTTAACTAATAAAAAATTATTTTTGAAGTAGAATATATTAAAAAGGTGATAGAAATTATCTATCACCTTTTTGTCTAATATTTAAATTTAATTTATCTACTACTAAAATAAATCTAAATGCAATTTAAGAAATTAAATAGTTGAATAGTATATTAAAGCATAATGGTAAAGACAAAAATATAAAATTCTTTATAGTCATAAGTTTTATCTCATCATTTTTATTTTCTTCATTAAAGTAATTGTCTTGATAAAAGGTGGCTCTATTTTGATAACCTGTTTTTAATACCCCATTTTGAATTAATAGGAGTATAAAAAATATTGCTAATAAAATAAAGTTGTAATTTTTTTCTTTTAATATAAAATTAATTGTAATAACTATAAAACTATATAAAACATATAAAAAAATTTTCATAAAAAGCACCTAAATTCCATATTTATATTTTATGTTAAACCAAATCTAGTTCCTATAAAAACATCTACATAATCAGTCCAAGTGGCACTTGATACACTTCTCTTTACTGTTAAATGAGCCTGTGCATTTACTCCACCTGCTCCACTAGCATCATAGTAGTAATTAGAACTTGGAGAAAATGAATATGTAGAACCCATTTTTGGTGAATTCCATGTTGTAGAATTAAATTTTTCTATTCCAGAAGTACGATTACCTGTAGCATTAAGATATCTACTGTAACCAGAAATTGAACGTAGATATAGTTTTGTAGGAGTCATCTGTGGGTCTGACTTAGATATAACACCGCCACTCACATTAGTTATTTTATATCCAGGATATCCATCAGGCAAATTACGTTTATCATATGTCATTTTTACAAAATACTTTACATCTGCAAGTATTTCTTCCTGATATTTGTTAAGTATAGCTCTAGTTACTATTACAGTTGCGTCAAATGTTTCTGAATCTTTATTTTCAGCTATTTTTACAACATCTAATATTGTATCTTCTTCTGTTGATATTAAATTTTTGATATCTTTACTGTTTAACATTACTTTACTCTTAGGGTCTTCATTTCTAGGTCTAATGTTGTGATTTGCTAAATCTATTATCCTTTGAGGAATTTTTTCAGGGGGGTCTTCATCAGCAAAAGTAAATGGTACACATACTTGAAAAATCATTAACACTGATATTACAAATGGTACAAGTTTTTTTAATTTCATAAGAACACCTCCTTGTTTATATAAATTATAATATAAATATTCAGAAATTTCAATCTATTTTTGTAGAATAGTTATATTTTTTGATATTTAATATATTATCATTAAATTTTATTACATATATTTGTAATATTTTAGATACTCTTTATACTTATTATTGATATACTTTAATTAAGAAGATTAAATATAATATAAGTTGGTGGTTATTTATGAAAAAGAATCTAAATACTTTTTTATGGTATATATTAGGTATATTTCTTTCGGGCTTTATACTATCATTGATATTTGGAAAATGGCTATACTTAGTTTCTTATATACCTACGCTTTAAAAGGTAGCAACTTAAGCTAGTTGCTACCTTATTAATCATCAATGATTAAATTTTGATACACTAAAATTTTTAACTTGAGACTTAAATAACTGTTCAATCTCACCAACTATACTCTGTATCTTATTTTCATATCTTGAATCATAATATATATTTATCTCACCTATGCTATTTATACTTATAGAATAGTCTTTTCTTTCTATTATACATATGCTTCCACAATCAGATAAATCATTCTTGTATATTGATTTTAATTGCCTTTTTATCTTTAGAAAGTCTATTGTTGGATAAATATTATTTGGATAAAAGCTCTTATCATGTATTAACATCTTATCCACCCCTTATCATTCTATTCATTAAATTTATACCTTAATCAAAACGATATTAAACATATTTTTCCATATATTTATAATTCTTTCATATAGTATTTACTTCTATCTATTGATAAAATCTAATACTTTGTAAAGTGTATCAAATCATTACCTTTTATAGCTGTGTACTTCTCTTTGGCTATACAATTAATAAATATAACTAGTTTTACAATTATAATGACTAGTTTCGCATATCTACTTGTAAAATATTTTTAAAAAAAGTATTATTTAAATAAGATTTTAGATAACATAATATGCATAATTTACTGAATATTTTTTATTTTTCATTTTCTAGGGGGATTGCTTATGTTTAATGATATGATTGATGAATGTATTCACATAATGACTGCATATATTGCTAATTTAAAAGAATATTATTCATTCATAGAAACTCAGCTTGATGATTTCATTAAAAAATATGGAGAAGATATTGTAGAGTCTTGCCTTCATAGAATAATGATTTTGTTGTGCGAGTGTGCTTTAGTATAAAATTTAACCCATTAAAATAGATAAGAAGAATCTTATATAAAATTCGTCTTACCTATTTTAGTGTATGTCAATTCTATAACTTTTCTTTTACAAACTCTCTAGCTCTATCCATAGTTAACCATACATCATCAGCATATATCTGAGTAAACTTTTCTCCTGTGGTCTTACTCATTTCTTTCATCTTATTACAAGTTACTCCACCAATTACATACAGATTTTGTGTTTGATGTGGCTTATAGTCTTTTATATCTACTACTAAATAACTTTCTTTTAATCTCTTGTAATATAATCCTAAGATGTCTGCTGATACTTTATCATCGCCACTGTACACTATTGTATGTTTATATCTATTGTAATTATTTTCTTCTGCTGAACTTATATGTTTAGTTATAGCTTCTACTATTGCGGTAGCTAATTTATCAGTTCCTAAACTTAAATATTTATTAGCATCTTCTGTATCAACAAAACATACTTCTATTAGCATACTTTTTGCTTTAGTTTTCTTCACTACATATAATCCACTTCCATCTTTTACTCCCCTGTTTGTAAATCCTAAATCAGATATTTTTTTACAAACATCTATAGCATCTTGATACTGTTTACCTTTATAGGTATACACTTCGCATCCTTTGCCACCTCCAGCATTGAAGTGTATTGATATGAACCAATCTAAGTCTTGTCTATTCGCCTGTGTAGCTATTTTAGATAGACACTCACTTTGTGTAGATGCCTTGTCTATAGTACAATCGACTACATTATTACCTAAGGTTTTTAATTTATCTATTACTTTATATCCTACATTCCTAGTTTCTGTTGACTCATTTATTTTACCTATAGCTCCACTTCCTGGTCCTGTTTTTGTATGTCCACAATTTATACCTATTTTCATTATTTCTCACCATCCTTTAATTGTTTGTAAGTTTGATTTATACCTATAGATATACCCCAGCAAATTACACCTTGTAAGACTGCACTAGGATTTAATCCCAGCATCCATACTGAAAAACCTATCCCAAGTGCTAATAACACTACTGGAATATACTTGTTATCTAACTGTTTATACTTCTTACAACCTGCTCCTATAACATAAAGAGCAGCAACTAAAATTAGCAACTGCTCTGGTATGAAACTTATTAAATTATCCATTTATTTTCCTCCTAATTAATTAAAATATTCCTCTTTGGATAGCAAATATAAAGAATCCTACTAATGTTGTAATCATTGTTCCAATTAGCCACTTTAGCATACTTGTAAGCGAGTTCAAATTCTCACACAATGCTTTTAACTCTGCTTTAGACTCTATATTTGCTATCTTTAATTCGTCTATTTCTTCACCATGCTTATTTATTCTTGTTTCATGTCTTTTTAAATCTGCGTTGAAAAGTTCTTCATTCATGAAAACCTCCTAATTAATTGAAATAAAAAAAGGACTTAGATTTAATTAAGCCCTTAAAAATTTTTATAGTTCCTTATTCTGTTAGTATATATTTTAAAACTGCTTATTTTGTAACTGCATTTATAGACTCTATATACTGTTTACTATAGTCTATACTTCCACATTCGATATCTAAAAAGTTTAATTCAGTTATTTTTGACCACTCTTATATATCTCCTGTTGCTTCTCCAGTTTGAAGCCATATATTGCCTGTTTGGTCGTAAATTATTCTATTATTTCTGTTCATATTATCACCTCTTTTATATTTGTAATGCTGTCCATTTTATTACATTTCCTTCTAAATTATATTGTTGCTCAATTACTGTTTGATAAATACAAATTGGTATTTTAAAATATCCAAATTCCCTTTTTGTTACTCTTTTAAACTCATCTGTTCTTATATTTGAGTTTATTAAACTATAAAACTCTAAAAAATAGTATTGACTATAACCAGGACTTTCTATAAACGAGCAGATTGTATATTGATTTGAGCCATCATAACTTTTATATTCTAATATAATTAAATCTGGTGTAAATTCTAGGTTATTAATCTCTATAAAGTAAGCTTTATCTTGTGTTTTGCTATGACTATATATGTTAAATCCTGCATCAGAGGCATATGAGCTTAATCTAGTTGTCATAGAAAAAATTCCTTTTGCTATTTTTAGATTAGAAATTTGAGTATTTAACTGACTTATAGTGTTATTAGCTTGTGTTAATTTATTTGTTAAATCCTGCACACTAGCATCTGAACTATCAAAAGAATCTTTTACTTTCTCTGACAATTCTACTAAAGAATTGTTCAAACTTGATTCAATGTTCTTTAATGCTAATACATTTATAATAGAAGTTTTTCCATTGATTAAACCATCTTTCATTTCGCTAACTTTTGTTGCTATGTCTTGTAGACTGGCATCATCACCTAATGGCATTATATTCTTACTTATACTTACAACTTTTTCTGCTGTAGCATTGGCATTGTCTGTAACAACTATTTTAAGTGTATGGAGTGCATTATCTTCTAATGTATAGTTAATTGTTTTTTCAAGAGTTAAATCGGTTGTTATAGTTTCTTTTAATACATCATCTATAAAATATTCTATTTTAGTTAATAGTGTAGGGTCTGTGTGGTCAGCTTTAAATGTTGCTTGTGTGGAGTTATAAGAAGATATATTTAAAAAGGGTAATGCTTGGAGTAAAGCTATTCGGCAATAACCATGTGCACTTACAGCATTTCCACCTACTGTAAGAGTTACATTTTCTAGCCAATATTCTTTGGTTGGTATATATCCAATAGGTTTATAACTATCTTTGGTTAACACATAACCACTTCCACCTCCTGCTCCACCAACTCCTATTATAGCAGAGCCACCAAACCAGCCACCTCCACCTCCGCTTCCATTTCCGTTTCCATCTCCTGTTATAACGGAACAACCTTTTCCAAAACTTCCATTTTCTGTACTTACACGACCAATACCACCTTGGTATTGTGTACCGCCAGGGCGATGTGTAGAATTTGCGCTATATCCAGTACCTCCTTCTAATCCACCTCCTGCACCACCAGTATGAGGATAATATGCACCACCACCTCCACCAGCAACAATTATACGAGAAAGCAAACTTTGAGAATTATCCCAAACACCTCCAACAAGCCTTATATCCGTAGCACCACCACCGTACATAGAAAAATAAGTCCCCATAACCTGTTGATTTAAATAACCTTTACCTCCACCATTAAAACCTTTTTTAGTGTTATTACTAGTAGATGAAGAAGCAAAACCAGTTTCCCCAACATAAACATACAATGTAGTTAGTTTGTTTAATGTAAGTTCGCCTTTAGAATATCCGCCTCTAGCATTAGTATCCCAAGAAGAATTATTAATACCGCCAGAAGCACCATAACACTCCATTTTATATTTGCCAGGTTTTAATGTAACACTTTGTTCTCTTCCTGTATAATTAAATTCATAAACTGTTGCCATTTAATACACCTCTTTCTTAATTTATGATTTTATTGTACCTAATTTTAAAACCATAAACGTCTGCAAAGTGTAGATGAAGTATAGGCAAAATGTAAATGAATTTATATATTTTAAGAAATAAAAACCTGCTAAGTAAAATCAAGTGTTTTTAGCAATTTTTTATTAATTATTTTTGTTAGTTTTTTGCACTAAAATTAAGACTAAGCAGATTTCTCTTTTTTAGCCCTGTAGTCAATAAACAC